>DATMZU010000406.1:0-4661 GCA_035607435.1 Thermoanaerobaculia bacterium | reverse complement strand
ACACCCCTTCGAGCCGCGCGTCCTCGGCGATGCCGACCACTTCGGTGGGCACCGGATCGCCGGTGAATTTGAACTGGCGGCCGAGCGCGGTCTCCCCCGGCCAGAGCCAGCGGGCGAGCGAGCGGTTGATCACCGCGACCTGCGGCGTGTCGAGCCGGTCGGAATCGAGAAAGCCGCGCCCGGCGGCGAGGCGCATGCCGACCGTCTCGAAATAGCCCGGACCGATCCGGTCGACGCCGATCTGCACCCCTTCGGTCCCCGGCGGCTGCGGCCGGTCGGAGGGGGCGAGCCCCACCCGCTGGCCGGCCGGCACGAGCAGGAAGCGCGAGCTGACGGCGGCCGAGGCGACCCCCGGCAGGGCGGCCACCCGGGCGACCGCGCTGCGGTAGAAATCCTGCGCCGGCTGTTCGGCGTAGCCGCGGGCGCCGAGATCGACCGGGATGCCGAACAGGCGCTCGCGCTCGAAACCGAGATCGGTCGCTTCGGCGCGGATCAGGCTGTGGACGAACAGCCCGGCGCCGACCAGCACAATGGCGGAAAGGGCCACCTGCGCGCCGACCAGGAGGGCGCGAAGCGACCCCGGTCCGCGCCGTCCGCCATAGCCGCCGCTGCCGATCGCCGCGGCGGCATTGCCGAGCGCGGCGGCCAGATCGGTGCGCAGCGAACCGGCGAGGGGCGCGAGACCGAACAGCAGGCCGGTCGCGAGAGACACCGCGAAGGTGAAGCCGAGCACCTTGGCATCGAGGTGCGGCGCGAGCGATTCGGGGAAAAACGGCGGGCGCAGGCGCCAGAGCAGATCGCGCCCCCACGACGCGAGCAACAGGCCGGCGGCGCCTCCGGCGAGCGCGAGCGCGAGCCCTTCGGTCAGCAGCAGGCGGGCGAGCTGGCCGCGGCGGGCGCCGAGCGCCAGGCGCACGGCGGTCTCGCGGTCGCGCGACAGCGCGCGGGCGAGCAGGAGGTTCGCGACGTTGGCGCCGGCCACCAGAAGCAGCAGGCCGACCACCGCGGCGAGCAGCGCGCCGGCTTTGACCAGCCGGCCGCGCAGCGCCTGGGGGATGGTTGCTTCGCTGAGCGGAACGGCGGCGAGCCCGAGGTCACGGTTCTCGTCGGGATGAATGCGCGCGAGGTCGCGGGCGGCCGCGTCGAGCGCGCCGCGCGCCGAGGCGATCGTCACGCCGGGTTTGAGGCGCGCGACCAGCGCCAGCTGCCGGCCGCCGCGGCGCAGCAGGCCTTTCGCCTGCGGGCCGGAGAGAATCTGCTGGGCGAGCGACAGGGGAATCCAGAGCTGCGGCGGCTCGTCGATCAGCGACAGCCCGCCGAAACCCGCCGGGGCGATGCCGGCCACGGTGAGCGGCCGGCCGTTGATCCGGATCGTTTTGCCGACCAGGGCGGGCTCGCCGCCGAACCGGCGACGCCAGAGCGCCTGCGAAAGCACCACCGCGGTGCCCGAGCCGGGCGCGGCGTCCTCTTCGGGAAGAAAGAACCGGCCGTGCGCGGGCTTGAGACCGAGGACCGTGAAGTAGTTGCCGGACACCAGCTCGGCGGGCACCGTCTCGGGCTCGCCGCCGTCGAGCAGCGCGACCGAGGTGGCGCGGATCGCCGCGAGGCCGGAAAACGCCGTGACCTGCTCGCGCAGATCGACCGCGTTCGGTTGCGAGGTGGGCAGGAATCCGGGATTGTCCGGATCGGTCGAGTAGATGGCGACCAGGCGCGACGGATCGGTGACCGGCAGGGGAGAAAGAAACAGGGCGTTCAAAAAAGTGAAGATCAGCGTGTTGGCGCCGATGCCGAGGGCGAACGAGGCGATCGCGGCCAGGGTGAGGGCAGGGGTGCGGGCGAGGCCGCGCACGGCTTGGCGCCAAGTTCGAGCGAGATCGGTCATCGGCGGGAACGGCTCCTGGGTGTATTCCTTATAAGGATGGGAACGGCGCGGGCCGCGGCTTCGCTGAACACTACCAAGGTGCCGCTCGACCCCAAAGGCGGGAATCCTCAGGGCGCCCCAGGAAGAGCGACGAGACCGCGGCCGTGGCCGGCGGCGCTCCGACGCGGACTTTATCGTCAGCTCCAGAGTCACGATTTTCGCCTCAAAAGGCACCAGGATCTTTGCGGCTCGGAAGTTGCCCTCCGTTTCGCCGTTTCGGCCGGGTTCGGGCGAAGTCGAATCGGGAGGAGAGTCTGGTTGGGGAAGCGGGTCCAGAGGAGAGCGCCGAGCAGGCCGGGAGGGCCCTCCCGATGACCCTGCGATTCTTGGCCGAGTACGGAGGTAGTCCGTGAGCGAAAAGCGCGACCCGGGCGCGGAGTCCGCGGCGGCGGATTCGACCACCGGGCTCGAAGTCGCGATCGTCGGCTTGGCCGGTCGCTTTCCGGGCGCCGCCGATGCCGAGGCGCTGTGGGCGAACTTGTGCGCGGGGGTGGAGTCGATCCGCCCGCTCGCCGAGGCGGAGGTGCGCGCAGCCGGTTTGACTCCCGAGCAAGCGGCCGACCCGCGGTGGATCAAAGCGGCGGCCGACCTCGCCGAGATCGACCTGCTCGACGCTCCGTTCTTCGACTTCTCCCCGCGCGAGGCGGAATCGATCGATCCGCAGCACCGGCTATTCCTCGAATGCGCTTGGCAGGCGCTCGAAGACGCCGGGGTCGATCCCGCCCGGAGCGGCGGGCCGATCGGCGTCTTCGTCGGCGTCTCGGCGAGCCTCTACGCGATCCTCAACGTCTTTCCGCGCGGCGGCTCCATGGACCTGTTCGGCGGCCTGCTCGGCGCCGACAAGGACCATCTCGCCACCCTCACCTCCTACAAGCTCGATCTCGAGGGTCCGAGCGTCGCGGTCCAGTCCGCCTGTTCCTCCGCCCTGGTCGCCGTCCACTTCGCGGCCCAGAGCCTGTTGAACGGCGAGTGCGACGCGGCGATCGCGGGCGGCAGCTCGATCCTCGTGCCGCAGGCCACCGGCTACTACTGGCAGGAGGGGGGCATCGTCTCGCCCGACGGACATTGCCGGGCCTTCGACGAGCGCGCCGCCGGGACGGTGTTCGGCAACGGCGTGGGCGCCGTGCTGCTCAAGCGCCTGCCCGACGCGCTGGCCGCGCGCGACCGCATCCACGCGGTGATCAAGGGCTCGGCGGTCAACAACGACGGCCGCGCCCGGGCGAGCTACACCGCGCCGCGCGCGGCGGGACAGGCCAAGGTGATCCGCGCCGCGCAGCTGCTGGCGGAGGTCGATCCGGCGACGATCCGCTACGTCGAGGCTCACGGCACCGGCACGCCGCTCGGCGATCCGATCGAGGTCTCGGCGCTGGTCGAAGCGTTCGGGCCAGGGGTGGCGGCGGGCAGCTGCGCGCTCGGCTCGATCAAGCCGAACATCGGCCATTTGAATGCCGCCGCCGGCATCGCCGGGCTGATCAAGGCGACGCTCGCGCTCGAACGGGGGGAGATCCCGAAGACGCTGCATTTCGAGCGGCCGAACCCGGCGCTGCAACTGGCCGCGAGCCCATTTTTCATCAATTCCGAGACGATCCCCTGGCCGGCGGGAGCCGGACCGCGGCGTGCCGCGGTCAGCTCCTTCGGCATGGGCGGCACGAACGCCCACGCGATCCTCGAACAGGCGCCGCCGCCGCCGATCTCGGGGCCGGGCCGGGCGGTGCAGCTGCTGTTGCTCTCGGCGCGCACGGAAACGGCGCTCGACGCCGCGACCGACCGGCTGGCCGCGCACCTCGCCGCCCCATCCGAGGTAGGGGTTTCGTTTGCCCCGCAGCGACTGGCTGCTGCCGAAGGCGCCCGAAGGAGCGAGGAGGCGAACGAAACCCCTACCGCTCCGTCGCTCGCCGATGTCGCCTACACGCTCGCGCTCGGGCGGCATCGTTTCCAGCATCGGCGCGCGGTGGTCGCCGGATCGCCTGAGGAGGCGATCGAACGGCTGAAGAGCCGCGACCCCGAGCACGTCTCGACCGGCCGGGCCGGCGAACGACGGGTCTATTTTCTCTTTCCCGGTCAGGGCGCGCCGGTCGGCCGGTTCGGCCGCGGCCTCTATGAGACCGAGCCGATCTTCCGCGCCGAGATCGACCGCTGCGCCGAGCTGCTCAATCCCCTGCTCGGACGCGATCTCGTGGCGCTTTTGTTTGCCGCGCCGGGCGCGGCGGAAGAGGAAACCGCTACGGCCCTGCTGCGGACCGAAGCGGCGCAGCCCGCGCTGTTCGCGTTCGAATGGTCGCTCGCCAAGCTCTGGCAGAGCTGGGGCGTGCGCCCCGACGGTCTGCTCGGCCACAGCCTCGGCGAGCTGGTGGCGGCGACCCTCGCCGGGGTGTTCGAGCTTCCCGACGCGCTCGCGCTGGTCGCATTGCGCGGCCGGCTGATGCAGGCGATGCCGCCGGGCGCGATGCTCGCGGTGCCGCTCTCCGAGCAGCGGGCGACGGCGCGGATGCCGGCCGATCTCTCGCTCGCCGCGGTCAATGCGCCGGATCTCTGCGTGGTCTCGGGTCCCGAGGCGTCGATCGAGCGGTTCGAGCGCAAGATCGAGCCCGAGCTGCCCGCCGGCCAGGCCACTCGGCGCTTGCGCACGGCGCACGCGTTTCATTCCTCGGCGATGGACCCGGCGCTTTCCGAGTTCGCCGCCGCGGTCGAAGGGGTCGCGCGGAAGGCGCCGCGGCTGCCGTTCGTCTCGAACGTCTCC
>DATMZU010000097.1:0-31540 GCA_035607435.1 Thermoanaerobaculia bacterium | reverse complement strand
TGGCTGCAGCGGGAGGAGTACTCGCGGCAGTCTCCTTCGGCTGGTTCACGTTCAGGAACGGACCCTCCGCCCATCCAACACCCGTGGCGGCGATCGAGCAAGCGACCGGCCGGCTTGAGGTCTCCATCGGGAAGGGCTACTGGCGGCAGGCCCTCGTCGGCGAGGGGGTGGCGAAGGGCCTTCTGCTGCGGACCGCCAAGGACTCGAACGCCATGCTGCGGTTGGCCGGGGGCGCCACGGTTCGAATCGACGGAGAGAGCCGCCTGCAATTCATCGCGATCGACGTCGTCCGCTTGGAGCAAGGTTCTCTCGACGTGGACGCCGGGGGCGCGCAGCCGGGCACCCCGCCTCTGGAAGTCCGGACGCCGTTCGGTTCGATCCACGATGCCGGTCCGCGGTTCGAGGTCCGCTGTTTCGACTCGGCCGTTCCTCCTCTTCGCGTGCGGGTGCGCGAGGGGTCTTTGATCTTCGACGGGGCCGGCCGGTCCTACCGCGTGGCGGCGGGCGAGGCGCTTTCGATGCGCCATGACGGCGCGGTGATGCGAACCCAAGGCGAGGGCACCGGCGGACTTAAGCCGTAACTTTGAAGGGATGTGAGCCGCCCATTCTTCGGGGGGCGCACCGAGTCTTTTCCGCCGGGGTGAGGGAATCGCCCCGCGACGATCGTTCCTCCTTCCGAACCCGAACGAGACCCGAAGACACGGGCCTCGAAAAAGCTAGGAGGACGCCATGTTCCCCAACTTCCTGTCCCGGACCCGAGCCCAAGTCTCCGCGGCGCTCATGCTGGCCGCCACGCTCGCCGCTCCCGCTCTCGCCGTCGGTCCCTGGGCTTCGAACCCGGTCGTTTTCGGTCAAGAGGTGGGCGGGGTGGTCGATGCCGACTACAGCGCGGCCTGGAACCATTGGAAGGACCTGGGCTACGCCCCGGTCAACCTGTCCGGCGTCGAGAAGTCGGGCGCCGCCACCCGCTACAGCGGCCTCTGGCATAAAGATCCGAGCATCGTCTCGTGGACCTCGAAGCGGGGTTTGACCGCCGCGGCCTACCAGACGCTCTGGGACCAGCTGATCGGCCAGGGCTACCGGGTGCTCGACCTCGACGCCCACGTCGTCTCGGGCCAGGCGCTCTACGACGCGATCTGGATCAAGGAGCAGGGCGGCTCGAAGGCGTTCAAGTCCCATCGCATTCTGACCCTCGCGCAGCTCGATACCAAGATGGCCGAGTACGCCGGGCAGCGCTTCCGCCCGATCCGGGTGAATGGCTATCGCGTCGGCAGCCAGACCCTCTACGCCGCGGTCTGGGTGCAGGACGGCTTGACCGATTTCGGCTACAAGCGCGATCTCACCTCGGCCGACTACTCTTCTTGGTGGACCTTCTATAAGAACGCCGGTTATCGCCCAGTCGACATCGCGGCCTATCCGACCGGCGCCGGGCTGCGCTACGCCGGACTCTGGGTGCGCGAGGGCGGCATCGACAGCTGGATCTCGCTCCGCGATCGGACCGCCACGCAAATGCAGGCCGAGATCATCGCGCAGAAAAAAGCGAACTACCTGGAGGTTGACCTCGACGCGTACTACGTCGGCTCGGAGCTTCGTTACTCCGGCATCTGGATTCGCCGCGCGGCGCGCAACGTCCTCTCGGGCAACGTGGTGCTGAGCGGCGCCCAAATCGACCTGCTCAAGGCCAAGCTCGCGGAGTACACGACGAACGGCACCGACGGCCGCAAAGGTTCGGTCGGCTTCTACATCGAGGATCTCACCACGGGACACTGGATCGCCTTCAATCCGAACGAGCCGTTCTATCTGGCCTCCGCGGCGAAGACCTTCATCGCGGCCAAAGAGGTTTCGATGCCGGAAATGTCGGCCGGCGACCTTTACCAGCTGCGCACCTCCGATTGGCGCGGCGAGGCGACCCGCGGTTTCACGAAGGCGGACATCGGCGACAACCAGACGCTCGCGACCTACCTGGACCACATGATCAACAACAGCGACAGCTGCTCGACCGACCGGCTGCACGGCCTAATCGAACACTTCGACGGCGCGCTCGCGGTGAACAAGTTCCTCGTTACCCAGGCCGACATGCAGAACGTCGGCGAGATCACCAGCATCTGCACGGTGGACAAGAGAGTCCAGGGCAACGCCCACTCCTGCGCCTTCTCGGTTCCCTGCAACAGCTTCGAAAGCTGGTTCCGCGCGGGCGACACGAGCTATTCCTCCGCGGCCGATAAGACCTGCTTCGCGAACATCAACAACTCGGCCGTCTCGAACGACAGCCGCTACGACCTCTACTACAACACCCTCGCCAACTCGGTCACTCCGGCCGAGGTGGGCCGCTTCTTCCGCTCCGTCGCCGACCACGACCTGCTGACCGCCTTCGACGAAGGCGACCTCGTCCGCGAGCTGGACAAGAACAACTCCTACGCCCCTCCGGCGGCAGGAGCGTTCCAGGCCTGGGGCGGCAAGGACGGCGGCAAATATAAAGTGAAGAGTTGGATCGGCCTCGCCTGGAACTGGGATTTCGGATCGGGCGACTACTCCTCCCTCACCCACCAGTTCAGCGTCGCGATGTTCACCGAAGATTGGACCACCGACGACACGACCGGCGATTCGAAGGCCGGAGCAATCATCGGCGATGCGATCAAGATCGCGATTCCCTACCTGGTGGGCAAGCGGTAAAGCTTCGAACAAAAGCGCAGGACGCGAACGGCGCGCCTCGGGACTGTCGGTCCGGGGCGCGCCGTTTGGCGTTCGATCCGTCGAAGAAATCGTTGCCACCGTCGCCTGCCGATCGAGCCATCCAGGAGGTGCAGGGCCTTCTCGGGAGAACCCAGCGCGGCGTGGGTACGGAAATAATAGCTGTTGGACTAGTGACAGATTTCCACCTCAACTCGTTCAGTTGTTGGCCGACCGTTCTGCCTTGATAAAGAATACACCGAGAACGGCTGCGACCAGGCCCTGGAGGGGACCGAGCCATAGGCTCGACATCCTAAAAAGATCTAGAGGGTTTCCTTTCACGAAGGGTTGAACGAGAACTGTAGAAATAACCGCAGTCAGGTAGGCAAAAGAAAATCCAAGGGCAAGGAAAAAGATAAAACGGTCACTCTTCCCTGTTTTAGGCTGAGGCATACCTGCGTTTGAGACAAGTACGCCAACCATGAGCGAGAGGGTCGGCATGATTGTTGGCAATAGCCATCCCCAAGCGTCTTGGACTCGAGCGCCATACTTTTGTCCGATAGATTGGATGATGAAGATCAGGAAAAGTGCTCCACTGCCGATCAGCCAAAGCATCACGAGACATTTCCTGGCGCTGTCTGATGAGATCTGAGCGCTCATTTTGCCAGTCCCCCCCATATGCCGGCCCTCATCAAGTGGTCGCGGCCTGTGATGGCACTAGGATTTGAGAGTTCGGGCGCTGTGACATCACTAGTTCTAGTAAACTCATATATGAGAGCAGTGCACTTTGGGTTGTCAAAGTGTCTTTGACCAACTTCCACAGGCAGTTGATCTACTCCCTCCCTCATCCAATCCGTTGCGTCACTGGACGTAACGGAGTCATCCGATTGCGAGAAAGGGTGTGGAGTGGCAATAAAAACAATGACGCGGTACCGACCCGGCGAAGCCTTAAAGAGCGCTGCAAGATAAGCAGACAGTTCAAATTTTTGAAGCGGCTGACGCTCAAGAATCCAGCGATGCGCCGCGTCCTCCGGTTCGCCGCTAGCTTTTATCTGCTCCATTCTTGTAGCGAGGGCAAAACCTCCAGGCACAGCAAAATAGCTTCTCTCTAGGTAACCAGTTGACTCGAGGGCACCAACCAGTCGTCGGTTCACATCGTCAAAGGTCGTGACGCTCTTAGGATTTGCTAGAGACTGCGCGGGGATCACTGCGCTGGCCGAAGCCTCTGGAGGAGGCCAAGGAAATTCTGGGAACTTCAAGAGCACTGGGGCCAGTTCCCTCCGATTCGTACATCCTTCGATTGCCATAACAAAACACGCGACAAGACAAGCAAGAAGAAGTTGGCCGTGCAGGTTTCTCATTTCTGCCCCCTCATTCCTTTGGTGAACTACCTCAGCTGAAAAGTGCGAGATCTAGTGGAACTGGCCTTGTTCGAAACAAGCCTATATGGCGATCTCTCTTTTGGTTGTGGGTCATTTGCTCAATACTACTATCCGCTTGTGCCAAAAATAAAGACTCAGGAATAACGGGAGGCAAAGCACGGCAACGCGCCCCGAGGAGGAGAGAGTGCTTCGATGGAGCTTGCAGGGCGACGCGCACCTACAACCTTCCTGGTAAATCATATGGGGCCGGAGCAAGGTCTGGGGGGAACTCGGCGGT
This sequence comes from Thermoanaerobaculia bacterium, assembly GCA_035607435.1. GTDB lineage: Bacteria > Acidobacteriota > Thermoanaerobaculia > Multivoradales > UBA5704 > DASYKS01. The sequence goes on along the minus strand of DATMZU010000097.1, from coordinate 27,211 downwards.
GTCACACAAACGCCCTTCAGGGTGCTCCTACGCGTGGGGAGGAGCCCCCCAATCCTGGGTGATAAGGGCGGCAGTAATTGCAAGGCGACGAGAAGCTAGATCCGGGGCGCGCCGTTCAGTCGTTTGTTCTACCGTCCCTGGTCACCATTCGGCCCACCCCTGAGACCAGGTTCGACCCGAAGCTGCCGCCAATAAATGCCAGCATCACCGTGCCCATCATGCCCGAATCGGCGAAATGAGAACGCAACGCAACGACGGCCAGAATGCCTTCCAACGAGCCCCAGATCTTGCCACAGGCCTAGCAGTTAGGAGGCCAAGGAAAATCCGGATCGAATCCACCGCTGCCACCGCGAACCTACCCAGGAATCCCAATTGGGCCAATCCGTACCGAATCATTCAACGATTGCCGCCAGAACGTAATCCCCTTGTCAGTCCGTGCGCGAAGCGCGTTCTGCGAAGTGCCTTGCCTCGGTCTTTTCCGACGACCAGGGGTTTCTGACAGGACTAGAGGATAGACCCTACCTGATCAGCAGTCGGTAGGCGAGCTCGCCATCACTTCCTTGGCTTCCGGCTCCGCGGCTTCGCTCCTTCCGACCTCAGGATGAGCCTGCCCTGACCTTCGGAGGGCAAGGGAATCTCTGCCTGATCGATCGCGGCGTCGATCAGCGCCTTGATGTCCGGATGGGCCAAATCGCTCGCCGCTTCCACCGAGACGAAGCGGGCCTGCTTTCCCGCGCCCTGCAGCAGCTTCTTCGGGTCGGGCAACTGCGGCCCCGGATTGAGGTATAGACGCACACCGTCGGGTCGCGCGGCGATCGACACGACGCCATCGATCCCTCGATCCGTCGGCGAGTAGGAGAGGACGACGAAGGTTTTGTAGTCGTACGCCAGCTCGTTGGCCGCCGGAAGCCTCTTCCGTATCGCAGCCCGTACCGATCGAGCCAGCTTCTGAATCTTCGGATCCAGCCGGTCGATGTAGGACTGGAGTACGGCCTCCGGCGGATCTTGCTCGTTATCGGGCTTCGCCGTCATCGCATCCTCGCAGTCGTCGCAAGAGTTCCGCATCAGAACCGTCTGAATGATATTTCACAGACGCCGATGGAGCCTGGCGAGCCCAGGAAAACGCACAGCGGCGCCTCAATCTGTTGTGTTGCAACGCTTCTTTGTGTTGCAATGCACCCATGACGCAACGCGAGTATGAGCAGCAAAAACGCCTGTTGGACGAGCAGCTCCAGGCGGGGATCACGCTCTTGGAGGCGGCTCACCGCCAGCAACGACGCGCGTTGGATCTCGTTTGGATGACCATGGCGGAGGGGGACGTCGCGCCGGGGTTCGCGGTTCCGGCTCTTCTGGCCGCCGCGCCGGCTCGGGATCGGGAGGCTCCCCGGCCGCCCGAGAAGCGCGAGCGTCGGCCCCCGGGGCAGCTCCAAGCGGAGGTCGAGGCTGCCCTGGAGAGGCTTCCGGAGGAGTTCGACCGGAACGATCTGCTGGCGCTGCTCGATGGGGAGCCGGATCGCAGCTCGCTGTTCCGGGTGCTTCAGGAGATGACAGATGCCGGACGCTTGCGGGTCGAGCTGCGCGGAGAGGGGCGCTCTCCCACGCGCTACCGAAATCCCCAGGCGCCGGCCGCGGCACCGCCGGACTGAGCCGCTCGACGACGACTTGCTCCGCGGGCACTCTTCTTGAGGCGCGGGAAACCGCTGCAACGGAGCGGGTGACGGGCGATGCGACACGATGCACCGGTGCAATCACGCGAAGCACCGCTGTTGCGACACACGGGAGAGGTTCTCAGGAGCGCGTCACCCGGGATGCAACGCAACGGACGCCGGATGCGACGCCAGGAACCGGTGATGCGCACCCGAGCACCTCATTCTTGAGGGCGGGAACGTCTGGCGAGAGGCGGGATAGCGCTCCCGTCCTCCGGTGCAACACGATCTTGTTGCTCTGCACCGGTCTTGTGTGTTGCGGGTCCGGTGCATTGTGTCTCAGCACCGGTGCGCCGTGTCTCGCAACCGGTGCGGCGTGTCTCACCACCTGTTTTTCTTGTCGCGTCGCTTGTTCCGTGTGCCGCAGCAGGGGAGCTCCGTATCGCGAGAGCGGTGCTTCGTCGCGCACCACCGGTGCCGCGTGTCGCTGCGCTGGTTCTTCCTGCCGCTTACCCCGTTGCTCGGGTTGCAGTGGGGGAGCTCGGCGCCGCGGGAGCGGTGCGCCGTCGCGTGTCACCGGTGCGCCGCGTGGCGGTCCTTCATCTCCGGAGCTTTTCGGCGCTTTCCAGGATCTCATCCGCTTTCCCGGGGGCGAGAGCGGAATGGCGCGACCGGGGACTCGAAGGCCGGAACGATCATCGGCGACGCGATCAAGGTCGCGATTCTCTACCTGGTGAGCAAGCGGTAGGGCTCGAAGGAAAACGCGGCGTGCGAACGGCGCGCCTCGGACTTTTCGGTCCGGGGCTCGCCGCTTGTCGTTTGGTCTACTTGCTCCTGGTGACCATGCGACCCAAGCCGGAAACCAGACTCGACCCAAAGCTGCCACCGAAGAAGGACAGAGTCACCGTGGCCAGCAGACCTTCGTTGGCGAAATGAGAGCCCAGAGCGGCGACGGTCAAAATGGCCGCTAGTGAGCCCCAGAGCTTGCCGCAGGCCCAGCAGTTGGGCGGCCAAGGAAAATCCGGATCGAATCCACCGGTGCCGCCGCCGATGTGCGGAAACCGAATAGGCCAGCCCGTACCGCACCACCCTACGATTGCTGCCAACACGTAGTCCATAGAAATCTCCTTCTCAGTCCGTGCGCGAAGCGCGTTCGGCGAAGTGCCTTAACTTGGTCTTTGCCTACGGGCACGGGTTTCTGACAGGAGGGTGCGAGAAGGTCTACTCGAAATAATCTCCATCCACCCGGGGAAGGCGAATCGTTCGATAGAGCGTGACCCCGACTCCGTATTCGATCATGAGCGAAGTGAGCCGGGCGCCGTCGATGAGCACGATGTTTTCGGAAACCTGCTGACCGAAATCCCGGGCATCCTTGGTAAACGAGGCTGTCGTGATGAAGACGCCTTTCTTCGCTCGGCGTCCGGCGAGCGCGCCGAAGAAACCTTGGATTTCGGGGCGCCCGACGGAGCCTTGCCATCTTTTCGCCTGGATGCAGACTTTCTCGAAACCGAGTTTGTCCAGCGAAATGACGCCATCGATGCCGGCGTCTCCCGAGCCGCCAAGATGCTGTAGATCGGCCTCGCTCTTCCCATATCCGAGTGCGTGCAGCAAATCGAGCACCAGCTGTTCGAAGAACTGGGGCGGAGCTTGGGAAATCCGCTCCAAAAGCTCCCGGGCGACGGCTTCTTCGATCTCTTTTACCGCCGAGTCAATCCGCTCCACCGGCGCCTGCTGACTGGCGGACAAGATGGGTTCTAGAGAGGCATCCTCGATCGAATCGCCCCGAACCGCTGCTCGCGACGCTCGGTTAATTTCACGAATCGTGGCCTCGCTGAATTTGAGAGGCTGAGCGAGGATTCTTTCCTGGCCTCCGGAAGTAATTTGCCAGACCCCGGGAGAAGGAGACTCAACGTATCCGGCCGCCTTCAACATGTTCAAGCTCCAGCCGATGCGATGCTGGTATCGAAGGCTCCTGCCACTCGGAAGTCGCTCTGCACGTTGTGAGAATGTCAGTTGGACCCTGTCCGCGACAGGTTCAAAGATATCTCTGCGGCGTAGGCCGTCGGGGTTTTGGGCAATGACGCTGAGGATCGCATGAAAAAAGCCCGAAGGCGGTGGCATCGTAGAAGGGCTCACTTACGTCTCCTCTGATTTCTTGCGAGGCGAACGAACCTGATGAGGTAGCTGCACAGCGATTCGTCGGGGTCGCCAATCGGGTGCCCTTGGAGGAGCCTCCGGTCAATAGTTTTTTGCATCCGAATTTCGGCGAGCGTAAGCCGTGGCGTCTTGTGCGTCAACTGCGACGGCGTGGCTTGTAGCTCCCGGCTCAGCTAGTATCCGCCGGCCATGCCCGCCTCCCCCGACGACTCCAAGTTCCTCCGCCAAGCCCGCTCGCGGTTCCTCATGCGGCTGTTCTTCCTGGGCAAGCTGCCGCTCGCCCTGTTTGCCGGGCTGCGGATCGACGAGATCACCGCGGAGCGGTGCGTGGTCTCGCTGCCCTACGGTTGGCGGACGACCAACCCGTTTCGCTCGATCTACTTCGCGGCGCAGGCGATGGCGGCGGAGCTTTCGACCGGGGCTCTTGCGATGGCGGCGATCGAGGCCTCGAAAGCTCCGGTGGCGCTTTTGATCGTCGGGCTCGAAGCGACGTTCGAGAAAAAGGCGGGTGCGAGGGTGTCGTTCACCTGTGAGGCCGGCCCGGCGATTTCGGCGGCGGTCGCCCGCGCGATCGAGACGGGCGAGCCGCAGACGGTGCGGGCCGAGACGATCGGCCGGCTGCCGGACGGCGCGGTCGCCGCCCGTTTCGCTTTCACTTGGTCGTTCAAGAAGCGGTCGGGGAAGTAGAAGGCATCTAAGAAATTGGCGGGTAGGGCGTAGGGGCGGAGCTTGCCTCCGCCCGCGGTTGCTGTAGATCTCGGGCGGAGGCAAGCTCCGCCCCTACGGTTAGGATGTGGGCTCGACCTGTCCCTCGTTCTCCCACTCTTCGAAGTCCTTACCCAGTGACTGGTCGGCGTTGGCATAAGCACGCTTGTTCAGGGCAAGGCGCCTGGCCCCCTTTTCCTCCATTCCCCGCCTCTCCCCGCGCCACGGATTTTGTGGCTAAAGGAGAGAGCGATGCGTACACGATCGAGTTGGAGCCGGCTTGCTTCTGCCGGTCTGGGGATTCTCGGCGGTCTTCTTGCCGCCGTGGCGCCGGCCTCGGCGCAGGGTACTTGGGATCAGGCGTACGGGAATCTTGCGAACACGGGATTCGTGAATGCCACGACGCACATTCCCATTTCGCCGCGGTGGATTTTCCAGTTGGACGGCTCGGTGAGCGCGGGCGGTCCTTCGGTGAGCGGCAAGGACGGCACGATCTGGGTCGGCACGGCGAACGGGACGCTTTGGGGGTTCTTGTCGAACGGCAGCGTCCGCTGTTCTTTGAACTTCAAGGAATCGACGATCACCTCCACTCCGGCGTTCTTCCCGAACGGGGACGTCGCGATTCTGGTCAGTCAGGCGGTCGCCGGCACCGCCTCGAAACAGACGTCGATCGCGCGGCTCACTCCCGCTTGCACGATCGTCTGGAAAGTCCAGCTACCGCAGGGCCGGACCTATCCGAGCACCGCCACGGGCTCGGTCAAGATCTGGACCCGGAACGGGGTTCCGTTCCTGTTCGTCCACGGGCGCCAGACGATCAATATCGACTTGACGACCGCAGATCCTGAGAGCTTTCACGAGCTGCTCGTCTACGACCAGAACGGGCAAATCTTCGCCCGGCGCCAGTCGGGGAACTGGTGCATCAAGGTCGGAGGGGGAGTGACCCCCAGGCACTTCAACCCCACGGCCTACGGCGACATCTGGAATTTCCTCACCAGCTTCTGGCCGCCGATCGACGTAGCGTCCCCGCTTTACGAGTCGTTCGGCTGGCCGGATTCGACCCCCGCGATCATGGATTCGACGATCCGCGGCTACTCGACACCTTCGGCCCCGCTCGTCGCGGTCACCGATCACAATTGCGCCGTGAGCCTGGACGTCTTCCAGTTCGATCCCGCGGCTACGCCGGACCGGCGCCTGCTCAAGACGTGGGGCACCCAGGTCGAATCCGACGGCACCCTCCTGTCGAGCCCCGCCGTGACGCCCGAAGGGCTGGTCGTGTTCGGCACCAGCGGCCACCGGGTGCGGGTGTACGACCTGCCGTCCCGGTCGCTCCGCTGGTCGTACGACACGACCTACCCGGTGATGCATCCGCCAGCTCTCGCCGCCGATGCCTGGATCGTCCCGTCCGACCGCTTGGTCCATCTGCTCAAGCCGACGACCGGCGGATTGCTCGGCACCGCGCGGCCCCAGCCGTTTCCGATCCTCGGCTCGCTCGCCGGGTTGGCCGCGAGCGGAAACGAAGTGGTGGTGCCGAATTTCGACGAGCTGGGGATCTGGAGCCACGATCTCGTGAATCTCACCCACGCCCGGACGAACGACGTGTTCCGCACTTCGACCCCGGCGCTCACGGCGGAAGGGCGGCTGTACGTCGTGGGGCAGACGATCGAAAAGTCGTGGCTGATGGCGTTCGGCCCGCCCTGATTCGCTGAATCGACTTTGGCCCCCTTTTCTTGGACTTCCCGCCTCTCCTTGGCATCACCCTTCGGAGAGCCAAGGAGAGAGAACCATGCGTACCTATTGGGGAGGGACCCGGCGGGTCTCGGTCGGTCTGGGAATGGTGGGGGGCCTACTTTATGGCTTGCTGGGCCTCGCGGCGCCCCTTGGCGCCGCGGGAGGTTGGGATCAGGCGTACGGCAACCTGGCGAACACCGGCTTCGTCAATGCCACGACTCACGTTCCCGTGGTGGCGAATTGGTCGTATCCGCTGGATGCGGAGGTGGGCACGAGCGGGCCGGTGGTCGATTCGGCGAGCGGCACGATCTATCTTGGAACGGCGAACGGTACGTTCTGGGCGTTCTTTCCGGATGGCAGCCTCCACTGCCAACGGATCTTCAAGGGAACGAAGATCTCGTCGGTTCCCGCGATCTTTCCCAACGGCGACATCGCGATCCTCGTCACCCGGCCCGCGGGTACGAAGAACCAGACGGCCTTGGCGCGGCTGACGCCCGATTGCGGCGTCGTGTGGCAGGTCGATCTGCCCACCATGTTCGGAAACCCCAGCTTTACTTCCGGATCGGCGAAGATCTGGACGCTCGACGGCGAATCGTTTCTCTTCGTCCACGTGCTGTTTTCCAATTGGGATTTCTCCCTTCCGCCGTATTCCTTTCATGAGCTGGTCGTCTTCGACGGGCAGGGTCAGATCTTCGCCCGGCATCCCGTCGGGGAGACGTGCATCGAGCTTCGCGGGGGCGGCCGATTCACTGCGGGTGCCCATCCTGGGAAGGAATCGGCCGAGCCGCCGGCCGAGTTGGCTCCGCAGGTTTCCGTAACCGACGCGTGGCCCGATTCGACTCCGGCGATCCTGGATACGGCCCTGCACGGGCTTTCGACGCCGAGGAGTCCGCTGGTCGCGGTCACCGATCACAATTGCCATCCGCGGCTGGAGGTCCTTCAGTTCGATCCCGCGGCGGTCACGGTGCCGGGGCGATTGGTCAAGCGCTGGGGCGCCGACACCGAGGAAGAGGGAGTGAAGATGTCGAGCCCCGCCGTCACTCCCGAGGGGCTGATCGTGTTCGGCACCAGCTGCTACCAGGTGCGGATCTACGATCTCAACACCCTGTCGCGCAGGTGCTCGTTCGACGCGACCTATGCGGTGATGCATCCGCCGGCTCTCGCGCCCGACGCCTGGATCGTGCCGTCCGAATACGCGGTCCATTTCCTCAAGCCGGGAACCGACACCCCGATCGACACGGCACGCCCGCAACCCCATTACACCTTGGGCTCGGCGACCGGATTGGCCGCAAGCTCGAACGAAGTGGTGGTCCCGAACCTTCAGGAGCTGGGGATCTGGACCCACGATCTGCGGAGCCTCACGCATGCCCTGACCGCCGAAGAATTTCGCACCTCGCCACCGGCCCTCACCCCCGAGGGGCGCCTCTACGTCGTGGCGCAGACGCACGAGAAGTCGGTGCTGTACGCCTTCGGCCCGCGCTGATCACCCGCGCGGGGCGCGGAGGATTTCGCCGGCCTGCCGGGCGATCTTGCCGAAGCGCCCCGCTTTTGCGTCCCGCTCCAGCTCCTCGGCGAGCGTTCGGACCCGCTCGGGGTGATCGCCCCGGGCGCGCGCCAGCCGGGTTTGGAGGAGCCGGGTCTCCATCAGCAGCGTGGCTTGGGAGTTGGTTCGGCATTCGGCTTCGGCGGCGGCGAGAAGGCGCTCCGCCTCGGTCCAACGGCGATCGCCCAGGGCGACGGCTGCCGCCGCGAGGCGCCACTGCACGCGGGTCTCCAGCCTTTGCGAGGTGGCCGCGGCGCGGGAAAGCTCGACCCAGCGGGCCGCTGGGCCGGCCGATCCGGCTTCGCTCCAGCAGCGGGCGATCAGGATGCGGTTCAACTCGGCGGCGGGATGGTGAGACTCTTCGAGCGGGCGCAGCGCGTTCTCCTGACCGCGGCAGACCGCATCGGAGGGCCGGGGCACCTGCCGGCGCGAGGCGAGCAAAACCGGCAGATCGCTCGCCCGGCCGGCCTGGGGAAACAGCGCCGCGGCGCGATCGAACCACGCGAGGGCTTGGGCCTCGTCGCCCAGGACGGCGGCCCATTCCGCCCGCAGCCAGAAGAGCGTGGCGAGATCGCGCGGCGCGCCGGCCTGCCGGTCCACGGCCTCGATCTCGACCAGCAGCGACTCGGCTTCGGTCAACTCGCCGCGCTGCTGAAGGATCGTCGCGAGCACCGCGCGGACGCGATTGGTGCCCAGGACGTTTCCCGCTTCGCGGTAGAGATCGAGCGCCTTGCGGGCGTTCGTTTCGGCCTCGCCCAAGTGGCCGAGATCGACGTCCAGGTTCGCCAGGTTGAACCGGAAGCGCGCCTCCTCGGCGGGATCTCCGACGGCGTTGCGGGTCGCTACTCCTAAGGCTTCCGCGATCGTCGCGCGGGCCTCGATCACCAGGCCGCGATGGCGCTTCAGAATCCCGAGATTGTTGAGCACCCGCATGATCCCCGCCGGGTTGCCCAACTGCCGCCGCAGCCGCAGGCTCTCCTCGCAGGCGCGCTCGGCCTCGTCGTTTTTGGAGTCGCGGATCAGCGAAGTGCAGCGCAGCTGGAGAGCCCGGGCGACCCCTCCGATCTCGCCGCGGGCGCGAAAAAGGCGCTCGGCCCGGAGCGCCGCGGCCCGCGCTTCCTCGTTCGCGCCGAGGGCGTCTTGGGCTCCTCCCAAGCTGAGCAGCGCCTTGGCTGAAAGGACGGGAAAACCCTGCGCGGAGGCGTCGTCTGCGAGCTTCGCGGCGCGCTCCCGGACGTCGCTCGCGCGGCCCAATTGAAACTGGGCTTCCAGCTCGATCTGACCCAAACGCAGCCGCTGCGGGACCGACGAAACCACGGGCCCCAGCTTGGCGACGATCTCCAACGCCTCGGCGGGCCGGCCGCCGGCCGCGAGGCTTTCGGCGAACCGCAGGCCGACCTCCGCGCGGTCCGGCCGGAGCAGCCAGAGCGAGCGCAGCAACTCCGCTTCCTTGGCGCGCTGGCCGGAAGTGCGCAGAGCGATCGAGGCGACCAGCAACTGGCTTTCGCGCGGCAGGTCCGCGCTCTCCGTCAGAGCCTTCTGCCCCTCGCGGTGCGCTTCCTGGTCACGGTCCGCGAGAGCCAGGGCGTCGGCCAGTGCGGCGTGAATTAGAGGGTGATCGGGGTCGGTGGAGACCGCGGCGCGCAGGCTCCGGAGCGCCGCGGCCGTTTCGTAGCGCGCCGCCTCGTCGAGCCCTCGGGCATAGCTCGCTTGGGCGGTGGCGGCGACCGGCATCGCGAGCCAGGGCGAACGGTCGGAATCGGCGGAATCGACCGAAACTGGGCGGCGGTCGCGCAGAGCGCCCGAGATCCAGAGTGCCCCGACGGCCAGCAGAACGCCCGCGAGCGTCACGTTGAGCCACAGCCCGCGCCTTCGGCGCAGACCCTTCCCCAGGGAATAGAGCAGTGAGCCGCGTCGGGCGAGCACGGTCCGCCCTTCGAGGTAACGCTTGAGATCCACGGCGAAATCGGCGGCCGAGGCATAGCGCCCGCCGGGTTCCTTGCGTAGCGCCTGGGCGAGGATCGCGTCCAGGTCTCCGCCCAGGCCGGTGGGCTCCGGCTCCTGCTCGCGGATCGCGCGGTCGAGCGCTTCAGGACCGGCGTGATCGAGCTTGTAAGGCCTTCGCCCGGCGAGCAGCTCGTAGAGGACGACGCCGAGCGAGTAGAGATCCGAGGCGCGTTCGACGGGTTCGCCGCGCAACTGCTCGGGGCTCGCGTAGGCGGGTGTCATCGCGCGGTGCTGGGTCTCCGTGGCATCGACCGGGGCGCCTTCGGCGAGCAGCCGCGCGATGCCGAAGTCGAGCAGTTTCGGCTCGCCCCGTTCCGAGACCAAAATGTTGCCGGGTTTGAGATCGCGATGCACGACCGACGAGGCGTGCGCGTGCTCGACCGCTTCGAGGATTTCCAAGAACAGCTCGATCCGCTCGCGGGTCGTGGCCCCGATCCGTTCGCAGTGCTCGATCAACGTCACGCCGCGCACCAGCTCGATCGCCAGATAGGGCTGCCCGGAGGGGGTAATTCCGGCGTCGTAGAGGCGGGCGATGCCGGGGTGTTCGAGCGCGGCGAGAATGCTCTGCTCGGCGCGAAACCGGCGCAGCCTTGAGGTGTCCACCCAGCGCCCGAGCACCTTGAGCGCCACCTGGCGGGTAAACCCCTCGCCGAGCTGTTCGGCGAGATAGACCGTGGCGCTCCCCCCGCGGCCGATGGGCTGGAGGATCTCGTAGCCGGGAATCGGCTCGGGGGACTCGGGGGAAGCCCCGGGCTCGCGGAGCGGCGGCCGGTCGAGCGGCGTGGTCGAGCGTTCGGCGGCGGCGAGCAGGGCGCGCAGCTCGGTTTCGAATCCTGGATCGTTGCCGCTTAAAGTCCGGATCGCCTCGTCCCGTTCGGGCGCGGCGAGATCCTGTACCTGGTCGAACGCCGCGCGGAGCCGGCCGAACCGGGTCTCTCGGGTCATGGCTCCAAAGGCCCGATCCTCGTCCCGCTCCCTGGGGCGCGCAGAATCTCCTCAGTCTGCCGGGCGATCCGGCCGAAGCGCCCCGCTTTTGCGTCCCGCTCCAGCTCTTCGGCGAGCGTTCGGACCCGCTCGGGGTGATCGCCCCGGGCGCGCGCCAGCTGGGTCTGGAGGAGCCGGGTCTCCATCAGCAGCGTGCCCAGGGACCCCTCGCGGCAGTGGGCGGCGGCCGTCGCGAGCGCCCGTTCCGCCTGGGGCCAACGACGCCGGCCGAGTTCCACGGCGCCTCGGGCGAGCTCCAGCTCTACGCGATTCTCGGGCATTTGCCCCGTGGCGGCTTTTGCCGCGCGGTCGAGCCAGCGCTGCGCTCGGGGGATGGAGCCGGCCGCGCTCCAACAGCGGGAGATCTCCACGGCGATCTCCGTGCCGACCCAGTCGCCGAGCCGGGCGAGCTTTTTCTCGGACGACTCCAGACCGCTGCAGACTCGGGGCGAGGGTTCCGCGAGCCGCCCGCGGTCCGCCTCGAAATGGGCGACGAGGCCCGCTTCGGGCACCTGGTCGAGCTGGCCCGCCGCCTGGTCGAAGAGCCGCCGGGCGCGCTCGGAGTCTCCTTGATCGCGCGCGAGATTGCCGCCCTGCCAGAGCAGATTTCCCAGCTCGCGGGGCGAGCCCACCCGGCGCGCGAGGTTCGTGCCTTCGGCCAGAGCGGTCTCGGCTTCGCCGAGCGCGCCGCGCTTGGTCAAGACGATCGCGAGAGCGCTCAAGGAACGCATCAAGCTCAGCTCGTTGCCCCCCTCGCGCAGGATCTCGATCGCCCGGCGGTAGCCGTCTTCGGCCTCGGGCAGGCGCCCCAGCTCCGAATCGAGATTCGCCAGGTTGTGCAGGTAGCGCGCTTGGATCATGCGGTCGCCCTGCGGGCTGCGGCTTTCGAGCGCCAGCGCCTGGGCGTACGCCGCCCGGGCCTCGCGGATCAGGCCGCGGCGCTGGCGCGACATCCCGATCGCGGCGATCGCGCGGGCCGTGCCGCTCCAACTGCCCACTCGCCGATGGCGGCGGGCGCATTCGGCGCATAGCCTTTCGGCTTCCTCGTGGCGCGACTCGCGGGCCGCGGCGATGCAAAGGTAGTTGAACGCCCGGGCGGCACCCCACGGCTCGCCTTGCCGTTCGAACAGTTTCCGGGCCTGCTCCGCCAAGGCACGGGTGGCGGCGGGCTGCCCCAGTCCGTCCTCCGCCAGGCTCTCCTGGAGCAGCGCCCGCGCCGCGAGCGAATCCAGGCGATGCGCCCCAGCCCGCGTGACGATTCCCCGCGCCTGGAGGGCCGCCTCCTGCGGCCGGCCCAGCGCGTTCAGCGCTTCGAGCTCGACCAGGCCGAGACGGAGATCGGCGGCCGCCGGCCGCTTGGCCTCGGGCAGGACGCGAAGCTTCGCGACGACGGCGAGAGATTCTCCCGGCTCGCCGCTCTCGACGAGGCTTTCCGCCAGCTCGAAGCCCACCTCGAAGTTGCCCGGGGCGAGCAGCCAGGAGGTGCGCCGGAGCTTCGCCTCTTCGGTCTTCTGGCCCGCGGTGTCCAGGGCCGCGGCTTCCACCCACAGGCGGCTCTCGCGCGGCGCCGTCGCGGCGAGCAGGAGAGCCCGTCGTCCCTCGGTTCTGGCGAGGGCGTCGTGGCCCGCCCGGGAATGGGCGGTCGCGAGAGCCGCGCGGACCAGCGGTTGCTCGGGATCTCGGGCCACGGCGGCGGCGAGGTTCTCGATCGCCTTCGTCGTGTCGTAGCGCGACAGCGCGTCGAGGCCGCGGGCGTAGCTCGGTTCGGCCGCCGCCGCGACCGGCAGGGCGAGCCAGGGCGAGAGATAAGGATCGACGGGAGGCGGAGCCGCGCCGCGCGAGAAGCCCGCCAGCCAGAGCGCGAGACTGGCGAGGAGCAGAGCCGCGAGGGCCGCGTTGACCCAGTGGCCGCTCTTCCGGCGCACGCCCTTGCCAATCCGGTAGAGCAGGGAACCGCGCCGCGCGAGGACCGATCGCCCGTCGAGATAGCGCCTCAGATCGGCGGCGAAATCGGAGGCCGAGGCGTAGCGCTCGGCGGGCTCTTTGCGCAGCGCTTGGGAGAGGATCGCGTCCAGGTCGGCGCCCAGGCCGGCGGGCTCCGGATCGCTTTCGCGGATCGCCCGCTCCAGCGCTTCGAGGCTGGTGTTTCCGACCGGGTAAGGCCGCCGCCCGGTCAACAGCTCGTAGAGGACGACGCCGAGCGAGTAGAGGTCCGAGGCGCGTTCGACCGCCGCGCCGCGCACCTGCTCGGGGCTCGCGTAGGCGGGGGTCATCGCGCGATGTTGGGTCTCCGTCGCCTCGGCATCGCGCTCGACCAGCCGCGCGATGCCGAAGTCGAGCAGCTTCGGTTCGCCCCGCTCGGAGACCAGAATGTTGCCGGGTTTCAAATCGCGATGCACCACCGACGAGGCATGCGCGTGCTCGACCGCTCGGAGGATCTCCAGAAACAGACCGAGCCGGTCGCGGAGGCTCGCCCCGGTTCGTTCGCAATGCTCGATCAGCGAGACGCCGCGCACCAGCTCCATGGCGAGATAGGGCTGCCGGGAGGGACCCAGTCCCGCGTCGTACAGGCGGGCGATGCCGGGATGCTCCAGCGCGGCGAGGATGCTCTGCTCGGCGCGAAACCGGCGCAGCCGCGAGGCGTCCACCCAGCGGCCGAGCACCTTGAGCGCGACCTGCCGCGTGAAGCCCTCGCCGAGCTGTTCGGCGAGGTAGACCGTGGCGCTCCCGCCGCGGCCGATGGATTGGAGAATCCTGTAGCCGGGGATCGGCTCGGGAGACTCCGGGGAGCCACCTACCTCGCGCAGCGGCGGCGTATCGAGCGGCGTGGTCGAGCGTTCGGCGGCGGCGAGCAGGGCGCGCAGCTCGGCCTCGAATTCGGAATCGTCGCCGCTCCAGTTGCGGATCGCCTCGTCCCGCTCGGTCGAAGCGAGGTCCTGCACCCGGTCGAACGCCGAGCGGAGCCGGCCGAACCGGGGCTCTTTCGTCATCCGCGGCCGTTCCGGTCCGGCCTCACCCGTGGGCGAGACGCGGGGCCTTGAGGATCTCTTCCGCTTCGCGGGCGATCTTGCCGAAGCGCCCGGCGAGCGCGTCGCGTTGCAGTTCTTCGGCGAGCGTGCGGACCCGCACGGGGTGATCGCCCCGGCCGAGCGCCAGCCGGGCTTCGAGCAGCCGGGTCTCCATCAGATGGTAGCCGAGCGAAACGCGGCGGCATTCCGCGGCGGCGCCCTGGAGCACCTCGTCCGCCTCCGACCAGCGGCGCTCGGAAAGCGCCACCGCCGCCTTGGCGAGCTGGAATTCGACCCGGATCGAAGGGAGCTGCGACGCGGTCGCCTGCGCGCCGGAGCGGTCGAGCCACCGCTTGGCGTCGCGCGGAAACCCCGCGTCGCTCCAGCAGCGCGAGATGCCGACCGCCAGCTCGACGGAGGTCCGATCGCCGAGCCGGGCGAGCTCCTGCTCCGACGATTCGAGCTCGCGGCAGACCTGTCGGGAGGGCTCCTCCAGCTGCTTTTTCGACGCCTTGAATCGGGCGACCATCTCTCCCGCGCTGACGTTTCCGATCGCTCCCGCGGCCTGGTCGTACCAACGCCGGGCCTCGTCCATTTTTCCTTCGAGCTTCGCGAGGTCGCCGCGCTGCCAAAGGGTGTTGCCGAGGTCGCTGGGCGAGCCGGCTTTCCGCGCGATCGGTTCGGCCTCGTCGAGGACCGCCTCGGCCTCGGCGAGCGATCCGCGATACATCAGCACCACGGTGAGCGAGCCGAGCGTCCGGATCAGGCTGGCCTGGTTGCTCGCTTCGCGCAGGATGACGATCGCCTGGCGGAACCCGCTTTCCGCCTCGGCGAGATGGCCCAGGTCCATGTCGAGGTTCGCCAGGTTGTGCAGGTATTTTCCCTGGGCGACGCGGTCGCCGAGAACGCTCTGGCGCTCGATCTGGAGCGCCCGGGAAAACGCCTCCCGCGCCGAGAGGATCAGGCCCCGGCGGCGGCGGGAAATCCCCAGGTTGGAGAGGGCGCGGGCGACGCCGCTGGAGTTGCCCAACCTTTCGGCCCGGCGAGAGCATTCGCCGCACAATTTTTCCGCTTCGTCGTGAAGCGACTTGCGGACCGCTCCGAGGCATTGCAGGTTCAGGGCCCGCACGACTCCGCCGCCCTCGCCCTGGGGCTCGAACAGGAGCCGGGCCTCCTCCGCGAGCGGCACCGACCGATCGCGCTCGCCCATGGCGTCCCGGGCTTGGGCTTCCTGCAGCAGCGCCTGCGCCGCGACGATCGGCAGGTGGCGCGTTTTCGCCCGGGCGACGGTCGCCTGCGCAATTCGGGCGGCGTCGATCGGGCGACCCAGAACGTTCAGCGCCTCGCTCTCGACCAGGCCGAGGCGCAGATCGGCCCGGGCGGGTTGGCTGCCGGCCGGCAGAGCGCGGAGCTTTGCCGTCACCTGGAGCGCCTCTTCCGGCGCGCCCCCGTCGATGAGG
The DNA here is from genome assembly GCA_035607435.1 of Thermoanaerobaculia bacterium. Classification (GTDB taxonomy): domain Bacteria; phylum Acidobacteriota; class Thermoanaerobaculia; order Multivoradales; family UBA5704; genus DASYKS01. Next base: position 11,973 of record DATMZU010000097.1, on the reverse strand, counting down.
CTCTTGGCGAGCAGATGCCCGACTTCGAAATTGCCCGGGGCGAGCAGCCAGAGCGAGCGGCGCCGCTCCACCTCATCGGCCTTCCGCCCCGAGGTCTGGAGCGCCACCGCTTCGATCAGCAGCCGGCTCTCGCGCGGCGCCCGGCCGGCCCATTGAAGCGCCTGCTGCCCCTCGGATCGGGCGAGCAGGTCGTGGCCCGCCCGGGCATGAGCGGTCGCCAGAGCGGCATGGACGAGAGGCTGATCGGGATCCTGCGTCTCCGCGGCGCGCAGCTTGGCGATCGCCACGGTGGTTTCGGAGCGCGTCAACGCGTCGAGCCCCTGGGCGTAACTCGCCGCGGCGGATGCACGGACGGGCATCGCGAGCCAGGGCGAGGCGTTGGGATCGACGGCGCCCGCCGCGCCCGAGAACCCTCCGGCGAGCCAAACCGCCAGGCCGGCGAAGAGAAGCGCCGCAAGCGCCGCGTTGAGCCAGAGCCCGCGCCGCCGCCGCGCCTCCTTGCCGATCCGATAGACCAGCGAGCCGCGCCGCGCGAGCACGGACCGGCCGTCCAGATAACGCTTCAGATCGGCGGCGAACTCGGTGGCCGAGGCGTAGCGTTCGGCGGGCTCTTTGCGCAGCGCCTTGCCCACGATCGCGTCCAGATCGCCGCCCAGGCCCGGCGGGTCGGGATCCTGATCGCGGATCGCCCGCTCCAAGGCTTCGAGGCTGGTGTCGCCGACCTTGTAGGGCCGGCGGCCGGTCAGCAGCTCATAGAGGACCACGCCGAGCGAATAGATGTCCGAGGCGCGGTCGACCGGCTCGCCGCGCACCTGCTCCGGGCTCGCGTAGGCCGGGGTCATCGCGCGGTGGCGGGTCTCGGTGACGTCGAGATTCCCTTCGGTCTCCGGCGCGTGCAGCCGCGCGATGCCGAAATCGAGCAGCTTCGGCTCGCCCCGCTCGGACACCAGGATGTTGCCCGGCTTCAAGTCGCGATGGACGATCGACGAGGCGTGCGCATGCTCGACCGCTTCGAGCACCGACAGGAACAGCGCGATCCGATCGCGCAGCGGCGCGTCGATCCGCTTGCAATGCTCGACCAGCGAGACGCCGCGCACCAGCTCCATCGCGAGATAAGGCCGGCCCGAAGCGGTGATCCCCGCGTCGTAGAGCCGGGCGATGCCCGGATGTTCGAGCGCGGCGAGAATCCGCTGTTCGGCGCGAAACCCGCGCAGCAGCGAAGCGTCCACCCAACGGCCGAGAACCTTGAGCGCCACCGGGCGGGTGAACCCCTCTCCCTGCTGCTCGGCGAGGTAGACGGTCGCGCTGCCGCCGCGGCCGATCGGCTCCAGCAGGCGGTAGCCGGGGATGTTTTCAACCGCCCCGGCGCTCGGCGCCACGTCCTCCGACGAAGAGCCCTTCGACTCGCGCAAGGCGCGCAGGGGCGGCGTGTCGAGCGGCGTGGTCGAGCGCTCGGCGTTGGCGAGCAGGGCGCGCAGCTCGGCCTCGAACGCGAGGTCCGAACCGCTCAGGCGCCGGATCGCCGCGTCGCGCTCGGGCGTCGGGAGATCGTGGACGTCGTCGAACGCCGCGCGCAGGCGGCCGAAACGCTCCTCGCCAATCATCGGGGGGCCATCTCCGTTCCGAGCGCGCCGAGGTCCTTGAGCAGCCAGGCGCGGGCGAACGCCCAGTCGCGCTTCACCGTGCGCGGCGAGCATTCGAGCACCTCCGCCGCCTCTTCGACCGTGAGACCGCCGAAGAAGCGCACCTCGACCAGCCGGGCCAGGCGCGGCTCTTCGGACGACAGCCGATCGAGCGAGCGATCGAGATCGATCAGCTCGGCGGCCGAGAGGGTCGATTCGACACCCCCGGCATCGCCATCCAGCAGCGAGACGTGGGGGCTCTCGGCGCCGCGCTTCGCCGCCATTTTGCCCCGTGCGTGGTCCACCAGGATTCTGCGCATGATCCGTGAGGAGAAGGCGAAGAAATGGGTCCGATCGTGCCACTGGATGTCGCGCAGGCCGCGCAGCTTCAGAAACGCCTCATGCACCAGGGCGGTCGGCTGCAGGGTATGCCCCGCGCGTTCGCCCTGAAGCTGCCGGTCGGCGAGCCGGCGCAGCTCCAGATAGACGGCGGGAACCAGCCGTTCGAGCGCCTGGTCGTCGCCGCTGCGCCAGACCGCCAGCAGCTCGGTGATCTCGCGCGGGTCGGGGGGCGCGCCGAAAGGGCCGGTCGAGCGTTCGCTCAAGAGGTGCTCCGCATTTGAGATGCCTACGAATCTGGCGTCGATCGTATCCAAAACGTTCCATGAGGGAGTGGCCCCATTTCGCGCCCCTCGCCGCCTCTAGGGCAGGCAGGTCCAACCCGCGGTTCTCGAAACGGAGAAGCTCATGCTCGGAAAACGTCAGTTCATGGCGGGTCTCGTCGTCGCCCTTTGTGCGGTCCCTCTAAGCGCCGCCAACTACAAAGTGGCCCATCTCCTCGATAGTTGGGACACCGGCGACGGTTGTTCCCTGCGCGAGGCGATCTTCGCGCACAACTCGTCGGGTCAAAAAGGCGCCAACGAATGCGGCGCGTTCGATCCCGGCGCCGATACGATCGAGTTCGCCTCGGGGGTCACCGGGACCTTGCGGCTCAATCCCGCGTTGGGCGATCTTCTCCTCACCGAGCCCGAGCTGACGATTCAGGGACCGGGGGCGAGCCAGCTCTCGATCTCCGGCAGCAAGGTGATGTCGGTCTTCGTGCTCGACCTGATCCGGCCGCCCGTTTTCACCCTGCGGGGCGCGACGATCCGCAACGGTCTTGGTGTCGCTCCTCCGGGCGGCTGGAACGCCCAAGGGGGCGGCATCCGCATGGACCTCGGAGGCTCGCCGACTCCCGCCAATCCAACGACGATCCTGGTCGAAGACTGCGACTTCTTCGCCAACACCGCCCCGATGGGCGTCACGTCGCGCGGCGCGGCGATCATGTCGTACGGCACGCTGACCGTTCGCCGCACCAAGTTCCGCTTCAACCAGTCCGACACGGGGGCGCTCTGGCATTTCGGCGAGGCGCTGATCGAGGACAGCGAATTCAGCGACAACTTCGGCGAGTACCTGAGCTCCGCGGCCGTTCTCTTCGCTCCGGGCCCTTGGACGGTGCGGCGCACCCTGTTCCAGAAAAACTCGATTCACCTGAACGGCGGCATCCTCATGTTCTACGCCAACGAGGGGAAGGGTCTGATCGAAAACAGTACGTTCTCGGGCAACTCCACTTTGACCGGAGAAGCCATCTACAGCAGCGCGGCCTCGATCACGGTGCGCAACTCGACGTTCGTCGATACCGCCCAGGTCGGAGCGATCGGCGGCAGCGGGGCGGTGGTTTCGGTCGGCGCCGCCTCCCTCGTGCTGCGCTCGAACCTGTTCGCCCGGAACGACCGGTCCGACGCGACGGCGGTTTCGGTCACCGCCGAATACAACCTGTTCGACACGGCGGCCGCGAATCTGCCCGCGGGAACCGTTTGCGCTACCACGACCCTGGGCGGAGCGAACCTCTGCGGTGTCACCACCGCGGGGATTGGCCCCTTGAGCAGCAACGGCGGGCCGACGCAGACGTTTCCGTTGCTCACGGGAAGCCCGGCGATCAACACGGGCTTCGCCCCGTGGACGCTCCTCACCGATCAACGCGGCCCAGGCTTCGCGCGTACCGTAGGCTTGGGCACCGACATCGGGGCGTTCGAGGTCCAGCCGTAGAAATTACGAGAGCCCGGGCCGCGCGAGCAGGTAACAGCGGCGGCTCGGGTACTCGGCCCCCTCGTACGGCTCGCGCTCGGTGGACTCCGTGACGACGAAGCCCGCCGCGTGGAGCGCCGCGACGATCTCGCTCGGAACGAGAAACCGAAAATCGAGCGAGACCGCCCGGCCCCAAAGCTCGTCGAGGTGGAGCGTCTTCTCGCCGATGTGGAAGGAGAGGAGAAGCACGCCGTCCGAGGCCAAGACCCGCCGCATCTGACCGAACGCAAGGTCGAGCTGCGCCGGCTCGAAGTGGATCACCGAATAGAAAGCGACGATTCCCGCGAGCGACGCATCGGGCAGATCGAGCGCGAGCAGATCGCCGACCCGGAACTCCACACCCGGAGTGAGCCGCGCAGCCTGGCGGATCATCTCCGGCGAAACGTCGATCCCGAGGACGCGCACGCCCTGCTCCTGGAGATACCGCGCCACATGCCCCGGCCCGCAACCGAAATCCCCCACCAGGCCGCGCCCGCGCACCTCCTCGGCGAACCGGTTGAGCAGGTGCCGATCGAGGGGCTTGCCTTCCAGCTCGGCGAAGAGGTGCTCCACGTACTCCGACGCGACGGCGTCGTAGCTGTCTCGGAGGGGGTTGGGGTCCGGCGGGTCGGTCGGCATGGTGATATCCATCCTACCTGGGGCCCGGGAGTAAAATCGCAAGCCGCGCACGTCTAGGGTAAGAAACGGAGGAGGAGAGAACATGAGCCCCCGATTCCTGCTGTCCCCGATCCTCGGTCTCTTGATCGCAGGCTCCCTACGCGCGCAGGAGCCCGCCGCGACGGACGTTCGCTATCCCGGAACCTGCGAGCCTTCGGGCGCCGTAATGCTTGAGCCCGGGCAATTCATCATCGGGGACGACGATCAGAAAGACTTGCGGATCTACCGGAAAGACACACCCGGCGACCCCGAGATCGTTAAGATCTCCGACCTGCCCGGCCTCAAGAAGAAGGCGGACCTCGAAGGCGCGGCGCGCCTCGGCACCGACATCTACTGGATCGGCTCGCACAGCCGGAAGAACAACGGCGAAGAGGATCTCGACCGGCACCGCCTGTTCGCCGTCAAGATCAAAACCGGAAGCCACGCGGCGGAAGCCGTAGGCGCACCCTACGAAGATTTGATCGAAGACCTGCAGAAGAACAAGCACTACGCGCCCTTCCACCTGGATGATGCCGCGAAGCTCCCCCCGGGAGCGCCGGGAGGGTTGAACATCGAAGGGCTCGCCGCCACGCCGAAGGGCAGACTGCTAATCGGCTTCCGCAATCCCATCCCGAAGAAGAAGGCCCTGATCGCGACCTTGAAGAATCCGCACGAGGTTCTGACCGGCAAGAAGCCGAAATTCAGCGCCCCGATTCAGCTCGATCTCGGGGGCCTGGGAGTTCGCAGCCTGGAATACTGGCCGGCCGCCAAGGCCTACATACTTATCGCCGGCTCGGCCGCAGACGGAGGTACCTTCCAAGCCTACCGCTGGTCCGGAAAGGCGAGCGGCAAACCGAAGCCGATAACCAACGCCGACCTCGGCACGCTGGTTCCCGAAGCGGTCTTCTTCGACCCCGCCGTGCCCAACGAGTTGGTCGTCCTGAGCGATGACGGAGACTTCTGCCCGACGCCACCGGCGTTCCGGAGCCGGCGGTTCACGCTGGGGGTCGAGTAGGCGGGCCGACCGGGTCCCAAGTTTATTTTGGGTGGCTTCCGAGAAGTCTGTTCCACCAATCGAAATGCGGTGCCCCACGGCGCGGGACGAAGCTTGCCCGATCGCGGATTGCGCGGAGCATTCGGCGGGCTTCCAATTCGCTCCAGCGGCTGGCCGCGAAGGCCTCGAAAAAGATCTCCGGTGTTTGGACGGTCGGTACCTCTGGCGTCATGCGGGCGAGCAAGGCGAGAGCCTTCTTGTCGTCCGTCGCCACGCCGCCGTGACGTCCGACGGCCAACGCGCACGCATTGGCTTCGCCTTCATCGAGAAGCTCACCAAGTCGGAGGAGCTCTGCGCTCTCAGCCGGCGATTCGATGTCGAGGATCTCAACGCCGATTTCAGCACGGATTTCCGCCAAGGAGATAGGGCGCTGCTCGCCACCCGTACTTTTCCGGCTGAAACGTAGGACTTCCTTCTCGGCGACGAAGCGCGGAACGGCGCAACGGTAGGACAAAGTCTCCAGAATTTCTCCGGCATGCTCGGTCGCAAGAAGGTTGATCAGGCAGCAGGCATCGAGCAGGAACAGTCGTCCTTCGCGCATCGCTCGGGGCACGTGTTAGGTAGCCTCAGCGGCTGGCGACACGCCAGAGGGGGGCGCTCCAATCGACCAGGTCAGCCGTTGCCCCTTCCTCGGTCGAGAGCCTCTGTTCTTGCTCGATGATCTCGCGAGCGCCAACGCGATCCGTGCGAAGCATCTGGGCCAACTGGCCTTCGGACAGTTCAGCCCGCTGCCAGGCCTCGACCGCAAGCGACACGTATCGCGGAGGAAGAGCCTCCTCGGGTCTGATCTGATGCGGAGGTCCGGCCGTCTCTCGGATCTCGAATCCCTCTTGACGCAAGCGATCCCAAGTACCCGCCGGAATCAGCCGCTCACTGGTCAGCCGTCGAGCCATCGCCTCGACGGACACGAAATAGAAGCTTGCCAAGCGGTGCAGATCGCCCCGGGTCACCGCTCCTTTTCGCTCCCGCTGAAGCTCCAGGTACCTTTTGCGAAGGCCCTCGGAGGGCATCAAGAAGGAGCGGGCGAAGGCGTCCGTAAAGCGCTGTGCGCGAGTTCGCCGTTCGCCTCCTTCGAGGGTGAGGATCTCTGGAAGGAACCGATCGATGAGAAAGTGTCCATACTCTTGCGCCAACGAGATAGCCCGCCGTTCAGAGGGATGGTTGCGGTTGACGGCGATGCAGGCTCCCAGGTCCTCGGTACAGGCGAACATCCCGGCGACCCGCAACGGCAACTCCGGTTGGAAGATGCGAATTCCGACGTCGTTCTCCAAAATGTCCCGTAGGGTTGGAAGCGGGCCATCGCCCAGCCCTAGGCGGTTGCGCTCGGAGCAGGCCACGTCCTCACCCGCCAACTCAGGATCGAGCCCTTCGAACTCGTACTGCGGCGGGTAACGACGGCGCAAAGGCGCCTGACAAATCTCCTCCAGACGGACGTAATCTTCGGCAAGGCGCTCGAAAACTTCAAAGGAGGAGATCAGGTTCGCATCGATGGAGCCCGAAGCCATCGAATTTCGAAGCTGGACTGCGAATCCCTCCGGCGGCGCCCCCCTCTGCAACAGCTCCCAAAGCTGTCGTTCGTAGAGAGCTCCCAGGCGCATCAACTCCTCAGGGCGAATCCGCCGTTCACCCTTCTCGATCGCCACGAGAGTCGTGCGCGCTACCCCCAACTCGTCCGCGACCCGTTGCTGCGTCCAGTCACGAGCCTCCCGCGCCTGGCGCAGGCGAGCGCCAAGGAAACGCGGATCGATCTCCGCCAGGGGGTCACTGCGCATCGTGTTTGCGCTTTCGTTAGTCTTGACCGCCGAGGTCGGCTTTGTAATCGGCATGTTGGCTCGCTCGGTGTCCGGAGAAAGACTGCGCCCGAGTGCCGACAATGTCAAGTCATTGGCGACTGAGGCGGGTAGTTTGTCAGGTCTTGAGCAGGCGTCCCTGAGAGGAGAAGCCCGGCGTATACTCCAAACATGGCTGAGCCCCTTCGCTCCCTGCCGTTCACGTACGACGACTATCTCCTCCTGCCGGAGGACAGCCCGCGCTGCGAGCTGCTCGAGGGGGAGCTGCTGATGACGCCTGCGCCCACCGCGACGCACCAGACGCTCCTCGGACGGCTGTTCGCGACGATTTTCAATTTCCTCTCTACCTCGCCGATCGGGACAGTGCTCTTCGCCCCTACGGATGTCGTGCTCTCGGAGACGACCGTCGTTCAGCCCGACCTCCTGTTTGTCGCCAGGGAGCACCAGGATCGCATCGCCGAGGACGGCGTTCACGGTCCCTCCCGATTTGGTGATCGAGATCCTCTCTACGAACTCCCGGCATCGCGACGAGGTGATCAAGCCGCGGCTGTACGCGCAGTTCGGCATCCCCGAGTATTGGATCGTCGATCCGTTCCGAGAGGCCGTGCGCGTCTATCGCATAGAAGGTGGGCGCTACCGGAAGGCCGCGGAGATTTCGGCTGCAGCCGACGATCATTTGATCTCGGCGCTTCTGCCCGGGCTTACGATCGAGCTTGCTGGGCTGTTCGGGCACGCTTGATCCGGTGCTCCTGTGGGCTGGGGGTTTTGGAGTGCGGCGACATGTCACCGCCCTCCAATCTCGGCTCGGCTCATCCCCTGAACCGCTCCTAAGCGGCACTTCAAATCGACCATAGAACCACTTGACACGAATGCTGGACCGGTACATGCTTCCTGTACGGAGGTGTTGCCTTGGATACGACCTACACTCAGGCGCGAGCAAACTTCGCATCTCTCTGTGACCACGCTGTTTCCACGTTGGAACCGGTAGTCATTCATCGCCGGGGTGCCGAGGACGTGGCTCTCGTTTCGGCCGCAGAGTTACGAAGCCTGGAGCTGACCCTTCACGAGTTGCGCTCGCCGCGCAATGCTGCCCGCCTCCTATCCGCCCTTGAAAGAGCCCTGTCGCGAGAAACTGAACCGCAATCGGTGGAGTCTCTGCGCGAGGAATTCGGTCTGGAAAAGGCGAAGTAGTCTGTGAGTCGATCGCGGATTTCCGTCTTCGAGATGGAATTTCGGGAGGATCTTCGGTACTGGATCGAGACGGAGCGACGGGTGGCCCTTCGTCTTCTGGACCTAATCGAATCCATCCTACGGGATCCCTTTCAAGGGATTGGTAAGCCTGAACCGCTCAAGCATCTCGGTCCGGGAATTTGGTCGCGGCGGCTTACCCAGGAACACCGTCTCACCTACCTGGTGAAACACGATACCATCTATTTTCTCAAGGCCCGCTACCACTATTAATTGGATCCCCTCGGGTTCCGGAGTCCTTGCGTTGCTCTAAGATCTTTGAGATTGAAACTTAAGGGAAGCGAGCGCGCCAACTCATGATCAGCCACATTCCTCTCAAAGATATCACCAAGAGCGACCTCGACACTCTCGCGGAGATTAAAGAGGGTAGGCATATTGAATACAAACAGGCACTGCCGTCCGACAAGAGCGAGAAGAGAGATTTCCTGGCTGATGTTTCGGCGTTTGCCAACGCAGACGGTGGAGACATCCTTTTTGGTGTTCACGACAAACGTGCAAACGGGCAGAGCACTGGACAACCAGATTTCGTAGGCCTTTCCGGGCTTAATGTGGACCAAGAGATTCTGAAGCTGCAGAACTCAATCCGTGACGGGCTGGAGCCTCCGCTTCGGGTGGAAATCCGCGAGGTTCCTGGATTCGACAAGGGGCCTATTCTGGTGGTCCGGGTACCCCAGAGCTGGAACTCTCCGCACATGATCAAATCCACCCCTTCCTTTTACGTGCGGAACAACAACGGGAACAATCCGCTCGGCGTCCAGGAGATCCGAGAAGTATTCTTGCGTTCCGAGACGATCGAGAAGCGGATGCGCGAGTTTCGGGACGAACGGCTCGGACGGATTTTATCGGGTGATGTGAATTTTGGCGCTTGAAGAAGGTCCAAAGGCGGTTCTTCACGTTCTTCCATTCGTCAGCTTCTCGCAGCGCCAAAGGTTCACTCCCGTTCAACTGCGCGAGCGCATCGGAATGTCAGGACGCCCGTTCCTTGAGGGAATTGTTTCGACTCCACAGAATGGCAGGTCAATTTGGTGCCTGTCCGTTTTCACGAACGGCGCGGTTGAAGCGGTGTTCGGTACAATTGTTCCTTTTGGCGCACCTGGTCGTATTCATTCTAAACGGTACGAGCAAGATGCTATCGAACATTTTTCGGAGATGACCGCCACTCTTGTTAAACTTGAACTGGCACATCCGTACCTCGGGTCGCTATCGCTGGTCGGTGTGAAGGGATATTCGGTTTGGGTTAATCAGGAGATACTCCTTGGTAGTTCACCTCGATCCATAGACCAAGACGTTCTGATCGCTCCAGAGATTCTGCTGGAAGACCTGAATGTCGTCCCGTGGGAAATTCTCAGGTCGTTATTCGACAGCTTCTGGCACGCTGCGGGCTACTTTGAATGGCCGAATGGCTGAGTGGCTAGAGCCTGACTGGATTCGCCCTCCACCGCGAAGGAACTCAAGGCCGCCCGCCCCAGGTCCCTCGCTCTCGCTCGGGACGACGGGTTGGGACGGGAGTGAATTCGGCCAGATCTTGCGACGCGGGGCCGAAGGGGGCCGAAGGCGGTTGCCCTCACAGACCCACCCCCGAACCAGATAGAATCCCCGACCGACGCCGATCCGGATGCCGCGGGTCCCGTCCTGACTACGTTCCCCCAAATAGCCCGAGGAGCACCCCATGGGTCTGACCGATTTCTTGAAGGGCCAGTTCATCGATGTCATCGAGTGGACCGACGACTCGCGCGACACTTTGTCGTTCCGGTATCCGGACGAGGACAAGGAAATCAAGAACGGCGCGCAGTTGATCGTGCGGGAGTCGCAGGTGGTGCAGTTCGTCTACCTGGGCGAGTTCGGCGACCTGTTCGGGCCGGGCAAGCACACTCTGACGACCGACAACATCCCGATTTTGACCAGCTTGAAGTCTTGGAAGTACGCGTTCCAGTCGCCGTTCAAGGCGGACGTGTACTACGTCACGACACGACTTTTCACCGGCAACAAGTGGGGTACCTCTAACCCGATCATGATGCGCGACGCCGATTTCGGCATTGTGCGGGTGCGGGCGTTCGGCACCTACGACTTCCGGATCGTCGATCCGAAGTTGTTCTTGAAAGAGGTCGCGGGCTCGGACCAGAACTTCCGTCTGGAGGAGTTCGCCGACGTCATGCGCTCGCGCCTGGTGAGCGTGTTCTCGGACGCCTTGGCGACCGCGAAGATCCCCGTACTCGACCTTGCGACCCGGTACCAGGATTTGGGCGATGCGCTCCTGCCGCTGATCAACCCGCTGCTCTCGGCCAAGTACGGCATCGAGATGGCGACCTTCGTGCTCGAAAACGCGTCCGTGCCGCCGGAAGTCGAAGCGGCGATCGACAAGCGTTCCAGCATGGGCGCGGTCGGCAACCTGAACGACTACGTGAAGTTCCAGATGGCGCAGGGGATGGCGCAGGGCGGCAGCTCGGGCGGTGCGGCGACCGAGTTGGCCGTGGGGCTCGCGATGGCGCAGCAGATCATGCAGCAGCAGGGGGGAGCGCTCGGTGGCGCTCCGGTGGCCGGTGCTGCGGCGCCCGGTGCTGCGGCGCCCGGTGCTGCGGCGCCCGGCGGGGCGGCTTCCGGTATGCCCGAGCTGTTGACCCCGGCGGATGCGGCGAAGGCGCTCGGCGTCACCGAGGCCGACGTGATCGCGACCATCGAGTCGGGCGACTTGAAGGCGAAGAAGATCGGCACCGCCTATCGCATCACGCGCGCCGCGCTCGACGCGTTTTTGAACGCCTGACCGGTTGATCCAATTGACCCCGATAAAGGGGCCGGAGTCGCATCATGTCTGAAAATTCCGTGACTCCGGCCCCGCCGGAACCGCTGGAAATCTCCGCGCTCGATAAACACGCCTGCCCGGCGTGCGGCGCGGAGGCCGCTTGGAATCCTGCCAAGCAGGCGCTCGTCTGCCCGTATTGCGGGGCGGTCTCTCCGGCGAAATTGGCCTCCGACGGCAGCGTGATCCAAGAGCACGATTTGGCGACTGCCCTGCGCAACCTGCCGGCCGATCGCAAGGGGTGGGACGCCGGGCGCACGGCCGTGCAGTGCCAGGCCTGCAAGGCGATCTCGCTGTTCGATTCGACGCGCGTGGCGCAAAACTGCGAATTCTGCGGCTCGCCCCAGGTCGTGCCGCAGACCGCCACCCGTTCGCCCATCGTTCCCGAGAGCCTCCTGCCGTTCAAAGTGGCCGAATCGACCGTGCGCGAAAGCGTGCGCCGCTGGTACGGCGGCCTCTGGTTCGCGCCAAGCAAGTTGAAGAAGGCGGCGCTCACCGACCGGGTCCACGGGCTCTACATTCCCTACTGGACCTTCGATGCCCAAGTGTCCGCCACCTGGACCGCCGAGGCCGGCCACTACTACTACGAGAACGAGACCCGCAACGGCAAGACCGAGCGGGTGCAGAAAGTCCGCTGGGTGCCCGCCTCGGGTGCCCTCGATCATTTCTTCGACGACGTTCCGGTGCCCGCGACGAAGG
>DATMZU010000367.1:0-3136 GCA_035607435.1 Thermoanaerobaculia bacterium | reverse complement strand
CCGGAGCGGACGCGATCGCCGTGCCGGTCGACGTGGGCCTCCGCGAATCGCTCGACAATCTGGTGACCGAGGTGCAATCCCGCCTCGGGGCGATCGACATCCTGGTCGCGAACGGCGGCGGCCCGCCTTCGAAACCGGCGGTCGATCTGACCGACGAGGATTGGGAGCTGGCGATTCCGCTCACCCTGCTGTTCGTGCCGCGCCTGTGCAACCGGGTCTTGGCGGGAATGCGCGAACGGAAATGGGGCCGGATCGTGGCGATCAACTCGGTCTCGGCCCGCCAGCCGATCCCCGGCCTCGCGCTCTCGAACGCGCTGCGCCCGGCGGTGCTCGGTTACCTCAAGACCCTCTCCCAAGAGGTGGCGGCGGACGGCGTGACGGTGAACGCCGTCCTTCCCGGCTACACCCTCACCGAGCGCCAGGACGAGCTATCCCGCGCCGCCTCCGCGCGCACCGGAAAACCGGTCGAAGAGGTGGTCGCCGGATGGGTCGCGAACACCCCCGCCGGCCGCATGGCCGAACCGAAAGAAATCGCGGCGGCGATCGGATTCTTATGCTCCCCGGCCGCCTCCTACGTCACGGGTCAGGCGCTCGCGGTGGATGGCGGATACGTGCGGGGGTTGTAGTCCACCTGCTAGACTCCCGTCCTGCCATGGCGACCGCATATCGATTCCCCGACTTCTCACCTCCCCCGTTTTCGACCGCCCCCGACGCCCAGTTCGCACCGATCCCGGCCGACGGGATTTTGCCCGACGGGTTCTTCTCGACCTCGAACCTGCCGACCTATGTGAAGGTCGGCGGAGCCTGGAAGCTGCCGAACCGGCCGCGGATGGATTGCGTGATCGTCCGCCGCGGCGAAGAGATCGAAGTGATCGAGCCGCGCCGCTTGAAGCAGGGCGAGCAGATCGCGATGGGGCTCGCCGAGGACGGCAGCGCTGGAATCTTCGTTCACACCGAAGGGTTTCTCGCCGGAGCGCATGGCGCCAACGAATTCCGCTTCATGTCCACCGAGGTGAGCCGCGAGCGGCCGGTCAACTACGAGGAGCTGGCGGAACGGCTGGACGACGAACGGCGCAAGGGGGGCTATCTCGTCTGGGTCGCCGGCCCGGCGTTCGTCCACTCCAGGGCGCGCGGCGATTTCGAATGGTTCATCAAAAACGGCTACGTCAGCTGTTTCCTGGCGGGCAACGCGGTCGCGGTCCACGACATCGAGGCCTCGATGTTCGGCACCACGCTCGGCATGGACAACCTCGGGCACCCGGCGGAAGGGGGGCACGGCCTCCACATGCGGGCGATCAACGCGGTGCGCGCCTCCGGGTCGATCGAGAAAGCGGTCGAAGAGGGGAAGATCAAAGGCGGCATCATCCACACGCTGGTCACCCAGGGCGTCCCCTACGTGCTCGCCGGCTCGATCCGCGACGACGGACCGCTGCCGGGAGTGCTCAGCGATTCGCTCGCCGCCCAGGACGCGATGCGCGAGCAGACCGCGAAAGCGACCGGCGCGATTTTCGTCGCGACCGCCCTCCACGCCATCGCGGTGGGCAACATGCTCCCCGCCTACCACACGCATTACGACGGCGTGCCCACCGACCTGATGACGATCTGCGTCGATCAGACCGAGTTCGTGGTCAACAAGCTCAAGGACCGCGGTACCCACCAGGCCTACGGCGTGGTGACCAACGCCCAGGATTTCATGCACGTCCTGCGGTTCTATTGCGAGCGGCGGCTGGAAGGTAAATCCTAGTCCGGGCGTTTGCCCGCGATCCAGGCCGGACAACGGGGGCCGCCCCTACAAAAGCACACCCGTCGTCGTAGGGGCGGCCCCCCGTGGCCGCCCTCTTCGCTGCGGCAACTACCTCCCCGCCAACGCCGCAATCCCCCGTTCGAGCCGCGTCACCAGCTCCGGGATCGCCTCGGCCGCGACCGAGCAGTGGGCGATCCGGAGCAGCCGCGGTTCGAGCGAGATCAGGCCGACGCTTTCGGCTTCGATCAGATGGCGGCGGACCTGATCCGAAGTCAACCCCAGCGCCTCGGGAATCTCGACCAGCGCGAAGCAGCCGGAGTTGAACGGAAACGTCCGCACGAGATCCGGATCGACCTTCGCGAGCGCGTCGCGTAGCGCCCGGTAGCGCACCTCCAGGACCCCGCGGATCGCCTCGATCTTGTCTCCGATGCCCGGATCGCGCAGCGCCTGAAGCAGCACCGCCTGGCTGGGCGCGCTCGGAGGTCCCACCCCCGCTCGGACGTAGCGCGCGAACTTCACCTCGGCGCCCTCTTCGACGCCCTCTTCGGGAAACGTGAGAAAGCCGATCCGTCCGCCGAAGAAGCTGAATTCTTTCGTCGCGCCGTCGATCTTGATCGGCAACAGGTTCGGTGCCTCTTTCCGACGCGCCACCAGATCCCAGAACAGCGAACCGCGCGGAATCTCCGGCTCGAACACCAGCCCGGCGTAGGCGTCGTCGCAAACCACGACGAGCGGCCGGTCGAGGGCCCCGGCCGCCGCGGCGATCAACGCGTCGAGCAGCCGCCCGCGCTCCTCTTCGTTCGGCGACGTGCCGCCCGGGTTCGAGGGAAAATTGAGGATCGCGATCGCCGGCCGGTCGCGCGGCAGCGTCTCGACCGCGCGGGCGATCCCTTCCGGATCGAAGCGTCCATCCTCGTAGCTCGGCGCGAGGACGATCCGCGCTCCGCGGCGAATCGCGAACGCCTGGCGGTAGTTGCCCCAATAGGGCTCGGGGACCACGACCGGCGTCCCCTCGGTCGCGTACAGATCGGCGACCAGCGCGAGGCCATGCGACAGGCCGGAGACCGCGAACGGCAGGCTCGACGGCAACTCCTTCGGGATACCCCGCCGCTGGTGCTCGCGCCAGAGCTCGCGGACTTCCCCTCGGCCGCCGATCGGCGAGGGGGCCGAGAGGGCGGCGAGATCGGCCGCGGGAAGACCCTGGAGGAGCGCGGCGATCGAGGCGTCGAGCATGGCCCAAGTATACGGCTCTGGCGCGGCCCGTTCGGTTCGGGTTAAGGTCCCGCCGGTCATGACCGCTCCCATCCGCCACACCCTCCGGTTCGCCGCGCCGGAGAGCCATTATCTGGAAGTCGAATCGAGCTTTCCCGCCCCGGCCGATCCGGCTGCGGG
>DATMZU010000362.1:0-14174 GCA_035607435.1 Thermoanaerobaculia bacterium | reverse complement strand
CGCGTCGAAAAGGCGATCGAAGCGGCCGAATCGATCACCTCGGGCGAAGTGCGGGTGGCCGTTTCCCCGCTGTTCTGGGGCGACGTGCGAAAAGTCGCCGACCGAGCCTTCGACCGGCTGGGCATGCGCGCCACGGCCGAGCGCAACGGCGTCCTGCTGTTCGTCGTCCCTTCCCGCCGCCGTTTCGTGGTGCTGGGCGACACGGGGATTCACGAGAAAGTCCACCCCGGCTTTTGGGACGAGGTGGCCGCCGAGATCTCCCGCCATTTCCGAAGCGGCGATTTCACCGGCGGCATCGTCGCCGCGCTCGAACGGCTGTCGAACGAGTTGGCGACGCACTTCCCGCGCCGCAGCGACGACGTGGACGAGCTGCCGAACGCGGTGGAGTTTCTCGACTAGCCGCATTCCATGGCCAACCGCCTTGCCCCCGGGCTGACCATCGCCGCCTCGCCGATCAACGGCAAAGGGTGCTTCGCCACCCGGACGTTTCCCAAGGGGAGGAAGATCGCCGAGTACACGGGAGAGAGGATCTCCCGCGCCGAGATCGCGCGCCGGGTCCGGCGGAGCCGCATTCATCGCATCTGTTCGATCGACAGCTACTGGGCGCTCGACGGCAACAGCGGCGGCAACGGCACCCACTACATGAATCACTCCTGCGCGCCGAACTGCTATTTGAAGATCGTCGCCGGGCACATCCTGTTCTTCGCCCTGCGCGACATCGCTCCGGGCGAGGAGATCCTGCTCGATTACCAGGCGACCTGGCACCCCGATACCAAGCGCTGCACCTGCGGCGCGCCAAGCTGCCGGGGCCGGATCAATCGGTAGGCGCGATCCGGCCGGGACGCATAACGTCCAAAGCCTCCGAACGACGAGCGGCGGAGCTGTTGGCGCGGATTCGGGGGGCGTGAGAGAAGTCAGGGGCGCAAAAGGCCAAACCCGAGGCGCGCGGCGCCAGCCTCTGCCGGCAACGAAGTCGCGGGCCTGAAGAGCCGCTATTCGAGCCGGCAAGAGAAGAGACGCCTCCGAAAGCCGCTCGTGGGGTCGCAAAGCCGTTTCCTGCGCGCGCAAACCACTTCTTGTGCTCGATCGTCGTGTTCTGGGAGGGATAGCCACTCTCCGCGCTCGCGAGCCGCTTTCCGCGCCGGGAAGCCGTTTCCTGGCAGGTAAAGCCGCGTTTCGGGACCCGCGACTGCGTTCCGGGACGGATAGCCGCTTCCTGGGACGGATAGCCGCTTCCTAGGACGGATAGCCGCTTCCTGGGACGGATAGCCGCTTCTTAGGACGGATAGCCGCTTCCTAGGACGGTAAGCCGCTTCCTGGGACGGATAGCCGCTTCCCGGGACGGCAAGCCACTTCCTGGACTGGGAAGTCACTTCCTGAGCCGGGAAGGCACTTACAGCGCCGTATGGCGGTGTCCCTTTCCGTAGAACGGCTTCCCGAAGGGTAGAGCCACTTCCTCGAGCGGACTACCCGCCGAGCCCCAGCTCCTCGATCGATTGGACCTCAAGAATCCGATCTGCGATCGAACCCAGCTCCTCGACCGTGCGGATCGCTGCGAGACACTTCCGTAGCGGCACGGGCACTCTTCCGAAGCGCTGGCGGAGCAGGCGGACCACCGTGCGGCGCAAGCGGTCGGCGGCTGCCAGCGATCCTCGCTCGATCCCTTTCTCCAGGCCCAGTTTGAGGCCTTGCTTTCGGCCCTTCTCCAAGCCTGTGGCGAGTCCCTTCTTGACGCCTTTAGCTTCGATTCGATCGGCCCAGGTCATTTGCATCGCTTTCATCTCCGGAGATTTTTGGGCGCCTGTCAGAGAAGCGTACTCCTCCGCATCTCGCCCTTTCAAGGGTAAGTAGGTCTCGACACAATTCATCAACAGCAGCCGGTGGTGCTCGCGGATTTTGGCGTCGGCGATCTTCCGCAGCGCCTCGAATTTGAC
The DNA here is from genome assembly GCA_035607435.1 of Thermoanaerobaculia bacterium. GTDB lineage: Bacteria > Acidobacteriota > Thermoanaerobaculia > Multivoradales > UBA5704 > DASYKS01. The sequence goes on along the minus strand of DATMZU010000362.1, from coordinate 12,240 downwards.
CCGCGCGCGGCCGAGAGCGCCGGGCTTGGCGAGGGCGGCGAGTCCCCAGGCGAGCGGCTCAGGACGGGCGAGCAGCTGTTCGGCCGGGAGCCTCGAAAGGCCGAACGAGAGATAGCGGAAGCGGGCGACTTCGAGACCGGCTGTTTGCTCGACGTGAGTCTGCCAGACGGATCCCGGCGGGCCGCCGCGCAAAAAGACGACCAGGGAGACCGATGGCTCCGGGCAGTGACCGCGTAGGCGGATCGAGTAATCCCAAAGGCGCTGACCGATCTCCTTCCCGGCCTTCCTCTCAATCTCTACAGGGACCAAGAAGGCGCAATTTCCTGCCGGGTTGGGGACCGCGGCAAGGAGATCGACGGTCCGGTGCTCGTCCTCGGGGGACTCCGGAATCAGCTCCTTGTCGAGGAACTTGACCTCCGCCTCGGCCGAGAGCCAGGCGGCGAGATGGGCGTCCACCAGGAGCAGTAGATCCCGGAAGAACGCGCGGAACAGCGATTTGAACAGGTGATCGTGTGGGGGCACGGCGAAAATCCTCCTTTCGCCGTCCTAAGACGCGAAAGACCCCTTTGATCTCGATGATTCTCGCGGATTTCCCCAAAATCCTTGTACTCGCCGTTTGGCCGCGCCGCCAAGCAGGCATGCGCCAGGGGCGCGTCGGATCAACCGGTAGGAGGGTCGGCCTCAACCTTCACCACCACGAACGTCAAGTCGTCGCGCTGGGGTGCGCCTCCTTGAAAGGCCGCGAAATCTGCGACCAGAGCGTCGCGCACCGCCGTCGCCTCGATGTCTCGGGGCACACGAGCGAGCGACGCCGCGAGGCGGTCCAGGCCGTAGGGCTCGCCGAACGGGTCCTCGCCTTCGTAGAGCCCGTCCGAGTGGAGAAGCAGCACGTCCCCGGTTTCGAGCGGCAGCTCGCGGAGGCCGAAGTGTGGATCGAGTTGGGTGCCGAGCGGCAGAGAGGGCAGTGCGATTTCCGACACGCCCGCGGCGCTCGCCAGGAAGACGGGCGGGTGCCCGGCGTTGGCCACCGTGGCGATCCGGCGGACGGGATCGAGGATCACGATCGCGAGCGTCACCAGTTTTCGCCGTCGCGCCGTCTGCTGCACCATGAGGTTCAACTTCGCCAGCACCGCGAGCGGCTGGTCCAGCTCCGTCGCCAGGATGGTGAGACAGGAACGGACTCCGGCGAGCAGCAGGCCGCTCGCCATTCCGTGGCCCGCAACGTCGCCCACCACAATGGCGAGCCGTCCGCCATCCAATGGGAAGTAATCGTAGTAGTCGCCGCCCACCTCCGTCGCCGGCCAGGAAAGGCTACAGATGTCGAGCCAGCCCTGCGGCGGGCAGCCCTCCGGCAGCATCGCGAGCTGGATTTCGCGCGCGTAATCCAGCTCCTGCCGCATCCGCAGCTGATCCTTGGTGCTCGCCTGTGCCGAGATGAAGATGCCGAGGATCTCTCGACGGCGCCGTCGAGAGGTTGCGAGCCCCACGATGAGGGCGAAGAACTGATTGCTGACCACGGCGGCGACGGTCGCCGTGTCGCCTTTCCAATCCTCACCCAGCGGCAATCCCAAGAGTGCAGCAAGCAGCAGGCCGAGCACCAGAGTTCCATGGATCAGCAGGCGCTCGACCGGCCGCATGCGAAACGGCGGCACGAAGTACCCGGCGATCACCAGCAGCGGAATTATGGCTTCCAGGCCGAGCGTCGCGATGAGAGTTGAAAGCAGCAGAACTACGAGCAGAGTCACGATCGCCGCGCGCGGGTGGCCGACGATCAGGCGGCGCACCGGTTCGAGCGCCCGATCGAAACCTTCGTCCGATCCGCGGCTCAGGCGCCAGCGGCGTAGCGCGAAGAAAGAGGCCAGCGCGAAGAGCAGATTCGGCACCAGGATCGCCAGTCGGCGGGGGTCGCCGATCGAGGCGGCGATGGTCCCGCCGAGCGCGGCGAGAACGTAAAGGACCAGGAACCATCGCGCCCTGACGAGGTTCGATACGTCGAAGCGGTTGGCGACCGCCTGCTCCGGAGAGAGCTGCGACAACTCGTCGAGGGTGAAGGGGTCCACGGGGGTATCTTACTCGCCCCCCGTCGGGTCTCCCTCTTCCGCGAGCAGGGGGCTTTCTGGCGGATGGGCCTCAGTGCCCGAGCAGCAGCACGGTCGAAACGAGGGCGACCTTCGTCCGTAATTCGGGTGCCAGCCCTTGGGCGAGGTAGACGCGGCTGCCAATGAAGTCGACGCTGCCGACCACGCGATCCTCATGGCGCAGCTCGAACCCGACCGGCAGCGGGAAGCGGCGTGGCGTGCCGGTCTTGTCGGGGATTTCGTGGAGCGACCTGATCTCGATCGGGCCGTCGGCGAATTCGACCGCGGTGTGAACGTTGAGAACGGGAGTGGCCAGAGCCAACACATAGACTTCGCCTGCGGCGTTGCGCATCGCGCATCCGGAGCGGGTTTGGCCGACCGGGACCGTCCAGGAGGTCTTCACCGTCTCCTTGTACAGAAGCGGTGTTTTCGAATTGCACTCGATCTTCCATTCTTCGCCCTGGCCGCCGACGAAAATGAACCGTTTTCTCGACTTCTCCGTCCGGCCGCTGACCTCGAAAAAGTCGTCGCGCCAGGCCCAATTCACCTCCTCGCCCAGTTGAGAAGAAGAACCACCGCGGGTCGAGAACGGGCCGAATCGAAGCGGTTTGCGCCAGCTATGGTTCGTGGCCACGTCGTACACCTCGGCGTTCACCAACGAGGGATCGACGACGATATAAAGAGGAGCCGCGCTGCCGGCGGATGCGCCGAGCACGGCCAATCCAAATGCGACGAGTAGCTTCCTTCCAATCCTGAACATGGTCATTTGACCCTCCTGCGTGGCCAGGATTGCAGCCGCCGTGCCAAGCGTTCGCGCAAGCGGTGGCGAGGGCGAATCGTTTAGGCCTCGCCCCCTTGGAGTGCTGTTGGGAGGTCGGCGCCGACCCTGCGAGAGGACGATAAGGGCGACAGCCGCTCCCTCGGTGCCTTCCGGAACCGTTTTGGAGTGCGCCGACGCGTCGGCGCTTTGGACGTTGGTGGTGACGGAGCGGGACCGGTCAAAGCGGCGACGCGTCGCCGCACTCCAAAACGGCTTGCCTAGGCCGAGCCCGCGCGGATAAAGTCACAGCATCGTGGCAGTTACTGGAGAGTCGGGCTCGCGCCGGGCGATCCTGAAGTGGGGATCGCGTTGGGACGTTGTCGGGGGCGATGCCGAGACGGCGGCGCGGGCGATCGTTCGCGAGCTCGAACGGCGAGGCCTCGCGCCGAGGAAGAGCGCCGAGGCGGGCGCGTTGCGAATTTCCGCGGCACAGCAGGCTCCCTGGCACCGCATTCTCTTCGGGGCCTTGTTGCAGCGCGCGGAGTGGTGGATCGAGAGCGCCGAGGGTCGGCTTCTGATCGCCGCGGATTTTCGCCCGTTCGCTGCCTACTCCGCGTTCCTGGTCGGCTTGGGACTGTTGTTTGTGGGACTCTTCGAGCTGGGGTTGCGCGTCGCGGGAGATCCGCAAACGGCGACGGACGGCGACATCGCCCTCGGCGGCCTGCTGCTCTTTGGGCCGCTCTTGATTCTCGTACCCTGGACGATGCGTCTGCTCGCCCCGCTCGGAGGGCGGCCGGTCGAGGATCTCTGGCACCGCGTGCTCGACGCCGTCCGCGAAGGAAATCAGGGGACGATCGACCGGCCGGGCGTGGGGCTTGCCCTGCGCCATACGGCAGGGCTTCTCGCCGTATTCGCGGTGGTGATCGTCGAGCTTTGGCGCTTCTGGCGGCTGGCGCTCGGCGGCCCCGCATTGGGTGGGCTCTCGCCGATCCTCCTTCCGGTCGCCGCGCTGTTCGGCGTGGCGCTCTTCGTGATCGTGGGGAGCCTCGGAGTTCGCGGCCTCCAGATCCGAATGTACGGACTTCTCGGGGGGCTTACGAGCTCATTCGCGGTGGCGATCGCGTTGTTGGCTTTTCCCCTGCCCTGGTGGCTCGCCCAGGAGATCGGTCCCGCGCGCCTCGCCGGCCAGGCCGGTTTGTTCGGCGCGGTCGGCGGCTCCTTCTCGATCGCCCTACTGGCGCTTGCGGCCTATCTCTTCCTTCGCCTCGGCCTTGGCTTCGCGGAGTCGGCCTGGCGGTTGCTCCGGCGGCTCTCCGAAGGGAGTGCCGAGGGCATTCTCCACGCCGCGGTCGGGTCGGGTGCGCGGCTCATGGCGTTTCAGGCGATCTTCGGCGCCTGGTGGCTGCTGCTTGCCGTTCTCCTCGGCGTCGCTTATGGGTTGGGATTCGCGGCGGCGCTTGACGCCGTTCGCCCTGCTCATCCGTTCTCCTTCGCCCCCATCGCGACGATCTCGATCGACCTGATCGGTCGAGCGATCGGTCGGCCGGGCGATCCGGCGATCGGAGCAGCCCTGCGCATCGCCTGGCTGATTCCTCTGAGCTTGGGGCTTGTCCTGCTCATTGTTTCGCTCGCGGACTTCGCCCGTCGGCGTCGCCGAGCCTGCGAAAATCTGCGGCAGGCCGCGCTTCGACCGTTTCCCGAACGGGCGGCGATCGAGGCCCGCCTCGGCGAGATCGTACGGCGGGCGCGTTTGGGACCGGTGCATCTCGCGTTCGTCGAGACCGAGGCCGCGGCGGAGGCATATCGCTTCGGCGGGCTCCGGCCCGAGCGGTTCGTCACGGTCGCCAAGGACACGGTAGAGCTCCTGTCGCCCGACCGGCTCGCCGCGGTGATCGCCCACGAGGTCGCCCACCATGCCCTCGGGCATCTCGGGCGCGATGCGATTCTCCGGTGGCTGGGCCGGCTCACGTTCGTCGGCGACGGGTTCGTCCGCTCGTTACAGGACGGCTTCGGCCATGAGCTGCGCGCCGACGCACGGGCGATCGACCTCGGCGCCGATCCGGGGGACCTCGCGGCGGCGCTCAAGGCACTGCGACAGCGGACCGCGGAGGGGGAAAGAAAAAGACAGGGCACCGGGCACTCCGCCCTGCCGCACGGCGGTGTTCCGGCCGCTATCGAGATCCCCTGGCGCGAACGCCTCCGGTTGAAGTGGTGGGTGTACCGCGACGCCTATCGGGGCGCCGACGACCTGACCTTGCACTATTACCATCCGGTGCTCGACCTGCGCGTGAAAGTTTTCGGACAAGCGGCCGTGGAGGAAGGCGGCATATGACGCCCGGTTACGACACGGCCGAGTTGGCGCGCCGGGCGGCGGCCGCGGTCCTTTCGTCGCGCGATCCCGACCTGGCGACGCAGCTCGAAGGAAGCTTCGAGGGCGAGTGGGCCCGCATCGAACGCAACCTTCCGGAAGAACCGTGGACCGCGGGAGACTCGGGTCATCCGATCGACCCTGGGTTCTTCGTCGGCTCGCTCGTCGCCTCCACCCTGTGGGCCGCCGCGTTCTTCGCTCAGGCCGCCGTCGCGTCGCGCCCCAAGGAGCGGGCCAAGAGGATCTCGCGTCTCGTGGCTCCGCTGCTCGCCCTAGCGCGCGACCCGGAAGACACCCTGGCGCTCGCCGAGATGACCCGCAGGCTGGCCGAGATTGCCGACCGTCTGGCCGCCGCACCCGTACCGCCGGACCCCACCTCGGACGAGGAAGCTCCCGCCGATCTGCGGTTGCAGGTAACGCGCAGTGGAAAGCATTACTCCTACCTTTTGACATCGCGCGATCCGACGGTGGACCTGCCGCGGGACGTTCTGTTCTCTCCGCCGCTGACCGAGCCGGAATCCTTCGCCCGCGGGTTGCTGCGCGATCTCGACGCGCTCGGCGATCAGACGGAGGAGGAGCGCGCGATTTCGCGCCTGCGGATCCTGGCGATCGCGCGCGACCTCGCGGTGCGTCTTCTGCCCGAGGAGCTTTCGGTCGCTCTCGGGAAGCTTTGGGGCCGGACGCTCGAGCTGCGGACGGAGGACACCGAGATCCCGTGGGAGCTGGTGGCGGTCCGCCGACCGGATGGGGGGATCGAAACCCTCGCCGAGGCGTTCGATCTGGCGCGCACCTTCGCCCGACGCCCTGCGGCGGCGGCGCTGCGCCTGAAGCGCCTAGCCTGGGTTGCGCCGAGCGACTACCGGCTCGATCAGCGCGCGGAAGAGCGCGCCGCCCTCTCGAGTCACCTCGGCTCGGCCGGAGTCGTGACCGTAGGGTCCACGTTTCTTGCGGTTCTTTCGGCTCTCGCCGACCAAGACTTCGACGGTTGGCACTTCGCGACCCACGGCACGGCGCGCGCCACGGAGGCGGATCGGCGAGGCCTGATCCTGGATACGGGGGAGTTTCTGGTGGGCCGGGACGTCGGCCTTGCCACCGGACGGATCGCCGCCGGTCGGCCCTTGGTCTTCTTGAACGCCTGCGGCAGCGCCCGCTCCGGCCCGTCGCTTTCCGGCACCGCGGGGCTCGTTCCGGCGTTCGTCGAGGCGGGGGCCGGCGCGGTGATCGGCACCCAGTGGCCGGTGCGCGACTCGGCGGCCTCCGCCTTCGCCGCGGCGTTCTACGACGGGCTGTTCAAAGATCGCCTTCCCGTGGCCGCCGCCCTGCGCGCCGCGCGGCGGAAGGTCCAAAGCCTCTGGCCCGGCCATCCCGCGGCGCTCGCCTATGTGCTCTACGCCCGCCCGGACACCCGGCTCGCCTGAACGGGTTCTCTGGGCAGATCCCGCCCGACTCCCGCTACACTCTCGCCGCATTTCTCAGGTTTCCCCGAGGTCGAGGAGAGGTCGCCATGGCGATTCGTGTTTTGCAGGTGGGGCTGGGGCCGATCGGCGCGTCGATCGCGCGGCAGGTGGTGGCGCGGGCGGGATTCGAGCTGGTTGGCGGAGTCGATCTCGATCCGGGCAGAGCCGGTCGCGATCTCGGGGTAGAAGTCTCCGCCGATCTTGCGGCGGCTTTGGCGGCGACCCGTCCGGACATCGCCGTCGTCTCGACCAGCTCAGCGCTCGAACGAGTGGCGGCGACGATCGAGACCTGCCTCGCGGCTGGGGTCGCCGTCGTCTCGACCACCGAGGAGCTGTCGTTTCCCTGGCGTGAGCGGCCGGAGCTGGCCCGCCGAATCGACGAGGCGGCGCGGGCGGCGGACCGCGCGGTGCTCGGCACGGGGGTCAATCCCGGATTCGCGATGGATGCCCTGCCGCTCGCGCTTTCGGCGGTCTGCGAGCGGGTGGACGGGGTGATCGTCCGGCGGATTCAGGATGCTTCGAAGCGACGGCTGCCGTTTCAGCAGAAGATCGGCGCGGGGCTTTCGGTCGAAGAATTCCACGCGAAAGTCGCGGCCGGCGGCGTTCGCCATGTCGGTCTCGCCGAATCGATCGGGATGCTCGCGAGTGCGTTCGGCTGGAACCTCGATTCGGTGACCGACGAGATCTGGCCGAAAATCGCGGAGGAGCCCGTGGCTTCGCCGGACCTTTCGGTGAAGGCGGGAGATTGCAGCGGCGTCGTTCAACTCGGCCTGGGCAAGGAAGGCGAGGTCGTCCGCATCCGGCTCGAATTCGAGGCGTACCTGGGGGCTTCCGAGAGCTACGACGAGATCGAGATCGTCGGTTCGCCCGCGCTCAAGTCGCGCGTCGAAGGCGGTATTCCCGGCGATCTCGCGACCGCGTCGATCGTGGTCAACGCGATTCCGCGCGTTCTCGCGGCGCCGCCGGGCTTGATCACCATGCGCGACCTGCCCCCCGCACACTGGTGGCCGGGGAACCCTACGGCGCCGCCGCCCGGCGCGGCCTCTGCTTCGCTGAGATCGATTTGATGACCAACAAATAGGGCTGGTCGGGATCGAGCGGCCTTTTCGCGTGGACCAGCGCGGTTTCCATCAGATCCCGGATTTCCGGGCGATCGAGATCTTCCGCCTCGTCGAGCACGATGTGGCGGGCGACCGAGCCGCTGCCGGCGAGCAGCTTTTGCGGATCGGGGAGGTTTGCGGCCTGGAGGAAGAACAGGCTGACCCAGCGGGGGTACAGGGCGATCGAAAAGATCGCGTCGTCCGCCCGGTCGGTCGGGCCAAAACCGATCGCCAGGGCGTTGTAATTGTCGAAGACCAGCTCGACCGCGCCGGGCAGGCGGGCGCGCATGCGGGCCAGGACGTCGTGGGCGCGCTCGGCGATTTCGGGACTGTACCTGGCGATGAAACCGGCGAGCTGTTCGGCTTCCTTGACGACGGTTCGATCGGCCATGGTCTTTCCTCTCGAGTGCCAGGGTACGCGGATCAGCTGCCGTTGGGGCGGGACAACAGCGTGTCTCGTTCGAGCAGCGGCCGGGTGGTCGCGTCGGCCCGCTCCCAGGCGCGGCGGATGTGCCCGGCGCTCTCCGGCTCCCGCAAAAGGACGGCGACCTCCGCCCGCTTGAACAGGGCCATCGGCAAGTCGGGGTGCTTGGCGGGAAGTCGGCGGATCGCCCGGTCGAGAGCATCGCGTGCCTCGGCGAAACGCCGGGCGGAAAGGTAGCAGACGCCCATTTCGAGATCGTGGGCGAACCGGTCGCCTTCGAGCGACCGGGCGCGTTCGAACGCGTCGAGCGCGCCGGGCGTGTCGCCCACCGCCATGCGCAGGCCGCCCAGGCGAGCCAGCTCCGGCCCGGGCGCGCTTTTCTTTTCGATTACCTGTTCGAGCAGCCGCGCGGCCTCCGGGGCATTCCCCTCGTGCTCGCGAATCGCCGCCAGCCCTTCGAGCGCCGCGAGCCGGCCGGGGTCGGAGGCGAGCACGCTCGCGAGCAGCGGCGCCGCTTGAGCTTCATGACCGAAGCGGAGCAGATGGAGCCCCTCGTAGGCGCGCAGGTCGAGCGAATCGGGGCGCAGGCGCCGGGCGGCGGCGAACTGCTTGGCGGCTTTCGCCTCTTGGCCCAGGATCGACCAGGCGACCCCGAGGCGCAGGCGGGCCGTCGCGTTGTTGGGATCTTTGGCCGCCACCCGTTCGAGCGGTGCGATCGCCCCCGCGTAGTCCTCGCGGACGAACCGTGCGGACCCGAGATCGAGATCGCGGAACAGGTCGGTCCGGTCTTTCGGATTCGGCGCATCGGGGGCCAGAGCCGCGGGTGCATCGCCTCCCGCCACATAACCGAGGCTTGCCAGGCGCTTTTTGTCTTCGTCCGAAAGGGCGGAATCGGACGCGGTGGGGGAGGCGGGGATCTTCGCCAGATAGTCGGAGAGCGCGGCGCGCACCTCTCGCTTCGGTTCGGATCGCTCGACTAGATTCGTCAGCTCGTGGGGGTCCGCCGCCAGGTCGTAAACCTCGGTAACGCCCGAGCGAATCACTTTGATCCGGCTCTCGACCGCCATCGCCTGCGGCTGCCAGCCGTAATCGAGAAACGGCATCATCGCCTCGCCGAGCACGATCTCCGGCCGCGGCGCAACGAGGCTCGCCTCGGTGCCGCTCGAGGAGAGCCCGGCCCAGCCGAGAATCGTGTCGAACACGCGGCGGGTGGAGACCGGCTCGTCACGCATCCCCGCCGGGATGTCCGTATTTCCAGCGATCACCAGCGGCACCCGCATCGTTCCCTGATAAAGCAAATGTCCGTGGAACGCTTCGCCATGCTCGCCGCGCCCCTCGCCATGGTCGCCGACCCCAATCACCCGCCAGCCGGTCGCGGCGGAACGGGTTTCGAAGTCCGCGAGCAGGCGGCCGAGCTCGTGATCCATCGCGGCGATCTCGCCCAGGTAGGGGTCCTTCGCGTAGCGCGAGCGGAACGGCTCGGGCGGCTCGTACGGGTCGTGCGGATCGTAGTAATGAACCCAGAGGAAGAGCGGCCGGCCGGGCGCTGGGGCGTTGCTTGCCAAGAACGCCAGTGCGCGATCGGTCGTCGCCGCCGCGGAGCGCTCGGCTGGGCCGGCGCCGAACTCGTCGTCATACGTCTCGAAACCGGGGGCGAGGCCGAAGGTCCGGGCGAGCGGGAAGCCGGAAACGAATGCCGCCGTGCGGTAGCCCTTTTTCGCGAGCAGCGCGGCGAGCGGTTCGCGGCCGGAGGGCTCAGTCGCCGAGAGTGCCGTGAGGGTTCGCCCGTTTTCGCGCACGCCGTGATCTTTCGGGTAGAGCCCCGTGAGCATCGAGGCGTGGGCCGGAAAGGTCTGCGGCGCGGTCGTATAAGCGTGGGTGAAGCGGATCCCGCGCACGGCCAGCGCGTCGAGATTAGGGGTCTCTGGGCCTTTCGACTCGTAGCCCACCGCGTCGGCGCGGGTGGTGTCGAGGGTGACCAGAAGGATCGAAGGAGGCGATTCCGCGGATCGCTCGGCGGTTCCCGTGGCGCTCGACGACGAACCGGGCGAACAGGCCATCGCCGCCAGGAGAGCGGGGACGAGGAGCGCGGTGCCAAGTCGTTTCATGTGCCGGTTCGATTCTCTGCGCAGTATATGGCTCCCGCCGGGCACTAGAATGCCGACAACCGCGCTTCTCCCTAGCCGTACGCCGAGCAAGAAAGGACCTTGACCCAATGATCAGCCGCCGAGATTTTGCCGGTCTCCTCGCCGCCGTGCCGCTCTCCGGGCTCGCCGCCCGTGCCGTGGGAGCCGCGACCGGCGGCCCATCGAAAAAGGCGCCTGCGGCGACCGCCGCGGTCGCCCCGAAGCCGGCGATCAAGCCGGCCAAGCTCTCGCCCGGCGATACGATCGGCATGATCCTTCCCGCGACGCTCGAATTCACACCGAGCATGATCGATCTAGGGCGTGAGCAGCTCGAAGCGATCGGTTTCAAGGTCAAGCTGGGAGCCCACGCCCGCGACCGCTATGGCTCGTTTGCCGGCACCGATCAACATCGCGCGGCGGACGTGAACGCGATGTTCGCCGACCCTGAGGTGAAAGGGATCATCTGCTACGCCGGAGGGTGGGGCACGCCGCGCCTTCTGCCGCTGCTCGATTTCGGAATGATCGCCAAGAACCCGAAGGTGCTGGTCGGCTACAGCGACATCACCGCGTTGCTCAACGCGATCCGCCAGGAGACCGGTCTCGTCACCTTCCACGGTCCGGTGGCGGCCTCGAACCTGCGGCCCTACTCTCTCGATCACCTGCGCCGCGCGATCATGTCCACCGAGCCGCTCGGCCTCTTGGAGAATCCGGCGAAAGAGGACGACGAGCTGGTGCCGCGCGCGTTCCGATTCCGGAAGATCCGCGGCGGCCGCGCCCGCGGCCGGCTGGTGGGGGGCAACCTGACGCTTTTTTCCGCCCTCCAGGGCACCCCCTGGCAGATCGACACCCGCGGCGCGATCGTGCTGCTCGAAGACGTCCACGAGGCGCCCTACCGGGTCGATCGCATGCTCACCCAGATCGCCCAAGGAGGAGCGTTCGAGCACGCCGCGGCCGTCGTCTTCGGCTACTGCACGGAATGCAACGCCGACGGCCCCGCCTCGTTCAGCATCGAGGAGATCCTCGACGACCATCTGGGGAGCCTGGGGATTCCCGTCCTCACCGGCCTCGCCTTCGGCCACCTGCCCCAGATGCTCACTTTGCCGCTGGGTCTGGAGGCGGATCTGGACGTGGACGCCGGGACGATCTCGATCGCGGAGGGGGCGGTAGTGTAGGGTAGAGAAAGCGAAGGAGCCGGCATGAGCCTCGTCCACAGCGATCCAGATATTCTCGAAGGCACCCCTGTCTTCGTTGGGACTCGTGTACCGTTTAAGACGCTGATCGACTACCTCGAAGAAGGCCAACCTCTCGCCGAATTCTTGACCGACTTCCCGACTGTCGATCGGAAGCAGGCTATCGCGGCGCTAGGTTCAGACAGGTTGGATCTAGCCGGGTGCCCGTCGCCGAGGTGAGCGCTTGGCGGTCGGCCGAGCTGTCCGCTGGGCGAGCGTGAGGAGGCCGAGAAGTGCCTCGTTCACTGCTTCCGAGGTAGGAAACGCCTTGGCAACCGCCGGATCGAGGAGAGCCACCGCCGTCCCCTCGACCGCTTCACGATAGAACTTGCCGCGTTCCAGCTTAGGGAAGTCGGAGCGCTCGTAAGATTCTCGCATCTCATCCTTAGCCTTCTTCATAGAGCATCCTTTCCGTCCGCGTAGCACGCCGTGCACTGATGATGCGGATTGCACCCGGACGATAGGAGTGCGAAACCGCCAGCAGCCGGACCAATCGAGAGACTCCGAAGGTGAGGTAGCGCAACTCGCCGACAGAATGATCGGGATCGGGACCCGAAGCAGCCAGATCGTCGAGAAAAACCGTCGCCGCTTCGTCGAAAGATACGCCATGCTTGCGAAGGTTCGCCGCAGCCTTGGTTTTATCCCATTCGAATCTCATCTTCGCGCCCACTCGCGGCTCAGCCTCGAATTCTAACTCC
>DATMZU010000355.1:0-2811 GCA_035607435.1 Thermoanaerobaculia bacterium | reverse complement strand
GACCTTGTCGTCTTCCGAGAGCTCGTCGATCCCTAGGATGGCGATGATGTCCTGGAGGTCGCGGTAGCGCTGGAGGATCTGCTGGACGCGGCGGGCGACCTTGTAGTGACGCTCGCCGATCAGCTCGGGGGCGACGATGCGCGAGGGGGGTGCTCCTTGGGTGCTCCCACCCTCCGTTTGGGTCGGGTGGCGCCAGGTGCTATCCTTTGGCTATGGCGAAGAGTTCGCACCAGCACGACACCCGAGGGCCTTTCCGCGCGGATCAGCTTCGCCCCGGCGATCCGTACGAGCTGTCGAACGGCCATCCGATTCACTGCCTTCCCACGGGCAGCCGGGGAGGAAGGGCGACGAACGTGGGGGGCGGGGTTCTCGCGAGCGATCCGGCGGCTCTGGATGTCGGAGTCGACATCGGCTTTTCCCCTTCGCCGGAAATCCTCCGCGCCCCGGATCTTTCGGTCGGCGAGATGCCCGACGAGCCGGGTTGGGTTCACGGTGCTCCTCCCTTGGCGGTCGAGTATGCCGACACGGGCCAGGACGAGGCCGAGCTGCGGACCAAGATTCAGGAGCTATTCGCCGCGGGGACCCGCTACATCTGGGTGGTGCGGCTGGTCGGTCCGCGACGAGTGGAAGTGCATCAGGCGGGTGAGAGGATGCGCATCGCCAATCCCGGCGAGCAACTCGTAGCGCCCGGAATCCTCGCCAATCCGGTGCCGGTCGAAGCGCTCTACGACCGCGAGGCGGCGAACCGGATCATTTTCCGCAACCTCCTGGAGCGCCAGGGATACGCCAGTCTGGACGATGTTCGTGCCGAGGGAGAGATCCAGGCGTTGCGTAAGGCCATCGCTGCGGTCTTGGCCGGCCGCGGCCTTGCGCCGGGCGACGACCTGCGAACCGCTCTCGCCGACTCCAACGACCTCGCCAAGCTTGAATCGGTCCTTCGCTTGGCGACCACCGCTTCTACAGCCGACGAAATCCTCGCCGCCCTCGGGGCTTGAAACGACCGATCGCCGATCAAACAGACGGTGCGAGGCCATGGGTGCGGTAGTTCGCCATCTTCTTGGCTTGGGCTTCCGCTTCTTCGATCGCTCCGACGTACATGAAGGCCCCAGGTCGACCGTCGAGTCGAAGCCGAGCCGCCGGGGAGCCCTGCTCCGGCGACTTTACGTAGCGCTCGGGTCGAGGCCCAGCTCCTGCCAGAGGAAACCGAAATCCACCGGCTCCGTTTCGTCGAAGTACGCTTCGCGCAGCTCTCGATTCTCGTAGGACTTGACCAAGTCGATCACCCGGGCGCAACCTTCCGGGTCAGTGAGCGCGGCGCGGGGGCTTTGCCCCCGGAGTTGAAAATTAGGCGCATCGATCCAAGCCCTGTAATACCCTTCTTGGTCGGCCTGGATCTCCATGGGCTTCCGCAGCGGTTCGACCGGCTCTGGGTTCGGATCTTCTTTCAGCTTGACCAGAGTGCGCTTCAGGCGAGTGATCCAGGCGCCCGCGTGTTGGTTGAGCCGAGCGTTCGACTCGTCGGCCGTCTTTCGGTTGATCGAGAGCGAGCGGAGCATGCCTTTAAAGGGGCCCAGGAACGTGTTGACGGGGCCCGGACTGGAGTTGACGAGCATCCAGCCGCCGAATTCGCCCTCCCTCTGGACCCCCGGTTCGACGGCCATGATGGCGATGAACCTCGACCAGTCTTTTACCCGATAGAACTCCACGACCAACGGTTCGATCGCCGTGAAATCGAAGCCCGGCGAGTCCGCCGGATCTTCGTCGTCCTCGTCGCCAGAAGGATGGTAAAGAAACTGCAGGAGGTGAGCGATGATCGCGTCGGCACCGGGGAATGACGCCCGCGCGGAGTCTCGGAGGGAAGCGACCTCGTGGCGAGCGACCCAGAACGGTCGTGTGCTGAATCGGTGCTCGCCTTCGAAGAGCACCAGTCGCGCTCCGACGACGTCCCAGAGCTGGATGTGCCCGGCGAGGTCGGTCGCGACCCGGATCGCCGGAGCATCCTCGGAAACCAGATCGCGAAGGAGCATCCCGCCGCCTTCCGTCCGGGCCTTCACCACCTCGTAGAGGCCGAGCGGTGCGTTCATGAGTGCGTTCAGCCACTCCCGGTCGCGCCGCGTGAGCGGCGGACCTTCCGGGCCGAGGAGGATCTCCGCGGCGCGGTCCTCGTGGCCATGGACGCCGAGCACGGCCTCGGCCAGCAGCCAGTCGCCCATCAGTTCGCGAAGCGTCGGCACCGGATCGACGTCCCAGGGCTGGTCGAATTTGCCGTTGCCGAGCCGGTTGGAGAACTTTCGGCTAATGGCGGTTTCGACGGCACCCCTGTAGTGCTCATAGAGCCAGTCGAGCGCGACGTTCATCGCCCGGCGGACCCCGTCCACGCCCATCTTGACCGAAGAGTCGGTCGAGACCCCGCTGCTCATAGCTTCTCCTCGATCGGAGCATAGCGTAAAAAACGAGCCGATCAAGGCCGGCCCGTTGGTCCCTAGTTGGTCCCTAGAGAGCGGCTCGCGCCACGGTAGCGAATCAGTTCGCCAACTGCTTCTGCATCTCCGCCCGGGCAATCGCCTTCTGTCGCCCCTCGAACTCCGCATCCGTCAACATCGGCAGCTCCCGTGCCGCCGCCAAGGCCGCCTCGGCTTTGCCGCGATCCAGCTCGTCGAGCCGCTTCGCGCCTTCGGTCAACAGGGTGAGCTTGTCCCCCACCATCTGGGCGAAGCCGCCGTCGACGTAGAGGGTCTGTTTGCCTTCCGGCGTTTCGACGCGGAGAACCCCGATGCCCATCTCGAAGAGGAAGGGGGCGCGCTGGGGGAG
>DATMZU010000337.1:0-2331 GCA_035607435.1 Thermoanaerobaculia bacterium | reverse complement strand
ATCGCCGCAGACCCCGCCGCCGACCAGGCTGGAGAAGACCGTGACGTTTGCCGTGCTCGACGCATTGTTGGTGATCATCAAGGTGTCGAACGGCACGGCGGTGCCGACCCCGGACAGTGAGGTGCAGGTGACCGGCCGGTTGTAGGTCGAATCATCCGCGTCGAGCGCGCCGGTGTAGGGCGGCGGGATCGTTCCGGTGAGAAGAATTACCGTGTTTTCGCTCGCCCGGATCGTGGGAGCCACGGCGGCGCCGACCCGCACGATGTCCTTCTGCGCCCAAGAGGGGGCGGCAACCAGCAGAGCAAGGAGCCAGAGCGTCTTTGAGCGCATGGCAGATCTCCTGGATCGAACAGCTGTTGAGGAAGCTGAGCGATTGTGTGCTTGATCGACCGCGCTGTCAAACGCCGGGAATTCTGGACTGCGGGAAGTTTCCGTGCCTCAGTTGACCGAATAGTCGGTCAGCTCGACGGGCGTCGTGCCGGTGAAGTTGATCTGGTAGCCGAACAGGCCGTTGGCCGTGGCGGCGTTGTTGAATCCGGCCACCACCACGGTTCTCGTCTCGCCGACCGGAACCGAGAACATCAGCTGGCTGCAGCGGTTCGCCGCGGCGGCGATGTCGTCGTTGACCGCGACGCAGTTGGTGAGCGCCGCTGCCGGATTGAACGCGCCGTTGTAGAGCGTGAAGAAGGTGTCGTTCGCATTGCCGCAGACCCCGCCGCCGACCAGGCTGGAGAAAATCACGACGTTCGCCGTGCCGGGAGAGTTGTTGGTGATCACGATCGTATCGAACGGCGCCGCGGTTCCCACCCCGGAGAGCGCGCCACAGGTCGTCGCACGGTTGTAGGTCGAGTCGTCGGCATCCAGCGCGCCGGTGAACATCGCCGGGACGGTTCCCGTGTAGCTGATCACCGTGTTTTCGCTCGCCTGGATCGTCGGGGCGAGGGCTGCGCCGGTCCGGACCGAGTCCTTTTGCGCCCAGGCGGGAGTGGTGATCATAAGGGCGAGCAGGCAGAAGGTCTGGGTGCGCATGGCGTGTCTCCTGAAACTCCGAACGGGGGTAGGAAAGGTAGGGAGTTCGGCGATTCTGGGGCCGGCCGGTCGCCCTGTCAAACGCCGGGAATTCTGACCCGGGGCGCCGATCCCGTCGCCTAACCGGCCAGCGTCTGCAACGGCCGGCGCCGGATCGGCTGGCCGGCCACCGCGGTGCGATTGCGGCCGGTCTCTTTGGCCACGTACATGGCGGTGTCGGCGAGGCGGAGGAGGGTGCTCTTGGCGTCCTCGAAGGACAGCTCTTCGGGTACGTGGGCGCGGATCGTCGCCACCCCGACCGAGCAGGTGAGGCCGCGCAGGTGGAGCGCCTCCTGCTGGATTTCGCCCGGCTGGTCGCAGAAGGTCGTGGCGAGGATTTCGGCCCGGACTTCCTCCGCGATGTCGATCGCCGCGCTCAAGTCCTGGCCGGGGAGGATCAGAACGAACTCGTCGCCGCCGTAGCGGGCCGCGACGCCGCCCACCGCGGCGGTCCGGCGGCGGAGGATGCGGCCCACCTCCCGCAAAACCTGGCTTCCCGCGAGGTGGCCGTGGGAGTCGTTCACCCGCTTGAAAAAATCGAGATCCAAGAACAGCGTCGCCAGGTCGTCGCCCGATTCCTGGCAGAGCCGGACCTGGTCGGCGATCGCGACGTGGAGGTAGCGGTCGTTGTAGAGGCCGGTCAGGTTGTCGCGCTTGGCGATCTCCTGCGCCTGGCGGCCGTCGAGCACGTTTTGGATCGAGATCGAGATGTAGCCGGCGAAGACCTCCAGCAGGTTCTTGTCCTGATCCGAGAAGCCCGAGCGGTTCTTCCGGTTGATCAATTCCAAGACGCCGCAGACCTCGTGCTCGATCCGGATCGGCACCGCGATCAGCGACTGGGTCTGATACTTCGTGTGGGCGTCCACGTCGCGGAAGAAGAACGGATCGCTCGACGCCTCGGCGGTCGTGTAGACCTCGCCCGCGAGGTAAACGTGCCCGGCGATGCTCGAATCGGCGGGGATCGCTCGGCCCACCAGCAGCTCGGATTTTTCGCCGAACGCGACGATGAACGTCAGCTTGTTGCTCTGGCGGTCGGTCTGCTTGGCCGAAGGGTCGTCGAGCAGGATCGAGCCGGATTCCGAAGGGACGAAGCCGTTGGCCCGGCGCAGGATCTCGGCCAGGTTCTCGACCAGCGACAGCTCGAGCGGAAACTGCCGGCTCGCGCGTCGGCGTTCGAGGAAACGTTCGAGCTTGTACGGTTCGAGACTATGGCAGACCGCGCCGCGCAGGCTCGCTTCCCGCCGGGGCGTCACGCGTCGCACC
>DATMZU010000334.1:0-12935 GCA_035607435.1 Thermoanaerobaculia bacterium | reverse complement strand
GAGCCGACGCCGACCGCTTCATGCTGGAAGTCAAGCGAACGATCGAAGAAGACGCCTGGGGCGAGCTCGAACCCTACTTCTGATCGAACCTCAAGCTCCAAGTAGGTCCAAGGCCCGGCCGAAACGCCGGGCCTTTTTGCTGTTCCCTGGGAGCGCCGAGCTCCAGCTCGGCCCGAGGCGGCCGAGATCGCCCCAAGCGGCCGAGTGGATGCCCGGCTCCCGCTTCTCCGATTGAGCCTCTCGCATCAAGCTCGCGGTCGTTCGAAGCTGGCTTGCCTTCTTTCGCGGCCTGCTCCGGGCCTCTCGCATCCGGCTCCGGGCGGTCCGCAGCTCGCTCGGAGCCCATTGCAGCCAGCTGCGAGCCTTCACGCGCTCCTTCGCCATGCTCTCCCCACGGATTTGAGCCGTTCCCATCCAGCTCTCGGCACCTCGCATCCGGCTCGGAGCGACTCGCATCCAGCTCGCAGTCTCCGCCATCGAGTTGTGAGCCGTTCGCAGCGGATTCTGAGCCGTCGCGAGCGAGCTCGCAGCCGCTCACAGGCCCTTTGAGCGGTCCGCAGCTCGCTCCGAGCCTCCGCCAGCTGGATCCGAGAGTCTGGCAGCCGGCTGCGGATCTCCCGCAGCGGATTCGCGGCGATCGCGAGCCGGCTCGCGGAGGCTCAGACCTACCTTGGAAGACTCGCAGCGGGATGGGAGAGGCTGCGATCCCGCTCGGAGCTTCTCGCAGCTCGCTCCGAGACTCTCGTGATCCGCTCGCGGTCCCTCCGATCTCGCTCGCGAAGGTCGCGAACCGGCTCCCGATCGCGCAAAAAGACCTGGGGAGGCTCCGCTCCGGCTGGGAGTCGTCGCGAGCCGGCTGGCGACCGCCGCGAGCTGGCTGGGGATCGTCGCGAGCCGGATGGGAGTCGTTCATTTCCGGCTTCGGAGGCCTCAGAAATCGCTCGCGACCGCGCCGATCGTGTGTCCGATATGGAGGCGCTCAGGTGCGGCGCGCACTCCAAACTTTTTCCGCTGTTCAACGACGCGGCAACGTATCTAGAATTGGGCGGTGGAGGGTTACGCCGCGTTGCGCGCCCGTTACGGGGACCTGAGGTCGAGATGAAGCCAGGGATTTGCTTGCCATGATCCCGATCGCCTCCGCCCTCGACTGGCGGCGCGACGATGGTTTCGTCGTCACGACCGACCTGTTCCGGTTCCAGATCGGCGAGATTCATGCCTTCCTCACCCGTTCCTATTGGGCCGAGGGAATCCCGCTCGCGACGGTGGCGGCCTCGATCCGCGGTTCGCTCGCGTTTGCGTTGCTCGATCCGGAAGGGCGGCAAGTCGGCTTTGCCCGGGCGATCACGGACGGGGCGACGTTTGCCTATCTCGCCGACGTCTACGTGCTCGAAGAGTTTCGCGGTCGCGGGCTCGGGACGTTCCTGATGGAGTGCGTGACGGCTCACCCCGGGCTTCAAGGGCTGCGCCGCTGGGGGCTGGTGACGCGCGACGCCCACTCGCTGTACCGCCGCTTCGGCTTCTCGGGTTTGGCGCGGCCCGATGGGTGGATGGAAAAAGCGGAGCCGCAGATCTACAAGCGAAAGAAGGAGTCGTGAACCTCTCGCCGATCGTCCTCGAAGGGCGCTCGATCCGGCTGGAGCCGTTGACCCTCGATCATGCGGAGAGCCTGTTCACCCACTTGAGTCCGGAGATCTTCGAATGGACGCTCGATTGGCCGGTCGATTCGAGCCTCGCGGCCTACCTCGACTGGGAGCGCGAGGGTCTCGAAATCCCCGACTCCCGGCTGTTCGCGATCGTGCTCCGAGAGACCAGTGAACCGATTGGCTCGACCGGCCTCTTCGACGTGCGCCCTTCGAACCGCGCGATCGAAATCGGCCGGAGCTGGATCGGCAAGGCCCACCAGGGGACGGCAGCGAACCCGGAGGCCAAGTTTCTGCTCCTGCGTCACGCCTTTGAAGTCTTCGGGGCGCTGCGCGTCCAACTGAAGACCGACGCGCGAAACCTCCAAAGCCAAAGGGCCATCGAAAAGCTCGGCGCCGTCCGCGAAGGCACCCTCCGCAATTTCCAGATCCGCGCCGACGGTCGCCCGCGGGACACCGTGATGTACTCGATCACCGCCGAGGAGTGGCCGGCGGTCCGGGCGGGGCTCCTGCGGCGGTTGGCCCACTATCGAAGCGCGGCCTTGACGTAAGGGCGTAGGGGCGCAGCATGCTGCGCCCTGTCTGCCCTGCGCCCCTGATCCCAGCTTCAGCCGCCGTCAAAATCTCCCGCCACCCGCCCCGCACCCCGATTACAATAGGCCCCCATGAGCCCTACAGCGCCTGCCGCCGACGTTGTCGCCCCTCCTCTTCATCTGCCTCGCACGATCCGTGCCCCTCGGGGGACGGCGATCTCTTGTTTGGGTTGGCAGCAGGAGGCGGCGCTGCGGATGCTGATGAACAATCTCGATCCGGAGGTGGCGGAGCGGCCGGACGATCTGGTGGTGTATGGCGGGTCGGGGAAGGCCGCTCGGAACTGGGAGTGTTTCGATGCGATTGTCGCGACTTTGCGGCGGTTGAAGAACGACGAGACGCTGTTGGTGCAGTCGGGCAAGCCGGTGGCGGTGTTCCGGTCGCATGAGGAGGCGCCGCGGGTTTTGATCGCGAACTCGAACCTGGTGCCGCATTGGGCGACGGCGGACGAGTTCCGGCGCCTCGAAGGGCTCGGGCTCACGATGTACGGGCAGATGACCGCCGGATCGTGGATCTACATTGGCACCCAGGGGATCTTGCAGGGGACGTTCGAGACGCTGGCCGAGGCGGCGCGGCAGCATTTCGGCGGTAGCTTGGCCGGACGATTGACAGTGACCGCGGGGCTCGGCGGGATGGGCGGCGCGCAGCCGCTCGCGGTGACGATGAACGAGGGGACCTGCCTGGTGGCCGAGGTCGATCGGACGCGGATCGAACGGCGTTTGGAGACCCGCTATCTGGATGAGGTGGCGCCCGATCTCGAAAGCGGCATTCGGCGGGCGCTCGAAGCGCGCGACCGGCGCGAGGCGGTGTCGATCGCGGTCGAGGCGAACGCGGTCGATCTGCTGGAGCGGCTGCTCGACTTGGGGATCGTCCCCGACGCCCTCACCGATCAGACCTCGGCGCACGACGCGCTGCTCGGCTACGTGCCGCAGGGGATGACGTTTCCCGAAGCGGTCGAGCGGCGGAAAAGCGAGTCCGAGAGGTATGTCGAGCGTTCGCTCGCCACGATGGTCGCGCACGTGCGGGCGATGCTCGCCCTCCAGGAGCGGGGGGCGGTGACCTTCGATTACGGCAACAACCTGCGCGGCCAGGCGCTCGCGGCCGGGGAAACGCGCGCGTTCGAGATCGGCGGATTCGTGCCGATGTTCATCCGGCCTTTGTTCTGCGAAGGGAAAGGCCCGTTCCGCTGGGCGGTGCTGTCGGGCGACCCGGAAGACCTCGCGGCGACCGACCAGGCGATCCTCGAAACCTTCCCGCAGGACGCGGCGCTCGCGCGTTGGATCACCCTGGCGCGGGAGCGGGTGGCGTTCCAGGGCTTGCCGGCGCGGATCTGCTGGCTGGGCTATGGCGAGCGGGCGAAGGCGGGCAAGGTGTTCAACGAGCTGGTCGCCTCGGGCAAGGTCAAGGCACCGATCGTCATCGGCCGCGATCATCTCGACTGCGGTTCGGTCGCGTCGCCGAATCGCGAGACCGAGGGGATGATCGACGGCTCGGACGCGATCGCCGACTGGCCGATTTTGAACGCGATGATCAACGCGGTGAACGGCGCCACCTGGATTTCGCTCCACCATGGCGGCGGCGTCGGCATCGGCTACTCGCAGCACGCGGGGATGGTGATCGTCGCCGACGGCACCGAGGCCGCCGCGCGGCGGATCGAGCGGGTGCTCACCAGCGATCCCGGCATGGGGGTCGTCCGCCACGCCGACGCGGGGTATCCGGACGCGATCCGGGTCGCCCGCGAGCGCGGCGTCGACCTGCCGATGCTGTGAAGCGCTCTCCCGGTCGCGCGGTTCGTTTTCTCCTTCTGATCGGGGGCCTCGCGGCGCCGCTGTTGCCTCCGTACGCGGCGGCCGTGGTGCTGGGCGGTCTCGCGGTCGCCGGTCTGGTCGGCCTGAAGCCGCCGGGGCGCGAGCGATGGATCGCGCTCGCGGCCTCGGGCGTAGCGGTCGTGGCGCTCGCCCGGCAGGGTTGGGTCGATCGCCAGGTGGACCCGTCGGCCGAACAGCTGCGCGCCAAGGCGTCCGCGGCGTTTTCCGGGCTTTGGGACGATCTCGATCGGGAAGCCGCGGCGGCGACGCGCGCGCTCGCTTTGGCGGAGACCGACCGCCAGCGCTTCGACGCCTTGGCCGGTTTGACGCGGCGCGAGGCGGGCTGGCGCGGCGAGCTGGAACGCGCCTGGGGCGGTTGGGACAAGGGACGTCGCTCGATCCTGCTGCTCGATCCGGACGGCCAGGCGGTCGCCTGGGCGGGGGAGGGGTTGCTCCACGAGCTGGCGCCGCAGGCGTATCCGCGCGCGGGGCGCGTCGCCGCGGCCAGCTTCAACGCGGCGACGCTTCTCGCGATCCGGCCGCTGGGGACCCAAGCGCGGCCCTGGCGGATCGTCGTCGGCGCGAGCTATCCGACCAACCAGCTGCCGTTTCACTACGCCTGGCGGCGCCATCGCTGGGCGGTGATCGGCTCCGAGACGAGCCTCTCCACCGAGCAAGGAGACCGGCTGGATCTGCCGCAGGGGACTCCCGAGCTGGCGGTCCGACGAAGGGATCCGAACGCGGTCCGGACGCCGCGGCCCGGTTTCTCCGCCGGCGCGCGGGTCGCCTGGGGGGCGCTCGGTCTTTCGATCCTGGCGCTCGCCGTGCTCCGCAGCTCGGGCCGCGCGCTGCCGAGCGCCACGACCGCGATCGAAATCGCCCGCAGGCCGGTCATTCCGCTCGCCCTCGGCGGCGCGCTCGCCCTGGCCGCGGCGGCGGGGGCCGACGGCGCCGCTCTCGTCCTGCTCGGCGGCGGGCTCGGACTTGCCGCGCTCGGACTCTCTTCGCGCTCGCCGCAACGGCAGCTCCGACGGGAGGGCACGGCCTGGCGGTTTGCCGGGCCGCTTGCGGGAGCGGCGAGTCTGCTGCTGCTGGTGGTCGTCGCCCTGCTCGCGCAACGATTCGCAGGACCGATCGACCTCGGCGAGACCCTGCTCGGCAGCGCCGACGCTACCGCTTGGCGGGTCGGTTTCGCGCTCGCGACGCTCGGCCTGTTGTTTGCCGCCGGCCGGTTCGCGGCGGAAGAGCCCGAGCAGGAGCGTTGGGGCTGGATCGCGTTCGGTCTCGCGCTCGCGAGCGGTGCCGCGGCGGATTTTGGCGCGCTGGCGATTCCCGGCCTCGCGGCGGCGGGCGCCGCGGCGGCACGCTGGGCCGGCCCCCGGGGGGCGCGCGGGCGGCCGGGCTCGGGCGAGCCCCCGGGCGAAGGGCGCCCCCAGGCGGCGGCGCTCGCCGGTCTCGTCGCTCTTTCGTGCCTGCTCGCGGGCGGGGTGGTCGAAGTCTCCTACCGCGCCCGGCTGCGCGGAATGGTCGCGGCCGATCTGCCGGCACGCCTTGCGCCGCCTCAGCCCGGCGAAATCGTGGCGCTCCGCCGGCAGATCGAGAGCGGCCTGACGTCCGATCTCCATCGATTGGCGCTTTCCGGACCTTCGGGTCTCGAACGGGACGACCTGGCCTTCGCGCTCTGGCGCCGCTCGCCGCTCTTCCGCCGCGGCGCGCTCTCCGCCCTCTGGGTGCGGCCTCTCGACGCCTCGCCGGGTTCGGTCTTCTCGTTCGGGCTGCCGCTCTCCGCGGACCAGCATCTCGATCGAGCGAGCGAACGCTGGCGCGCGCTCGATCTGCCCCCGTGGCGGCAAGGTTTGATCGAAGGGGAGGTGCCTCTGTCGTGGGCCGGGAAGCCCTGGGCGGCCGCGCGTTTCTGGTTCCTGCCGCGGCCGGGGTTCCATCTCGCCGATCAACGACCGCTGGAGGAGATCGACATCGGCCTGCTGCGCGGCGGCCCGACCGCGGTGGCGGTGGCGGAGCTGCCGGCCCAGGTCCAGTTTGCGCTCTACGATGCGGAAGGGCGGGCGCTCGCGCCCTGGGATTCGTCGCCTCCGCTGCCGGCCGCCCTGCGGCGAGCCCCGGCGACGATCGAGCCGCGGGTGCAGATGCCGGGAGGGACCGCGCTCGCGGCGGTCCGGCGGGTGGGGACCGGCTGGTCGGTGCTCTACCTGCCCCGGCTCGATGCGGCGGCCGCCCTCGAACGGGTGGGCAACGCGGCGGTCGGGGTCGTCTTGCTGTTTGCCGGCGCCGCCCTGCTCGCCCTCGTGGTCGTCCTGCCCCGCGCCGCGGTGCGCGAGCTGCTCGCCCGCACGGTGCGCTCCTATTCGCGCCGGCTGCTGCTGGTCTACGGCGTGCTACTTTTGCTGCCGCTCGCTCTCCTCAACGCCGTGCTGGTGCGCGGCGTCGAACGCCGGCTTGCCGACCAGCAGCGGGTGGCGGGGGAGGCGGCGCTCGCTTCGGCCCAGAGCCTGCTCGCCGAAGTGCTCGGCTCGCTCGCCACCGGCTTCAGCGTGGAGACCACGCTCGACGACGCCCAGCTCGGCCGGATCGCCGGCCTGGTCCACCACGAGGTCAACCTCTATTGGGTGGCCAAGGTCTACGCGTCGAGCAAGCACGAGCTGTTCACCGCGGGCCTCCTGCCGGAGCGGATTCCGGGCGACATCTACGCGCCGCTGACGCTCGGCGGCGAAGGCGTCTCGTCGCGGATCAACCGCACCTCGGGGGGAGCGGAGTACCTG
The DNA here is from genome assembly GCA_035607435.1 of Thermoanaerobaculia bacterium. GTDB lineage: Bacteria > Acidobacteriota > Thermoanaerobaculia > Multivoradales > UBA5704 > DASYKS01. The sequence goes on along the minus strand of DATMZU010000334.1, from coordinate 6,116 downwards.
GAGATCTATGCGCCGGTCCGGCCGCCCGGCGGCTCGGAGGGCGCGCCGCGGTTGTTTCTTTCGGCGCCCCTGCTCGCGCAGCAGGAGGAGGCGGCGGCCGAGGTGGATCGCCTGCGCCGCCGGGCGCTCCTGGTGACCGCGGCGCTGATCGCGCTGATGATCGCGGTGGGCAGCCGCCTGGCGCGCAGCTTCACCCATCCGATCCGCGAGCTGGTCGCCGGCACCGCGCGGATCGCGGCCGGCGCGCCGACGCTCGGCTATGCCCCCGCGGAGCTGGAGCTGGCGGCGTTGGGCCGGGCGATCGACGACATGGCGCGGCGGATCGCCGAGGCACGCGAAGGGCTGCTGCGCGAAAAGCAGGTGGTCGAGCGGATGATCGAAAACATCACCTCCGGCGTGGTGTCGCTCGACCGCTCGGGGCGCGTGCTGCTGCACAACCGGGTGGCCGCCGACCTGCTCGGCGTGGCGGTGGGCGAGCGGCTCGACCGCACGCTCGGCGCCGCGCGGCTGGCCCCCGTCCGCGCGTTCCTGCGCGAAACCAGGGCGGGAGAGCCGGCGCGGCGCACGATCCGTCTCGCGTCCCCGGGCGGAGGGGCGGCCGACCCCACGTCTTCCGGCCATCCCGCCGACGGTGCGGGGGGCGAGCGCGAATGGACGATCCTGCGCGTGCCGGTCCCCGGCGCGGGCGAGCCGTCCGAGCTGCTGGTGGTCGAAGACGCGACGGAGGAGCTGCGCGCGCAGCGTCTGCTCGCCTGGGCCGAGATGGCGCGGATCATCGCCCACGAGATCAAGAATCCCCTCACCCCCATCCGCCTCTCGACCGAACATCTGCGCGAGGTGTGGAAACGCGACCGCGAGCACTTCGAGCCGGTGTTCGAGCGCTGCACCACGAACATCCTGGCGCAGGTGGACGAGCTGCGGCAGATCGCGCTCGAATTTTCGACCTACAGCTCGATCCCGCGCATCGATCCGTCCCCCGCCGACCTGGTGGCCGCGATGGGCGAGCTGATCGAAGGCTACCGCGCGGCGCCGCCGCCGGGGGTCGAGGTGGTGTTCGAGCCCCGGATCGAGGTTCTTCCGGCGCGCGTGGACTCCCGGCTGCTCGGCCGCGCGGTGCGCAATCTGCTGGAAAACGCGATCCGTGCTTCCACCGGCGGCGGACGGGTGACGCTGCGCCTCGAAGCGGAGGGCTCGCGCGCCCGGATCTCCGTGCTCGACGAAGGGCCGGGGGTGGCGCCGGAGCTGCTGCCGCGGATCTTCGACCCTTATTTCTCGACCCACGACACCGGCACCGGCCTCGGCCTGCCGATCGCCCGCCGGATCGCCGAAGAGCACGGCGGCGAGATCGCGGCCCGGAACCGCACCGAGGAGCCGGGTGCGCGACGCGGCCTCGAAGTGACGATCACCCTGCCGTCGTCAGGGGAGCAGATAGCCCCAGGGTCCGCGCACAAAGCGCCGGAGTGAGAAGGGGCGCCGGTCGCGGCGCAGCTCCACGCGGTGGTCCCCCGCGGGGACTCCGAGCGCCATGAAGAGAACGTCGGCGCGGAACGAGCGGGCCGGTTGGCCATCGACCAGGACCCGCCAGCGCGAGTTGTAAAGGTCGGTAAGCACCAGCCAACCGCCGCCCGGGTTCGCGATGTCTGCCACCAGCGCGTTGGCCGAGACCTCGCGCAGGACGACCGTGCCGCCCCCAGGACCGCCTTCCTCGCCGACTTCCTTCTCAGGTCCGATCCGCACGAGGGCCTTTCGAGGATCGAACCCGGGTGCGAAGAGCGCCGCAGTCGCTTCGTGGAGCGAAGAGACCGTGATCCGCCGATCTACCCAAAGGGCGGCCGGCAGGGTCGGCGGCCCGGCGGGGGAGGCATGGAGGCGATAGAGGCCGGGCCGGAGAATCGGCTCGGTGGCGAATCCCTGGCGGGCGAGCGCCTCGCGCGCCGACTCTTCCGGGCAGTAGCAGACCAGAGGCGCTCCGGGAGCCGCCAGCTCGTCGCGCGGGCCGAAGCGAAACGGCGTGCCGCCGGACAGATGGCGGCGAAGCCGGTCGGTGAGCAGCGGCACGACCAGGCCCGCCTGGGGGATCGCCACGAGGCGCGGCAGGCCGCCGCGACGTCGCCAGGCCTGGTACTGGAGCGCCATGCTGCGCGGGTAGTCGAAGGAGACGAGGATCGCGTTTCTCGGCATGGCATCGACGACCGCCGCCATCTCCTGTGCCGCGGCTTCGGTCGCCGAGATCGGCGATGGAGGGCCGAAGATAATCGGCGAGAGCGCCACGGCCGCCCCGGCGAGCGGAACGAGGAGGCGGGGACCCGGCAGCCGCTCGAAAAGCCGGTGGGCGCCGCGGGCGATCGCCAAGGCCAGGCCGAGATGCACCGGCAGCAGGAAGACGTCGAGGTCGGGCACCGTGTAGATCAACGTGAAGGCCAGGTTGCCCGCCACCAGAAGTGCCACGACCTGTCGGCCGCGCCGGTCGCCGGGACCCCACAGGCCAAGCAGGGCGAGCGCCAGCAGCCACCCCTCCTCGTGCCAGAGGCTGCGCGCGATCCAGGGCAGACGCTCGCGCAGGATCGTTCCCAGGCTCAAGATCTGCAGGTTGGCGCGGTGCTGGGCGCCGGAGAGACCGTCCCAAAGCTGGGCCGCGGAGTGAGCCTGCATCTCGACCCCGGAGGTGACGGGGGAGTAGCTGCGCCAGACGACGTAGGCGAACGGCGCCAGCGCGATCAGCGCGAACAGAGGGAGCCAGACCAGCAACCGGCGCACCGGAAGCCGACGGCTCGCCAACAGCAGCAACGCGGCGGGGAGGCTGCACACGATCGTCGGATGGTGCGAAAGACCGAGGGAGAAGAGCGCGCCGGCCGTCACCAGTTGGCCGAGCTTGCCTTCGCGGCGCCATCGGAGCAATGCGAGGAGCGCACCCGCGATCAGCAGCAGGTGGAACGGGTAGACCTCCGCCTCGGAAGCGACGTTGCGGATCGCCGGCAGAAGCCCAAACGCCAAGGCCGCCGCGAGCGAAGCCAGCCGCCCCGCGCGGATCTCCTCGGCCGCGAGAGCGACGAGCGCCACGTTCGCCGCGATGCAAAGCGCGGAGAAGACGTCGGCCGAAGCCGCCCAGCTGAGGAACGGCAGCAAGCGCGACATCAGGTGCAGGAGCAGAACGTAGGCGGGGTATCCCGGAGCGTGCGGCGTCCCCAGCGTGGCGCCGATCAGCTGAAACTTCGCGGTGTCCGCCACCCCGACCCAAGAGTCGATGCGGGCGGCGTAGACGCCGAGGCAAACCCCCGCGGCGGCGACCGGAGCGGCCCAGGCGTAGCGGGAAGGGCGGGGCACGCCGGGTGCGCTGGGGATCGGCTCGGACATGCTTGCCCCAGTGTATCGCCTGACTCTCGACGGCGGCGCGATGGCGGCTCGTCACGCTCCGGCGTCCGGCCGCACCGAAATCCCCCGGCCGGCCCCGGCACGCCGATACAATCGCGGCGAACCGTACCTTCGGAGATCTCATGCGACCCATGGCACAGGCCCCTCTTCTTGGCTCGTTCCTCCTTCTCGCCTGCGGAGCCGTCGCCGCTTCAGCCCAGGTTTCCCAGCCGCTCACCCTCGATCAGGTCCACTGCGAGGCCGATCGGCTGTTCAGCCTGCTCGAACGCACGCAATTCGAATCGGCCCAGTTCGCCAAGCCGATCGCGATCACTTGGACGCTCGGCAACGCGGAGGGCGATTTCTCCGGGCTGGCGCTCTCGACCCAGTTTCCCGAACCGGTGAACCCGTTCGGTTTCGAAAAGCAGCTCTGGGTGGACCTCCACTCGGCCGCGTCGCTGCTGCGCGATCCCGCCGCCGCCCGCCGGCCGACGGTGACCTTGGTGCGCAACGACCTTTTGACCGATCTGCTGCCGCCCGCCGATCCCGAGCGCCTGACGGTGAAGGTCAATGCGACCGGGTCGCCGGTGCCGCGTCCGAGCGATTTCGCGACCGTCGACAACCTCCGGCCCGGCACCAGCGCTTCGACCAAGCGCGGGCTTTCGGCGTTTCCCTCGCCGTGCGGTTCGCCGCTTTCCGCCGTGGATCTCCACGTGTTCCGGGTGCTCGCCAAGGAGATCCGCGGGCTCTACTACAACGAGGGAGGATCGAGCTCGGAATTCCCGAAATACCGCCAGCGCGCCCTGATCTACCGCGGCGCCGCGGCGGTCCCTCTCCTCTCGGGCGGGATGCGCGTCTCGTATCGCATCGACGTCTACGACGACGAATTCGGCGGCGGCGGGAATCCGCCCGACCGGTTCTCGCTCGAAATGGACATCGACATCGGCCCCGACGGATCGCTCGGCGCGGCGGTCTTGCGCCGGCTGCCGACCTGCGCCACGGTGGGCCAGCGCGATTGCAGCAGCATCGCCAACGGGGGCGGGCGAGCGACGATCGACGTCGTGCGTCCCGTCCCGCGCGGAGTCTCGGCCCCGTCCGCGGCGAGCCTCTGCTACTTCGTCAACTTCGACGGCACCGACATCGAGCCCTGCACGGCGACGGAGGTGAGTCTCGACTTCGCGACGATCCTCGCGGGCACGGATTGGGGCCGGCCCTGATCCGCCGGCGGCTCGGCCTCGGCTTTGCGCTGCTCCTCGTCGGAGCTTCGAGCCTTGCGGCGGAGGAGCCGATAAGTCCGCGGCTGGCCGCGCTGCAAAAGGCGATCGCCACCGGCGAATCCGGCGTCCTCGATCGCTTCTGGCAGAAGGTCGCCCAGGAGGGCACGCCGCTCGTCGAGCCGATCGAAGGGGCGAAGGACGAGGTGCTCGTCACCTACCTCTGGCGCGGCGGCGACGAGACGAAGAACGTTCTGGTGGTCGTCTCGCCGAACGACCTCGCGACGCCGGAAGGGATCGCCGGGGCGCGGCTCACACGCCTGCCGCAGACCGATCTCTGGTACCTCTCGCGCCGAATGAGAAACGACGCGCGCTTCGCCTATTCGCTTTCGGTCAACGATTCGCTTGCGCCGCTCGCGCAGGCCACGCCCGCCGAGGAAGAGGCGCGCTGGAACGCGCTGATCGCCGATCCGAAGAACGCGCGTTCGGCGCTCGATCCCCAGGCCTCGCTCGCCGAGCTGCCCGCGGCGCCGAAACAGCCCTGGATCGTGCCGCACCCGGAGAATCCCGCCGGCCGCCTCGAAGAGCGGACGCTCCAGAGCGAACGGCTGGGCAACGAGCGGATCGTGCGGGTCTACACGCCGCCGGGCTACGACCCCAAAGGCCCGCCCTACCCGCTCGCCGTGATTCTGGACGGCCGCACCTACAGCGCCGAGATCCCGACGCCTACCATTCTCGACAATCTGTTCGCGGCGGGGCGCATCCCGCCGATGATCGCCGTGTTCGTCGCGAACCCGAGCGCGGAGTCGCGCCTGGCGGAATTCACCTGCAACCCGACGTTTGTTCAGTTTCTGACCGCCGAGCTGATGTCTTGGGTGCGCGGCGGCTGGCGCGTCACGACCGAGCCGGCCCGGACGGCGATCGTCGGTTCGAGCCTCGGCGGATTGGCGGCGGCCTGCGCGGCGGTCAGCTCCTCCGAGACCTTCGGCAACGTACTGTCGCTCTCCGGTTCCTTCTACTGGCAACTGACCGGCGATGCGGAACCCGAAGGCGTCGCCCGCCGCCTCGCGACCGGCCCGAAGCTGCCGCTCCGCTTCTATCTCGAAGCCGGCCTGATGGAAGACCGGCAGCGCCCGGGAAGCCCCAGCCTCCTGACCGCGAACCGTCACCTGCGCGACGTGCTCGAAGCCAAGGGCTACGCCTTGGACTACCACGAATTCAACGGCGGCCATTCGATCCTGAATTGGCGCGGCTCGATCGCCGAGGGGCTTGCGGCGCTGTTCGGAACGAAGGGAAAACGATGATCCATTCCGCGTCTCGAACCCTCGCGCTGGTGCTCTGGATCGGCTCGGTTCCCGCCCACGGGGCCGAAGCCGCGCAGCCCGCGAAGCCCACGGGGACGATTTGCATCGCGCCTTTCCACGTCCAAACTCCGAAGCCGGACGGTCTCCCTTCGATCGGCGAACCCAATCTTTCCCTGACGACCTGGGGTCCCGCGCACGACTCGAAGTTCACCTTCCGGATCGACGGCCGGCTCCGAGCGACGGTCGC
>DATMZU010000307.1:0-7121 GCA_035607435.1 Thermoanaerobaculia bacterium | reverse complement strand
CCCCGCACGATCGCCAACCGACAGCAGCCGCTAGAGATTAAAGGCGCGATAGGAACTCTTCGACACCAGGAGCTTCTACCGCACCAAGCGTCTGTCGGGCTGACTGATAGTCGAAAGTGCCCATGTCTACCGAATGTTTCTCAACCTCCGTCGAGAAAACCAACTCACCCAAGACTTCCAACCCCCCGATTAGGCCGATCATGCCGGGCGCATGGGAGTAATGTCGATTCCTCGGCACAAAAAACAAGTGGAAGCCGTCTGGTGTTTGAGGGTCAACCATGGCGATGACATTGGCGGAGAGCGCACTATCGTTTTGGTAGATATCTGTCCAGGAGCCAACCCACGTCGTCGCCTTTTTCGACAATCTCCTCGCGCTGGCCACGGAAATAGAGTGTGGTGATTGGATACCGATCTCGCCGAATAGCTACGGACTTTAGCGGATGGGCCTGCGCTGCAACCTGCTCAAGCGGGAACGGCTCGCGGCCTTGCGGCCTCTCAAAGAACTGAAAATGGAAATGGCCAGGAATACTTGCCCCGGCCCCCTCTCCATTGTAAAAACCTATGAATCCCGGCAAGCGGGCGGTGATCTCAAGAAAGTCCTTCAGAATTGTCTCTATACGCTGACGAGATTCGCTCGTGGAAGTGCCAATCCAAGACTGCGGCTCGTGTTCAACCTTGGCAATGGTCACGTGTGTGGGCATAAGAGGGAACCACGGGAGTCAAACGGGGCTGCGAGATTGCGGCGTCCTTAGAGGCTGAAGGCCTGTAGGCGGCACTGTGATCATCCGTGGCCGGAGGCCCCGTCACGTTTCGCCGACGTTCGTGGTTCTTGAGGCCAACGCGCAGAGAAGAGACGCCCCGACGGGCTGGCACCCGGTTCTGTCGTGGTAGCGTCCTGGGACGTCTCTACTCGCATGAACTACCGGGGTGCCGATGCGCCTGGGCCTGTCGTTTTCGCGCCGGTCGAATTCGCCGAGCGCTCCCCGGAATGGACTCGGCTGTCGGCCGAATACCCTCGGCGCGTGCGAAAATTCATCGGGCGCTCTCCGAGAGACCGTCAGCGCTCGCAGCCGGGCATTCGAGTCCCCCGAGAGTTCGGTCGGATCGCCCGGCGAGGGGGTGAAGCCACGCAGGAAATGAGGGAAGTCCCCTGGAAATTGGTCGAAGTCCTCCAGAAAACCACTGAAGTCCTCCAAGAATTCGCCGAAGTCCCCCAGAAATTCGCTCAAGTCCCCGAGAAATTCACTGAAGTCCTCCAGGAAATCGCTCAAGTCCCCGAGAAATTCGCTCAAGTCCTCCAGGAAATCGCTCAAGTCCCCGAGAAATTCGCTGAAGTCCCGCAGAAATTCGCTGAAGTCCCCTAGAAATTCGATTTTCTACGTGCGCTCGGCGAATTTCTGGGGGACTTGAGTGAATTTCTGCGGGCGATCACCGGCCCGTCGCGTCGGCGGGGCGTCCTTCTCCCGGTCCGAACGGAACCCGATGCCGCGTCACCGCTCTTCGAGCACCCAAAGCTCCAAACCCGTGCGTGGCTCGAAGCCGCTGAAGAACAGTTTGTCGCCGACCGGCGGGAAGAGAGCGAAACAGGCAGGCCCCGGGAGGGCGATCAGGGTGTCGCCGACGCCGTCCCAGGCATGGCACGCTTCGGCGGAGGGAAAGACCAACCGCCCGGCGAATTCGATCGCGCCGACCGCACCGCCGTAATCCGGCTCGCCATGGGGCAGACGCAACGGAAACGTTCCGGCCTCCGTGCCGTCGGTGACCGCCAGTCGGTAGTTCTCATTGGTAAACAGAAGGCGGTCGCCAAACGTCGCGGCCTCGCGATAGCCCCCCGAAGAAGAGGCCACCCCTACCTGGCGGGCGTCTCCCGGAATCCCTTCCGTCTGCAGATAGACCTCTTCCTCAAACCCGGTCTCGGGGTTGTTGACCGTCGCTTCGAAATAGAGCTTAGAGCCCGCCGCAAAGAGATTGTCGATCCGTTTCTCGGGTCCGGCGACCGCCCAGAGGACGCGCGTCCCCTGGGCCGTGCCGTCGGTCTCCCACAGCTTCTCGCGCCGGTCGCCGTCGAGATCGAAGCCGACGAAAAAGGATCGGCCGTAGATCTCGACCATTTCGGTACGGCTCGCGTAAGCGCCCTCGTTGGCGAAGGGGGCGAGGAACGGATAAGCCTCGGTCACCCGCTTCGTTCCTTCCGGGGTGCCGTCGGTCATCCAAAGGTGCCCGTTGTCGGCCCGGCGGCGGAACAGCACGCGGTCGTGGAGGAAACCGCTTCCGGAATGGGCGAAATCGACCACCATCGAACGCGGTCCCGGCGCCGGATCGACCGCCTGGCGGGTGCCCTCGGAAGTGCCGTCGCTGGTCCAGATCGTCAAGCCGTGTTCGGTGTCCTGAGCGAAGAACAGCGCCTGCGATCCCACCGCGTGAATGCCCAGGTAGGTCACCGCCTCGACCCCTTCCGGCGTCAAACGGCGCGTGCCCGCCGCCGTGCCGTCGGTCGCCCAGACGGAGCCCAGGTTCGTTTCCGAGGTCGAGGCGAGGAGGAATCCGACCCCGTCCACGGTTTTGAGCTGCGCCAGGTTCCAGCCGGTGCGGAGGTCGAAGCCGGGGATTCGCACGGTCCCTTCGCCGTGGCCATCGCTGGACCAAAGCTGGCGCCGATGCTGAGGATCGAACGCGCTGAAGAGAATCCGATCCCCGACCGCCCCCAGATAGGACGGCTCGCTGCCCTCGTCTCTCAACCGCTCCAGATCCGCCCAAAGACGGGTGCCTTCCGGAGTGCCGTCGGTCGTCCAGACCTCTTCGCCGGACTCGACGTCCGAAGCGGCGAAGTAGTCGTAGCCCAAATAGTCGGGCACCGGATCGACGCCGAAGACGTCCACCCCGGGGGGAGTGAGCCGCACCAGCTGCCGAGGAAGGCTGTCCGACGTCCAAAGCGCCCGATCTCCCGCGCCGTCGAGGCCGGTGAACCGAACCGAGAAAAGCCCTTCGCCTTCGAAGCGTTTCACGACGCCGCGCGGATCGCCGTCGCAGGGTCCCGGGCAGGTCTCGAAAAGGAGGCTCGTGCCGCCGGGGGTGCCGTCGGTTCGCCAGAGTTCCAAGCCCCGCTCCGGGGTCCAGCCGGAAAACAGAACCGGGTCGGCGACCGGATCGCCCGCCGGCACCGGGAGCTGTTCGCCCCGGCTGCCGCAGGGTCCCGGGCAGAGGTCGCCCAACAGATGGGTGCCCGCCGCCGTGCCGTCGCTCCACCAGGGTTCGCGGCCATGGACGCCGTCGTTCGCGAAGAACACCAAGCCGGGCGCGAACGTCTTCGCGGGCAGACGGGCGGTTCCGAAGGGATCGCTCGGCGAAAACCGGGTCAGACGGATCGTCCCGCGCGCGGTGCCGTCGGTCACCCAAAGCTCCCGGCCGCGGGCTCCCTCGTCGATCACCAGGAAGATCTTCTCGCCGACCTTGGCGAAGGTTTCGATCCGGGCCGCCCTTCGACCCGGGACGATCTCGATCAGCGGATGGGTGCCGGTCGCGGTGGCGTCGCTGGTCCAAAGCTCCGGGCCGCCGCCGCCCGCGGTGAGCAACAGGCGGCCGCCGACCCCGCCGAGGATCGACTCGAAACCGCCCGGAGGGGCAAAAACGGGAAAGGTCCCCCGGGGCGTGCCATCCGTTCGCCAAAGAGCGGTACCCATCCCCCGGTCGCGGGCGAGAAAGGAATTACTCGCGAGGCCGTCTCTTGGAAGGCGCGCCAGAGATCCGTCTTCGAACGGGAGAGGACGGGCGATCCGCACCGGCAATCCGAACCCCGCGAACCAGAGACCGAGCCCGGTACCTTCGTCCCCCTCGAACAACAATCCGTCATGCCCCTGCCAGGCCTGGCCGACGCGGCGAAACGGCGCCCCCGGGACACGGACCAGGTACGACAGCGAAGGGCTGCTGTTGAGAACCCAGAGCGAGGTCCTTCCCGGAACCTCCTCCAAGACGAAATAGGGATTTGTGCCGATCTCGCGAATCGAGCGCCCGGAAAGCTCGCGCTGGAAAGAGTCCTCGCGGTCGTCCAGGCGCCACATCTCGCGCCCGAACGCCAGAAATCCAAAGCCTTGGCTGGCGAAAAAGTCTCGCGGATGCGAGCTGCCGCCGTACGTGGTGGTGTCGATGTCGCGCACCTGCCGCGCCACCAGCTCGCCCGGAAACGCCGGGACGGACGCGAGCGGCAAGGCGAGGGCGACGGCAAAGGCGGGCGCGAGGCGGATCAGCGATTCCATGATTGCCTCCAGGGTACAGCGAATCCGAGCCCAGGGGGTGGCCCCGCTTTTCTCGGCTCTCCGCCTCTTCGCGTCAGAACCGCTACGCCTGCCCGCGAGCATCGAGCCCGCGCCGGTGGGCGCCGCCCTACGGAAGAAGGAGAAAAAACATGCGCAAATCGATCAAGAAGCTCAACCTCAGCCGGGAAACGGTTCGGGCGCTCGAAGGCGATCTGGAAGGCGCGGTCGGCGGATCGACCGTCCCCGGCTGTGTCAGCGCGGGCTGCCCCACGGCCGTTTTCCCGTGCAAGAGCGCGAATTTGTGCGCCACCGTCGTCTATCCCTGCGTGACGCAGACCGGCTGCATCGGCACCCAAAACTGCTAAAAAGGTCTGCTTGAATCAGGTCACCCGTCGGGTCCGGCGGCATCGGGGCCCGGCGGGTTTTCTCTCTCGCGAAGGAGGAATCGCGCCGCAGGATCGCGCGGGCGGATAAGATTCGGCCTTCATCGCCCCCCTTCCAAGATCGCGAGCCCCTATGAAAATTACTTACCCGGCCGCCGCCCTTCCGCTCCGCGCAGCGATCCTCGCCGCCCTCCTGCTCCCCGCGGCTCTCATGCCCCAGGTCGAGCTGATCTCGCGCGCGGCGACGGTCTCGGACACGGCGATCGGTGATCTGCCGGGCGCCGGGTTCGATCTGCGCTTCGGTGTCAGCGCGGACGGCCGGTTCGTCGCCTATTCGAGCGCTTCCCTGAGCCTTTCGGCCGGGCAGATCGACGGCAACGACGGCGCGGACGTCTTTCTTTGGGATCGCACGCTCGGGTCTTCGACGCTGGTGAGCCACACGGCGGGCAACGCGACGACCGCGGCGGCCGGCGTTTCGGGCGATCCGGATCTCTCCGCCGACGGCCGCTATGTCGCGTACCTTTCCAACGCGGGCGATCTGGCGGCCGGGATTGTCGATGGCAACGGCGGCAACGATGTCTACCTGTGGGATCGCACGACGGGCGCCTCGGTGCTGGCGAGCCACGCCGCGGGCGGGCCGGGTACGGCGGCCAATGCCCCGGCGCTCGAAGCGGCGGTGTCGGACGACGGCCGCTATGTCGCGTTCGCGAGCGCCGCCACCGATCTGGTGACGGGCCAGACCGACGCCAACGCGGATGCCGACGTGTTCCTCTGGGACCGCACGACCGGCGGCACGGTGCTCGTGAGCCACGCCGCGGGCATGGCGGCGAAAACCGGGGCCGGTCCGTCGTTCGCCCCCGTGGTCAGCGCCGACGGCCGCTACGTCGCGTTCATCAGCTTCGCGCCCGATCTGGTGGCGGGGCAAATCGAATCGATGGGCCAGGCCGACGTGTTCCTGTGGGATCGGACGACCGGCACCACCGTGCTGGTGAGTCACGCCGCCGCGGGGCCGACGACCGCGGGCAACGGCGGCGCGGTCCGCAATCTCGGAATCGCCGCCGACGGCGGCGCGGTCGCGTTCCTTTCCGGCGCGACCGATCTGATCGCCGGGGGGAGCGACGGCAACGGCTCCGCCGACGCCTACGTCTGGGACCGCGCGACGTCCATCGTCACCCTCGCGAGCCACGCGGCCGGATCAGCCACCCAAGCCGGCAACGGCGAGGCGATCGAGGTCGTGCTCTCCGGCGACGGCGCGTTCGTCGCGTTCACCGGCCGGGGAACCAACCACGTCGCGGGACAGGTCGATCCCGACCCGGCCTCGCCGGACGTGTTCGTCTTCTCGCGGGCCTCCGGCGCGATCGTCCTCGCGAGCCGCAAGGCGGGCGCCGCCACCGACGCGAGCATCGGCGCGAGCCGCCCCGCGATCTCCGCGGACGGCCATTTCGTCGGTTTCGCCAGCCCCGACAGCGGTTTGATCGGCGGCCAGGTCGATACCGGCGCGGGCGAGGACGTATTCCTCTACGACCGGCTCGCCGCCACGACCGCGCTGGTGAGCCACGCCGCGGGGGTCTCGAACCGCGCCGGCCTTCCCCAGTTCGGCGAACGGGCGCTCGCCGTTTCGGACGACGGAACGGCGGTCGTCTACGCGAGCCCTGCGGCCGATCTGGTCGCGGGAATCATCGATACGAACGGCGGCGGCGATCTCTTCCGCTGGAACCCGAGCGGCACGAACGAGCTGATCACCCGCCGCGCGGCCGACCGGCCCTCCGCCTCGGGCGGCGGCGTCAGCTTCGTGCTCGGCCGACCGACCGCGGCGCTCGACGCCGCCGGGCGCTTCGTCGCCTTCACCAGCACCGCGACCGGCTTGGTCAGCGGCCAGACCGGATTTGCCGGCACGAGCCAGGTGTACGCCCGCGACCGAAACCCGGCGATCCTTTCGACCTCGATCGTCAGCCATACGTCGGCCTCTCCGCTCGCCGGGGGCAACGGCCCTGCCGACGCGGGGGTGGCGAGCGCGGACGGTCGCTATTTCGCGTTCTGGAGCGCCGCCTCCGACCTGGTGGCCACGCCGCTGCCACCGGGTAACGTCGGGCTCTACCTCGAAGACCGGATCGCCGGCTCGCTGCAGCGGGTGGCGACCTCCCCCGCCGGCAAGGCGCTGTTCGACGACCCGTCGCCGCACGCGATCTCGGCCGACGGGCGTTTCCTCGCGTTCGTGAGCGGCGCCACCAACCTCGTGCCGGGCCAGGTGGATTCCAACAACGGGCCGGACGTCTTCCTGTTCGATCGCGTCGCCGGCACCACCGTGCTCGCGAGCCACTCGAACAGCTCCACCGTCACGGCGGCGGACGGCCCGTCCGGTCATGTCTCGCTCGACGCCTCGGGACGCTATCTCGCGTTCGAGAGCCTCGGCTCGAACGTTTCGCCCGGGCAGTTCGACAACCAGGGATTCTTAGACGTGTTCGTGTTCGATGCCCAGACCGGC
>DATMZU010000288.1:0-2119 GCA_035607435.1 Thermoanaerobaculia bacterium | reverse complement strand
GGCCCAAGCTGGTCTTGCCGTGGAGCGGGATGGTCCAGAACCAGTAACCGTCGCCGCAGAAGTGATTGGTCGCGAGGAAGAACGGCATGTGGCCGGTCTGCCGGCGGTCGGGCCGCTTGCGGATTTCGGGCTCGGAGAGGTCGGTCAGCTTTTCGGCATCGACCAGCCCCTCCACCCAGACGAACGAGGTGCCGTGGCGGATCGGACTCTCGGCCATCAGGCCGAGCTTCTTCGCCAGAAAGCGCGAGCGGCCCGACGTGTCCACCACCCAGCGCGCGGTTCCCTCGACCTTCTCGCCCGAGGAGTCGGTGAAGCGATAGGCGTGTCGCCCGCCAGGGTTTTCCGTCTCGTTGTTCAGATCGACTTCCAGGCCTGAGAGCGGCGACACGAACGAGAAGCGCGGATCGGTCGAGCAAGCTTCGTAGAGACCTTCCTCGAAGACGTTGCGGTCGAGCTGATAGGTCGCGATATTCGAGATCTGGCGCAGGTAGGACTGGCTGTATCCCTCGCCGCGATCTTCGAGGCCGGGCGTCTTCCACCAGAAGCGGAGGTTGTACTTCAAGTAGTGCTTCCGCAGCAGGTGCTCCTCCATCTCCAGCACCCGTGAGTAGTAATAACCGCTCATCTGGACCGTCGCCTCGCCCACCTTCTGCTTCTTCGGCGGAAACTCGCGGCGTTCGAGCAGCAGGACGGATTCGACTCCGCCGAGCAGCAGCTGGCGGGCCAGCGAAAGGCCGGCGAGGCCGGCTCCAAGGATCAGGACGTCGCAGTCTTGAGTGCGTGGCATGGTGTGTCGCCTCCTGGTGGAAGTCTCGAGGTGGCTAGAGCAGTCGCAACTAGGGCGCGGCGAGCAGCAGCGCCATCACCGGTCCATCGGCGGAGATCGCGGTCGCGAGCGCCAGGGCGCCCGGGGCGACCGCGACCGTCCGCGCCGCGGCCGAAGCTCCGGAGAGCGGAAATCCTTCGTCGGTCGTTTGGAGCCCGGGGATTCCGGGCAGCCGGCCATCGCCGAGCGTCGCGATCAAGCTCATCGCTTGGAACACGCCCGAGGCCCCCAGCGCTTCGCCGAGATTCGCTTTGATCGCGGTCACCGGAGCTTCGGCGGCGCCCCGCGCTTCGAGCCCTCGGGCAATCCCTTCGGCTTCCCAGGCGTCGAGGTCCCGCGCGCCGCTCGCGCCGCTCGCGACGCACAGGAGCGCGCCTCCCCCGGCGCCGTTGGAGGCCCATGCGGTGCGAATCGCGCGGGCCAGTGCCGCGGAGAGATCGCCGTTGCGCCGTGGCGCGAACGCCGAGCCGCTTCCCGCGATGCGGGCGTAGATCTTGGCGCCGCGCGCCTCCGCGGCCTCCGCCGCTTCGAGCACCAGCAGCCCCGCTCCCTCGCCCGGGGCGAAGCCGTCGCGCCCGCGGTCGAACGGCACCGGGCGTCCGTCGTCGTCGGTCCCCACCTCGCCGCCGCACAGCCTTCCGGCGCGCGAATAAGCGATCGACGACTCGAAGCAAAGCTCTTCGACCCCGCCCGCGAGGACCACGTCCGCTTGACCGGTGCGGATCAGATCGGCGCCATAGGCGATCGCCTGAAGGCCCGAGGTCTCGCCTCCCGCGAGGGTCGAGTTGACTCCCGTCAGTTTGTGCCAGATGGCGGCCTGGCCGGCCGCCGCGTTGATCACGCTGTTGGCGAAATCGAACGGCGAAACATAGTTGGGGCCGAGCTTCAAGCCGCGGCGGTCGAACTCGCCGATCGTGTGCATGCTGCAATAGGTGGTGCCGACCGCAAGCGACAGCTCGGTACCGTTCCGCGCACCTTCCGTCCAGCCCGAGTCTTCGAGCGCCCGGGTGGCGGCCGAGATCAACAGGCGAGAGGTCCGGTCGAGCGGCCGCAAGTTCCGCTCACCCAGGTAGCGTTCCGGCTCGAACGGCCGGATCTCGCCGCCGTTTCGGGTCGTGAGCAGGCTCGAATCGAACAGCTCGATCGGTTTGACGCCGACTTCCCCGACGAGCAGCGCCTCGTGGAACGCGTCGGCCGAGTCGCCGAGCGGCGAGAGCAGGCCGAGACCGGTGACCACCACCTCACGCCCGGACATGGGGCCTCCGGAAGATCACCGAAGCGTTGTTTCCGCCG
>DATMZU010000779.1:0-32663 GCA_035607435.1 Thermoanaerobaculia bacterium | reverse complement strand
GCGGCGACGGCGACCACCGCGATTCCCGGCGCGGGGTAGAGCCCCACCCAGTAGCCGAGGCCACCGATCACCAGCGAGGCGAGAATTCCGGCGAGCGTTCCTTCGAGCGAGACCGCCCCTTCCGTGCCGCGCGGCACCGGGCGGAGGGTCGTCAGCTTGAAGGTCCGCCGGCCGAGCAGCTGGCCGATCTCGCTCCCCGCGGTATCGGATGCGGCGGTCGCGAAGGCCCCGGCAAACGCCAGACCGAACAGGATGGGATACGGGGTGGCCGCGGCGAACAGAGCGCAACCGGCGGCCACCCCCGCGTTGGCGAACGCATGCCGCGCGCCGCGCCGGCCCCCCGCCTCCTGCGCGAGCTTCGCCGCCGCTTTTCTCTGGTAGCCGAGCTTCGTGCAGGCGGTGCCGATGACGAAAAACGCGACCAGCAGCAGGAAACCGCGCCAATCGAGAAACGCGTAGATCGCGGTGCCCAGCAAGGTTCCCGCGATCACCCCGGAGCGATCGACCGAGCGGGCCGCATAGGCCGCCGCGGCGAACGCCGCGTTGATCGCGAAGCCGATGCCCGCCCGGGTCCAAAAGCCGCCCGCGAGCAGGTCGGCCCAGCGCCCTTGGGTGAGCAGCAGGCCGAGCAAAAACAGACTCGCGACCATCGGAACGCCGAGGTTGTCGTCCAACCCCTGCGGCTGCGATTCGAGCGCCGCGGCGACCAAGGCCGCAACGAAACAGCAGGCCGCGGCGAACGGCACGGAGTACACCCCGGGCGCCGTCCACAGCACGAAGGCTGTCGCCGCAGCGCCGCCGAACAGCACGAAGGCGAGGGTCCCCGCCCAGCTCTTTTTCGGGTTCCAAGGGAGCCGCTCGCCGCCCAGCGCAAGCCCCACCACCGAGGCCATGCCGTCGCCGAACGCCAGCAATCCCCAGCCGGCCGCCGCGACTTCCAGATGGCGCCAGAAGACGAGGATCAGCAGGAACACCGAGATGGGATAGAGCAGAATGCCGATCGATCGCCCGCTCTCCCCTTCGCGCAGCAGGTTCTTGCCCCCCACGCGCGGCAGGATCAGAAAATTGAACAGGACCGCGAACAAGGCCATCGCGGCGGAGCCGACCGGCCCGAGAAACCGGAGCGCCAAAGCGAACAGGCCGCTCCCGATGTGGACGACCTTTCGCGGCAGCTCGCCCGGCGGGAGCGGCCTCAAGCCCATTTGCCGATCTCCTTGAGCCAGGCGAGCGTGGCGCCCAATCCGTCGCGCAGGGAGGTCGGCCGATAGCCGAAATCGCGCGTCGCGGCGGCGGAGCTGTACGCCCAGTCGTGCCGGTAGATTTCGACCAGATCGGGCGTAAGCGCGGGAACCCTGCCGGTCGCTTTGGCCCAGAGCTTGGCCATCGCCCCGGCCGCGATCGCCACCCCGTCGGGGAAGCGGCGCTTCGGCACGGGGACACCGGTCAGCTCCTCGACCAGGGCGTAGAACTCGGCGAGGGTCACGTTGTCTCCCCCCAACACGTAGCGCGCGCCGGGCTCGCGCTCCACCACGTCGGCCGTGCCGCGCGCCACGTCGTCCACCAGCACGTAGCTCCAGCGCCGTTCGGGTTTTCCCAGCAGCGCGGGCAGCTTTTTGGCGATCAGGTCGAGCACGTGGCGGACGACGATGTTGCCCTCGGTCAGCTCGCCCGGGCCGTAGATCACGCCGGGATAGACGACCGAGAGCGGCACCCCCTCCGCGATCGCCGCCCGAGCGCGCCGGTCGGCGAGCGTCTTGGTCCGCTCGTAGTCGTTGATCCAAGTACGTTCGCGTTGGGGCGGCGCGGTATTGGCGGATTCGTCGAGCAACCCGCCGGGGCCGTTTTCGGTCGGACCGAGCGCGATGAAGCTCGACACGTAGGTGATCCGCGAAACGCCCGTGGCGCGGGCCGCGGCCAGCACGTTGTTCAAGCCGCCGACGTTGATCCGGTCGAATTGCTCGGCCGGAGCGAGGATCTTCACCAGCGCCGCGGCATGCAGGATCGCCTCGCACCCGCCCGAGCCCGATGCCGCCACGACCAGGCTCCCCCGGTCCGTGACATCCCCGGTCGCAAACTCGACCCCCGCGGGAAACCGATCCCGCGACGAGCCCGCGCGCACCAGCAGCCGGACCGCATGCCCTCGCGCGACCAGCTCGGCGACCGTCCGCCGCCCCAAGAATCCGGTGCCCCCGGTGACCAGGATCTTCATGTGAGCGGCGAACTATATCCCGAGTCGCGGGAACCGAATTCCGATCCGAAAGTTCCAAGCGGTGTGGAAGGATGACCCGATGAAACGACTCCGTCTCCCGCTCAACACGTTCGCCGTCGCCTGCCTCTCCTGCGGCCTGACCGGCGCCGCCCTTTACGGAGCCCCCGAGAAGGTGCCGCCGGGCCTTCTGCTGCCTGCCGCGATCCGCTGCACCGACTCGAAGCCGATCGAGGTGGGCGGCAAGCCAACCGGTTTCGCCACCTGCGCCAACGGCCTCCGCCACCGGCCCGAGGCGGTCGCCTGCCCTTACGTGCCGCGGCCCCTTTCTGATTTCGAGTCTCCTCCGGGCACGGATTTCAGCGGCAGCTGCAAGCAGGACACCGACTGCCGCGAAAAGCCGAACGGCTCGTGCGACGTGGTTCTGCCGATCTACAAGCTCGACTGCCACTACGGCTGCGCGCAGGATTCCGACTGCGGCAAGAACGAGATCTGCGAGTGTAAGAGCCCCGCCGGACGCTGCGTCCCCACCCAATGCCGCACCGACGGAGACTGCAGAGACGGCGCGGTCTGCGGCGAGTACTGGCCGAACCCCGGCTGTTTCCTCGAAGTCGCCTACGCCTGCCAGACCCCGCTCGACAGCTGCGCGAGCGACGAGCAATGCAAAGGGCGGCACGGCGCCTTTTGCTCGAAGGACGGCGCCGGACCGCGCGTCTGCAAGCCGATGAGCTGCATGTATTGAGGGCACCGGCCGGCGAGCGCCGCAACGCTCGCCGGCCCAGCGACCCCTACCTGAACTGAACCCGCGTGTTCAATCCGAAGGTCCGGGGCTGATTGATCAGGAAGCCGACGCGGGCGCGCGTTCCGCGCTCCTGGTCGAGCGACAGCAGGGCTCGCTCGTCGGTCAGGTTGTTGACGAAGAGGGCGAGGTCCCACTTGCCGAAGGCGAGGCCGAAGCGGACGTTGAACAGGTCGTACGCCGGCAGCTCCGGATCGAACGTGAAGGTGCTCGCGGTGAGCGGACCGCCGATCGTGTTCGGCGCGAAGGAGAGCAGGTTGACGGTGCCGAACCCCGTGTCCTGGTCGCCGATCTGGGTGAAGCGCGAGCCCGTGTGCTGGTAGGTAGCGGTGGCGTAACCGAGCCAATTGGTCCGGATCTGCCGCTGGTAGGTGGCCGAGGCGGCGACCTGGAACTTCGGTACGGTCGGCAGACGGTTGCCGCTCTTGATTCCGGACACCACGGTGACGTGGCCCGCCGCATCGGTCGAGGTCAGGGTGGAGCGCAGCTCCGAGTCGGCATAGCTCGCCGAGAGCGAGAAATCGAAGTTCGAGCTCGGCGCCGCCGTCAGCTCGATCTCCAGGCCCTGGCTGCGGGCCTTGGGAACGTTGAAGATCACGCGCGACGAGCACGACCCGGCGGTCACGGTCGCTTGCAGGTCGGTGATGTCGGCGTAAAACGCCGCGACGTTGACCGAGCCGCGGCCGCCGAACGTGCGGGTCTTGGCACCCACCTCGTAGTTCCAGAGCGTCTCGTCCTTCCAGGCTCCGCGGCCGCCGAAGGTCCGGAGATCCTGCGGCGTGCAGAGCGGCACGTTCAGCGGATCGTTGATCCCGCCGAGCCGGAAGCCTTTGGCCACCTGGGCGTTCAAGGTGGTGCGGTCGCTCAGCTTGAAGCTGCCGATCAGGCGCGGCGCAAACCCGTTCGCCGAGGTGTCTCCCGAAGTCGCCACGAGCGAAGTGCCGTTGTTGTCGTTGCCGAAAATTCCGTCGAAGACCTGCGTGCGATCCTCTTTGAAGTTGTAGTAGCGCAGGCCGCCGGTGAGATCGAAACGTGGGTTGACCGCCCAGGTCGCCTCGCCGAACAGCGCCGACTGCTTGAGCGAGTAGGAGAGATCCGAGAAGAAAAGCACGTCTTTCGGGGCGCGCAGTCCGCGGGTGGGAATGCCCGAGGCATCTTCGAATCCCGCGACCAGCAGGCTCTGGTCGTAGTCGCGGTCGATCTTGCTGTAGAACAGTCCGCCCACCCATTCCAATCGGTCGCGGCTGCCCGCCAGGCGAAGCTCCTGGGTGAGCACCTTCACCTTCGTCGTGTCATCCAACGGCGCGTCGATCGAGTAGATCCGCTCCGGCAGGCCGATGCTTCCGCCGGTGATGCTCGCGGTCAGCGCCGTCGCGTCGCGCACGACCAGGATGTCGCGGTCCGTGTACGAGGAGATCGAGGTCAAGGTCGCCTCGCCGAGCTTGTATTCGAGGTTCAGGTCGGCGAGCAGAAACTTGTCGGTGGTCGGCTCCTCGATCTGGGTGAACTGCTCGCGCTCCCCGAGCCGGACCGCCGGACGCGTCGTGGTGAACGGGTTACCCAGAATGTTGTAGGCGTCGGCGCGATTCCAGCCGTCCGCGTTCAGCTTCTGGTAGATGACGCGCGGGGTGATCGTCAGGCGCTCGTTCGGCTGGGTCCGCCAAGCCAGGCGGGCGCCGGAGCGATCGAAACCGTTGACGTCCTCTTTGACCCGCAAGCCCGGCTGAACCGCGTCCACGAAACCGCCCGCTTTGCCGTAGTAAGCCGAGACGCGGAGCGCCGAATTCGGCCCGACCGGGGCGTTCACCGCCACCTTGGTGCTCCCTCCCGGATCGCCGCCCGAGGTGCCGTTGGCCGAGAATTCGCCGTACGATTCGGTGACGCCGATCTTCGGCGGGTTGGTGATGTAGCGCACGGTGCCCGATTCCGAGCCGGAACCGAACAGGGTGCCTTGCGGGCCGCGCAGGACCTCGATCCGGCCGACGTCGAACAGGTCGATGTCCGGCGTGAACAGGGAGAGCGAGATCACCGACTCGTCGAGGTAGATGCCCACCTGTTCCTTCACCCCCGGCTGGTCGCGCACGATCTGACCGGCCGAGACGCCGCGCATGGCGACCTGGCTCTGTCCGGGGCCTAAGTTCTGGACCGAGAATCCGGCGACGTTGGCGGCCACTCCCTCGATGTCCTGGGCGCCGCGGCTGCGCAACTCCTCCTCGCTCGGCGCGGCGACCGAGAACGGGACCTCTTGGATCGTTTCTTCCCGTTTGCGCGCGGTGACCGTGATCTCCTCGCTCACCACCTCGGGCTGCGGCTCCTCGGCGGCCTGCGCGGCGGGCGGGCTGGGCGGGGCGTCCTGTGCGACGGCGCCCCGCGACACGGTGATCAGAGCGGTCATTAACAAGGCCACCGCGAGCGGACCCCCACCGACGAGAGCCCAACGCACGAGCCCTGGCAACAGCGTCAACCTCCTGCCTCTCGCGTCCATGTCGTCATCTCCCCTGAAATGCATGCCGCCGGGCGAAGTGCCCGACGTCGAACAACCGGTTGATTGCACATCTCTAAAAGCTGTGAGATGTCTTACCACAGGTCGCGACGACAGGGGAGAGAGGGGACGGTTTTCCGTGGCGCTCCCGGTCGAAAAGGGGCGCGGCCCAAGAACCGCCGCGCCCCGCATCCTTAAAGGTCAGCTCACCGCGATCAGAACGCGGTCGTGTCCGCCGTGCCGCAGAATGACCCCGGCGGGTTGTAGGTCTTCACCAGGCCGGTGACCGTATCGGTGACGACGACCTGATAGGTCTGGTCGGTCAGAGAACCGAAGAAGACCCAGAATTTCCCGTTGAACCCGGTGCCGTCAATCACCTTGACCGGCACTTCGGCGGTCTGGGCGTCGGAGAACCAGAACACTCCGGAGAAGTCCGAGAGTTGAGCGGCGCCCTGGCTCACCCCGCCGCGTTTGACCTCGACCTGGAATCGACTGCCGAGCAGACAGAGCCGCGTCGAGCTCGGCACGCAGGCGGTCAAGGAAACCGTGGGGGCGTACGGTGCGGTCGCCGGAAATTCGAGCGCCTCCTTCCCCGACGCCTCGTCCTTCGCGGCGAAGGCGCCAAAAAACGCCCCGGTGTCGGCGCCGCCGCAGAGGGACGATCCGCTCGAAGCCGGGTGGACGAAGGTCTTCAACAGGTGGGCGACCGTATCGGTAACCCGCACGGTGTACTGCAAGCTGGTGAGCGCTCCATGGAAAACCCACCACTTGCCGTTGATCGGCCGGCCGTCGAGGATCTTTACTCCGACTTCCGGGTTGGCCGGATCGAAGAAGGTGAAGAAGCCGCTCGGGTCGGAATAGGTCTTGGTCTGGGCGGCTTGGGTTACGCCCCCGTTGACGAAATCGACCGAGACCTCGAAGCGGCCGTTTTGCAGGCAGAGCTTGGTGGACGACGGCGTACAGACGTCGGAGAGGTTGGCGACCGTCGTCTGCACCACGTACATCTTGTAAAACGAGCTGAACAGAAACTCGTTGCAGATGTGGCTGTCGTTGGTCGCGGAGAACAGGTAGCGGTTGCCGGTCGGCGAGTTCCACCGGAACGGAAACAGGCGCGCGACCTCGTAGCCGGACGGCAGCTTTCGAACCTGCGACGACACCGAGTTGGTGGCGCCGAAGCTGGTGCGAGTCACCGGCCACCAGGCGATGCCGTTCGAGCCGCACGACGGGCAGGCGACATCTCCCTGCGGTCCCGTGTTCCACCAGAACGGGCGGCCGGCAAAACCGTTGGCGACGGTCGAACCGTCACCCGTCAAGCAACCACCTGCGATCGTGCAGGTCGCGGTCGTGTTCGTGTTGCAATCGACGTTCGAACCATAGGTGGCGGACGTACCGATCGAGCCCCAGAGTTGATACTGGCCGGAGGCCGGTTCCAAGATCAGGCTCTTGACGTTCGCGCCCGGATAGAGAGCGTAGGGGCTGAGGCCGGTCAGGTTGCCGTTCGTGACCGACGTGTAGGTCCAGGGCGAGATGCTGGTGAGTACGCTGACCGCCGGTGAGCCCGTGGACCAGGCGATCCGCATCGCGCTCACGCCGCCGCCGAAGTTGAAGAACCCCCACCACTCCGAGTTGTTGCTGCCGTCGAAGCTGCGGAGGATCGGATTCAGCAGCGTGAAATTGTCCGCCTTGAGGAACGGGTTCGCGGACCAGTTGGAGATGATGGTGTGCGCCACCACGTCGCCCCCCGGCAGGCCGGCGCGCTCCTGGATGTTGCTCTCGGTTTGCGAGCCGTTGAGCGATCCGGAGATCGACCAGGTCCAGTTGATGCCGTCCGTCGATTCCGCGTGCCAGACGTTATGGAAGTCGACCGTGTTCGAGACGTCCGCCAACAGGTGCCACTTAGTGGCGCCGTTGACCGTCGCCTGGAAGGTCTGGCCCGGACCGTAGGACGCCGCAGGCCACGGGCTGCATTCGTTGGGTTGAGTGTTCGGGTTGTCCACGCAGGCGGGCGACTTGACGCACGGCGAGATCCGGCCGACGCGCTCGAAAGCGCCGGGCACGCCGTTCGTGATCAGAGCCCGGTAGGCGATGATTTTGTCGCCTCCTGCCGTGCAGGTCGTGTCCGCGATATCGCCGCCTCCCTGCTGATAGAGGTAGAGGTAATTGCCGATCGTGGCGCCGGTCGTGTTGTAGTGGGAAAAGGCGTTGGGTGGGGTGACCTGGGTCGGACCGGCGATCTCGACCTCGGTGGCGTGCAGCGAGTTGGGGAACAGCGAGACCGCGGCGAGGATGAACCAGAGGATGGTTCCGAGTCGGATTTTCACGCGACTCCTCCTTTCAGCTCCTCTCAGGACTTGGGGCGTCCCTGCCGAAAGGTCTTCCCCCGCTCTCGTGCCGGTCATGGGAGATCCCCGGCAGGGGCGGGCTTCGCCGCCCG
Source organism: Thermoanaerobaculia bacterium (assembly GCA_035607435.1). Lineage (GTDB taxonomy): Bacteria > Acidobacteriota > Thermoanaerobaculia > Multivoradales > UBA5704 > DASYKS01. The sequence goes on along the minus strand of DATMZU010000779.1, from coordinate 24,742 downwards.
AACGCATGGGCGGCGACTCATCGCCACTTTAACATAAGGTGTCGGCCGTGCGGGCCGCCCTGCTTCCCGCTCAGGCGGCCTTCGCCGTCACCCCGGGCCAGAGCTCCAACAGGGCGGTCTGGAGCAGCATCCGCCCCCGGCCGGGTTCCGCGGGGAGCGGCATGCGATCGCCCCAGCCGTCGCCCACCGTGACCTCCTGCGAACCTTCATCGAACTCTTGGATTTCCGACCAGCGCAAACTGCCCGAGGTCGGGGCGTTGCGCCAGATCAGACGCTTCGAGGTCAGCAGACACCAATGGGTGTCGTCGATGAAGCTGGCAAGCAAACCTTGCTCCTCCGTGCCGAGCGCCGCGGCGAAGAGCATGCGTTCCCACGATGGCTTCGGCAGACGATCCGGCGTGTTGGTGCGCTCCGTGCCGCCCCCTTGCAAGAGAAGAAGCCCTTGGATGCGAGAAAAAAGTTCACCTCGACACATTTCTTCGATCTCTCCCCGGCGAACCGGACGCCTGCGAAGTCCGCCGTCACCTACATAGGCGCCGTACCGCCGCGGAATCAATCAATCCCAAACGGGTCCAACTAACAGGAACCTGGCGCGGCAGGGTCCGTATACTGAGAGCCATGCCTTCGGAATCGGCGCCCGCGGAACGTTCGGTGACGGAGCTCCTGCACGCTTGGAGCGCGGGAGATCTCCATGCCGCGGACTCCTGGGTCCCGGCGCTTTATGACGAGCTGCGCCGGCTCGCCGCCGCGCAGTTGCGCGGCGAGCGGGACGAGCACACCCTGGAGCCGACCGCCCTGGTGCACGAGGCCTATCTGCGGCTCGCCGAGCTGCGCGCGATCGACTGGCGCAGCCGCAGCCATTTCTGCGCGATGGCCGGGCGAATGATGCGGCGGGTCCTGGTCGATCACGCGCGGAGCTTGGCGCGCGACAAGCGGGGCGGCGGCCGGGTGCGCGTTCTGCTCGAAGACGCGGGTCTCGCCGCCCCGGCGCGCGAGCTCGACCTGATCGCTCTCGACGACGCGCTCGAACGGCTGGCGGCGTTCGACCCGCAAGCGATTTCGGTGGTCGAGCTGCACACGTTCGGCGGCCTGACCCTGGAAGAGACGGCCGCCGCGCTCGACCTCTCTCCGGCGACCGTGGTCCGCAGGTTCCGCGCCGCGAAAGCCTGGCTCTATTTGGAGCTCAAACCGACGGGTGCGGCGGAGGCCGATTCTGGACGCTGATCGCTGGCGGCGGATTACCGAGCTGCTGGACGCCGCGCTCGAACGTCCCGAAAAGGAACGGGCCGCGTGGCTCGCGGCCGAGTGCGGCGAGGATTCCGATCTCGCGGAGGAGGTCTCGTCGCTGCTCGCGGCGCACGGCGAGGCCGGCTCGTTCCTCGAACCGCCCGCCCGCAACGAGCCGTTCGGCCAGCGGCCGATCGTCTCCGTCCTGCCCTCGGCCGCCGGGGCCTCCGCCGAGGGATGGGCCGGCCGCCGGGTGGGAAATTACACCCTGGTGCGCGAGATCGGCCGGGGCGGGATGAGCGTCGTCTACCTCGCCGAGCGCGCCGATCAGGCCTACGAGCATCAGGTCGCCGTCAAGCTGGTCTACCCGGGGCTGGTCGATCCGCGGCTCGCCGAGCGGCTGGTCGCGGAACGCCATATCCTGGCGCGGCTGGAGCATCCGAACATCGCCCGCCTGCTCGACGGCGGAACCACCGAGGACGGCGTCCCGTTCTTCGTCCTCGAACGGATCGACGGGCTGCCGATCGACCGCCATTGCGACGAGCAGGGGCTCTCGATCCCCGAGCGGATCCGCCTGTTCCGCACCGTCTGCGCCGCGGTGGCCCACGCTCACCGGAACCTGGTGGTCCATCGCGACTTGAAACCGAGCAACATTCTGGTCGGAGCGGACGGCGCGCCGAAGCTGCTCGATTTCGGCATCGCCAAGGTGCTCTCCCCCAACGAGCTCGACGAAGAGGGGGCGCGGACGATCTCGCCGGCCCTCACGCCGAGCTACGCGAGCCCCGAGCAGCTGCGCGGCGACCCGGTGACCACGGCGACCGACATCTACTCGCTCGGCGTCGTGCTCTATCGCCTGCTGACCGGCGCGCTCCCCCGCACGTCGCCGACCTGGCCCACGACTTCCGTCTCCGCGTCCGGCGAGGTCGATCCCTCAAGCCGGCGAAGTCGACGCATTGAGCCGACGCTCCGCGGAGCGACCCTCACGCCGGAGGAGATCGCCCGCCGCCGCGCCACGACTCCGCGCGGCCTGGTCCGGCAGCTCGCGGGCGACCTCGACAACATCCTGCAAAAAGCGCTTCGCCCCGAGCCGGAGCGGCGCTACGCCTCGGCCGAACGGCTCGGCGAGGACTTGCGCCGCTACCTCGAACACCTGCCGGTCGAGGCGCGTCCGGACGGCTGGGGCTATCGCGCGGCGAAGTTCCTGCGCCGCAATCCGCTCGCCGCGGTGCTGGCCGGGCTGCTCGGTCTGTCGAGTCTCGGCTACGGATTCTTCGCCTCGGCCCAAGAGCGCAAGGTGGACCGGGAGCACCAACGCACGGAGCGCGCCCTCTCTTTGCTCATCGACCTCTTCCGCGGCGCCGACCCGGACGCCCGGGTGAACAGTCAGAAGCCGACGGTCGAGGAGGTGCTGGACCTCGGCGCGCGCCACCTGCTGGAACAGGTCGAAGGAGAGCCCGAGGTGGAGGCGCGCCTCGCGAGCGTGATCGGCGACGTCTATCTAAACCTCGGCGTCTACGATCGGGCCGAGCCGATGATCGTCCGGGCGCTGGTTTTCGGCGGCCGCTCCGGAGTACCGGCGGCTCAGGCCTTGACCGCCCAATATCAGTTCGGCCTGCTCCGCTTTCTCGAAGGCAAGCACGCCGAGGCGGAACGCATCCTGACCTCCTGCCAACAGCAGCAACGGGCCTTGGGGCCGGGGGCCGCCGGTTCCCGCGCGGACACCTTGGAGTCGCTCGGCCGGTCGCGCTTCCAGCTCGGACGCTTGGACGATGCCTACGCCGCGCAGCGAGAGTCGCTCGCGATCCGCCTTCGGCTCTTTGGAGCGAACGACCCCAGAGTCGCCTCCAGCCTGTCGTACCTCGCCACGATTCGCGGACGGCAGGGGCTTTCCGAGGCGTCGCTCGGCTATCTCCGGCTCGCCTTGCGCATCGCGCGGCGGAACTTTCCGGCCGACCACCCGAGGGTCTGCGATCTCCTGCAAGGCTACGGCGTGATGCTCGGCGAAAGAGGCCACCTGGCCGAGGGGGAAGCGGCGCTGCGCGAGGCGCTTGCCGGCCTGCGCCACCGGCTGGGGGAGGCGCATCCGGACCTCGCGTTCGCCATCGACAGCCTCGCCACCACCTTGATGTACGAGGGGCGCTTCCCGGAGGCCGAAGCGCTCTACCGCGATGCGCTCGCCATGCGGCAGAAGATCCTCGGACCCGAGCATCCGATGACCGCCCTCACGCTTTCCAATCTCGGCGATCTCCATCGCCGCATGGGACGTCCGGAAGAAGCCGAACCCGAGCTTCGCCATTCCCTGGTCTTGATCGAGAAGACCTACGGCCCGTCGCATCTGAACACCTCGCGCCCGATGGTAGCGCTCGGCCGCCTGCTGCTCGGACGAGGCGAGGCCCAAGAGGCGCTGATCTTGTTCAATCGATCGCTGCCCAGCCGGGTGGCAACTTTCGCGCCGCGCCATTACCGGATCGCCGAAGTCGAAAACGAGCAGGGCGCGGCGCTCCTGGCGCTCGGCCGCCGCGAGCAGGCCCTGCCCCTCCTCCGCTCGAGCCAAGCCGATCTTGCGGCGGCTCTGCCGGCCAACGACTATCGCGTCGTGACCGCGAAGGCGCGCTTGGCGGACATCGAGGAAACTGCCGGGCACTGAGAGGCCCGGGCCGCTCTTCCCGCCCCGAGCCAACGATTTTTCGATTCCTTGTCGGGTTGGGCCGGCAGATTCCGATGAAGATGTGGAGAGGAGATGTCATGAACCCGAACAAAGCGTTGTGGGAAAAGGGAGACTTCACCGAGATCGCCGCCTTGATGCGGGGCTCCGGCGAAGCGGTGGTCGCCTCGCTCGGAGTGGCGCCGCCGCTTCGGGCCTTGGACCTCGGCTGCGGAGACGGCACGACCGCCGTTCCGCTGGCCCAACGGGGAGCCGAGGTCGTAGGCATCGACATCGCCTCGAACCTCGTGGCGGCCGGCAGGAAGCGAGCCGCGGCGGCGGGCCTCGATCGGCTGACCTTTCAGGAAGGCGACGCCTGCAACCTGGAAGGGGTGGAAGACGATTCGTTCGATCTCACCCTCTCGGTCTTCGGCGCCATGTTCGCGCCCAAACCATTCGCCGTCGCCCAAGAGATGGTCCGGGTGACGAAACCGGGCGGTCGCGTCGAGATGGGCAACTGGATTCCGAACGACCCGACGTCGTTCGTCTCCCAACTGCTGCGGATCAGCTCAACCTTCACGCCGCCCCCGCCGGAAGGTTTCGTCAGCCCGATGACCTGGGGCATCGAGTCTCACATCGTGGAGCGCTTCGGCCAGGCCGGAGTGCCCGAGGAGAACATCTCGCTGGCCAAGGATACGTTCCATTTCGTATCGAACGACAAGAGCCCGGCCGATCTGGTCGATCTGTTCCGGCGCTACTACGGCCCGACAATGAACGCCTTCGACGCGGCGCGCGCCGGGGGGCGGGAAGCCGACCTGCACGACCAGCTTCTCGAACTGGCGACGGCGCAGAACGCGGCCACCGACGGAGGCATTTCGATCTCCGCCACGTTCCTGCGGGTGTCGGTTCGGGTCTGAAACGTCACCACGCTGCCTTGGCCGATCCGGCCGGCTCGTCATATGGTTCCGAGTCGAAGCAGGTTCCACTTTCTCTCGGGAGACACGACATGAGCACAGTCAAGCTGGAAGCCAAAGGCATCGCCCCCGGGCTCACGGTGAACGACATCGCGGCGAGTCTGAAGTTCTATACCGAGGCGCTCGGGTTTGAAGTCTTGAACCGCGACGAGCACGAAGGGGTGCTCCGCTTCGCGATGCTCAAGGCGGGCGAAGGGTACCTCGGGATCGGCCAGGACGATTTCGCCAAGGGGCGCGATCGCGCGAAGGGCATCGGCCTGCGCTTCTGGATCGAGACCTCGCAGGATCTCCAGGCGCTCGCCGACCAGGTGAAAGCGGCCGGCTACGCTCTCGAATCCGAGGTGCAGAAACTTCCCTGGGGACCGCACGGCTTCTCCGTCGCCGATCCCGACGGGTTCAAGTTCACGATCTCGGAGCCGCAGGGGAGCTCGTAGGCCGGGGGTCCGCGCTTGAGCGCCCACGACATCGAGCGCCTGCTCGCCGAGAGGTACGCTTTCCTCAGCAAGGACGTGCCCTGCGCTCTGCGCGAGAGCCTCCTCGCCAGCGTGCGCCGGATGCTCGAGGAGCTCGACGCGTTGGACCGGGATCATCCCGTTTGGTCGCTGCTCGCGGTTCAGACCGTCAACGCCTCGCGGCTCCGGAGCTACACCGGTTGGCTGGTTTACTACGGCAAGGCCAACGAAGCGACCGATTTGACGATCGTCGCCCAAGATCTCGCGGCAGGCTCCGTCATCTCGACCGAAGCGTGGTCGCGCCTCGCGAACCGGTCTCCCGCCTGGCGTCTCGAAGGGCCGCTCGTCCAAGGCTTCTTCAACTTCCACCTATTCGGCGCGGGGCGCTTCATGAACGACCTGAAGCGCTTCCTCGTCGAGCACGATCAGGTGGACGAGGCGCGTGCGTTCCTTCGACAGCCGGAGGCGATTGAAAATCCATGCTTCCGGTGGCTGACGCCGCGGGCGAAATCCGGCGACCTTCTGAGCTTTGCGGAGATGATCGAGGCGGCGGCGCACTGAGCGTTACCGGCCACCTTCTTGCGGGCCGCGGTCAGGCTAATGCCTCCTCCAAGAAAGGAGCCACCACCGCCCGCGTCTCCTGGCTCCGCACGACCGGAACGATCTCGAACGTCACCCCCATCCCCCGCCACGACAGAACCCACTCCTGCAGCAGGCGCAGGTCGTCGCATTCCATGAGCTGGAAGCAACGGCCGAAGTTCGGCTCCACCCAGCTGTCCAGATACGTGAGACCCTCGGGCAGCTTGCGCCCCTCGTCGCGAACGCGCTGGTAGACGGGGATCATGTCGTCGTCCCGGAATCGTTCGATGATCATGAAAAGCATGGCGGACGCTCCTTCTCGCGAGAGACCGCAATGTGCGCTCCGCAAGATATATTCGACATAGCCACTCGGAGGGTAACCCATGAGCGACCTAGCCCGCATCACCCTCGACCCGGAAGTCATGGGGGGAAAGCCCTGCATTCGAGGGCTCCGCGTCACGGTCGGAACGATCTTGGGACTCCTGGCCTCGGGGCACTCCGAAGAGGAAATCCTCTCTGCGTATCCCTATCTCGAACTTGGCGACATTCGCGCCGCCCTGGCTTACGCCACATGGCGAGTCGAAGAACGCGAGGTGTTGGTAGGAAGCCAGTGAAGATCGTCATCGACATGAATCTCTCGCCCCTTTGGGCGGATTACCTCTCCCGACACGGCTTCGAGGCCGCTCACTGGTCCCGGGTCGGTGATCAAAGAGCAAGCGATCCTGAGATTTTGGCTTGGGCTCGCGAGAATGGCTTCGTCGTCTTCTCCCACGACCTCGACTTTTCCCGCCTTCTCGCCTTGACGCGCGCCGTGGGTCCCAGTGTGGTCCAAGTTCGCACCGAGGACGTTCTCCCGCCAAGCATCGGACCGCTTGTTCTAGCCGCCCTTCGACAGCATCGAGAGCTGCTCGAAAAGGGCGCACTGGCCGTAATCGATTCGGCGACCTCGCGAGTACGAATGCTCCCTCTTCTCTGATCCGGGCGTTATGAAGCACGCGCTTGACAGCCGAAAAGCAGCGGGCGCATACTGCGCTGCGAGAAAATTGGATGACGCGCGGCCACCTGAACCACCAGCTCTCCGACGGCGTTAGACAGACCCGCCTAACGCCAATCGCTTTCCACTCCGGCGCGTAGCGTATCGTCCGAAATCGTGGCGATTTGCGTCGACTGCCGCCCGTCCCGAGCAACAATAGGCAGTCCAGCTCGCTGCGTTCGCGGTGGTTATGCAGGTCTGCCTAATACACGCTGGACAGACACATACACCGCATTGGGCGACCGCAGGAGGTAGCTACTCGTGTTGGACTGGCTCAAACGCAGGCGTACGCGCGACAAGATGCCCGAGTACGCTGCTGTCCGAAGGACGCCTAACAGAGGCTTGCCATCGGAGCTCGCAGCAAGGGAAGCAGGCGAGACCTTCGTCACTCAACGTGAAGCAATCGAAAGTTCGCTCCGCGAGCCTCCGCGGCGCCCACAAGCGGAGAGTCCACTGTTCGTGGCGCTCCTTGGTGGCGGCCGGGCAAACGTTGTGACGATCACACTGCCCGAGAGTGGATCCCTGTGTTTGCCGATCTTCAGCACTCCGTTTCGTGCAGCCGACTACATTCGAGTTCTTCTCGGTAGTGGCCCGGCCGTGAAGTACCTCTCGTCAAGTTCTCTCGAGCTCGTTGCGATGCTCCGAGACCTGAGAGGGATGGGTATTGAGCAATTCGCGTTGGACCGCTGTCCCCGCTGCAATATCTTCACCGCGATCGACAGCGCGTCAATCACAACAGCCGAAGCCGCCATTGATTGCTGGACTATCTTTAAGGCGACAGAGCTCGCACGGTTGGATCTATACCTGAGCCACGCGCTGAGGATCGCTCGCGCGGGGGAGCTTGACGCAGCCCGTGAAGTGGCCCTTGAGACCGTTGCGCACGTCAGCCTCGAGGATCCGCGAGCGCACCTCTTGCTCGGGCAGATCGCTGTCGCGCTCCAAGATAGACCGCTGCTTCGCGAGGCGAGGGCATTTCTTCAGTTCCTCCAACTCACCTCCTGGGAACGTAAGCTTGATGAGGCCGTTCGCACCGGCTCGCCGGATTTCGAGTTCGCTGCATAAGAGGACTTAGGTGTAGCTGGACATGGACAGAAGAACCAAGGCCACGCTGAACAGAGACAAAGCCGTCCGCCTTAACAGAGCTTGGGGTGTTGGCGCAGCCCAAGTTCGTTACAGCCACGATGGCCACTGGTATGCCGCGCTTGCCCAATTCCCGGCTGCCTTGTTCGACGCCACCGGATACGTTCTATTTACGACCGAAGATGAGTATCGGACCTCACCGTATATCAGGGTAGGCAAGCAAATCAGCGTTCCCAAGCCTGGCATTTCAGCCATTCCCGATTACGTGCGTGTAGTCGATTCAAACGCCTCTCCCAGCCTCGATGTGGACATCCACACTACCGTTGCTACGGAAGGGCGTCGCCGGCTGGTTTTGCACCTACAGCGCGAACGTGATCAGGCCATCGTGCGCAAGAAGAAAAGGCAGGCGGCATCCCTCGACTGCGAGGTGTGCGGGTTCTCTTTCCGCCGCGCTTACGCAGGTGCGGTCATCGACTACTGCGAGGTTCACCACTTGCTGCCGTTGTCGGAGGTGGATGACACTACTAGCACGCGGATGGAAGGCCTTGCGATTCTGTGCGCCAACTGCCATCGCGTTGTTCACCTGCGCAATCCGCCCTACACGCTCGATCAGCTCAGGATTTTGCTTACCACCTGAGCCGATCGGCGTCTGTCCGCGGTCGAGCGCCAAATTCGCCCGTCCTCGGCATTGTGGCGTAACCTCGGGCGGCAAAGAGCCTCGCATCGCACCCCCCGCCCGGCTCGCCGCCTTTGACCCCCATGAACGCCTCGCATAGCATCGGTGTCTCTCGAAGGTGACGCCCGAGCCTCGGCGTGCCATCCCAGGCACGCCCGGCAGACGGCGCAAAGGAGCTCCCGACTATGAAATTGACCCCGCTCGCCAAGGCTTTGCTGTTCTTGATCGGCCTCGGCCTGGTCGGCACTGCGATCTACAAGTTCGTCCCGAAGGATAAGCTGCCCTGGAACCGGCCGAAGGCGACGTCGGCCGACAACGGTTCGACGACCTCGACCGCCGCCACGTCGAACGACAGCAATACTCCGGGGCAGACCTCGCCTTCGGCTCCTGCTTCCACCGAGCCCTGGATCGAGATCCCCGGCGGGATTTTCTCCTCCGGCCAGAATCAGGAGAGCGTCGACGTTTCGACGTTCAAGATCGGGCGGACCGAGGTGACCAACGGCGAATACGAGGCGTTCCTCGCCCAGTGCGCCGCGGGATCGACCTGCGGCCCGCGCGAGCAGCCCAACTATTGGGATGACGAGGCGTACCTGGATAGCCACCGTAACAACCCGGTGGTCTTCGTATCCTTGGGCGACGCCAAGGCCTACTGCAAGTGGGCCGGCGGCCGGCTGCCGACGATCGAGGAATGGGAGAAGGCCGCGCGCGGTACCGACGGCCGGGAGTTCCCGACCGGCGCGACGATCGACCCGACCGCGGTCAATATCTTGGGGGCCGACCACGACAAAAAGGACTCCGCGGCCAAGAAGATCCCCACCTGGGCGGTCGATGACGAGAAATACGGCCGGGACGCGAGCCCGTACGGCGTGCTCGGCATGGCGGGGAACGTCTCCGAGTGGACCTCGACGAACAGCCCCGACGAGCCGGACAACTACCTCGCGGCCGGCGGCTCCTGGGATTCCTGGGAGCTGAACGACGGCCGCACCCACTTCCGGATCGGAAAATCGCCGACCGACCGCAGCTCTTCTCTCGGCTTCCGTTGCGCCAAATCGAAGTGAACCGCTTCATCGAAATGAACCCGAGGATCGCCGCCATGAAAGCTCCCGCACTTCTCGCCACGGCCCTGGTCGCCCTGGCGTTTTCGACCCCGGCGAAAGCCGACGACTCGCTTCAGAAGATCGTGGATGCCGGCGTGCTGCGCGTCGCCGCCGAACCCGGTACGCCGCCGATGCTGTTCAAGGAAGGCTCGAAATACGACGGCTTCGATTGGGCGGTCGCCAACGCGATCGCGAAACGGATCGGCGTCGATACGGTGGTCATCGTCCCGGGCAAATACAGCGAGCTGCCCGGCCGGCTGATCAACGGCAAGGCCGACGTGATCATCTCCGGTTACACGGCGGACGATTCGATCGCCGGTGTCGATTGGTCGGATTCCTACTACGACTACGGACTCTGTCTGATCGTGAAGAAAGGCAGCTCGATCCACAGCACGAGCGACCTCTCCGGCAAGGTGGTCGGCATCTTCAACGATGCCGCGGCGGAAAGCGACGTGAAGGGGATGGTGCGCGGCTACAAGCGGCTGGAAAAGTACGAGGACGGCTATTTCGATCTCCTGAAGCAGGGCAAGATCGACGCCTTCATCTACGACTACCCGTACGCCCAGGAAGAGCTGAAGGAATACCAGGGCCTCGAAATCGTCCAGTTCAACCTGACGAAATCTGCCTACACCGTCGGCGTCCGTCGAGGTGCCACAAGCCTGCTCAAAATCGTCAACTCCTCCATCCGCGGCCTCCGCGCCTCGGACGAATACCGCCAGATCATCCGCAAATATCTCGGCGGAACCGGACCGGCCCCGATCGCCAAAGAGCAGGTTGCCGCCGCCGGACAGAGCGTCTACACCGTGAAATCCGGCGACACCCTCTCCGCCATCGCCCGAGACCAACTCGGAAAAATCGGCCGCTGGCCCGAGATCTGGGACGCCAACAAAGGACGGATCGCCGATCCGAACTTGATCGAGATCGGGTGGGAGTTGGTGTTGCCGAAGCGGTAGGAGCGACAGGCAGAACGCCGCTGGCTCCAGCGAGAGGGGGGCGACGCCAAGCGTCGCCCTTTTTCTTTCCTGCCCTATCAGAATTTCAACCGTGGCTTCGGGGGTCGCGGCGAGGGACCGCGTCGTCCGCGCTCCCCTCGCCGCGAGATCACTGCAGCGTCAGGCTCGTTTGATCAAACCGATGATCACCAGCAAGACCAGCGCCCCGATCGTCGCCGTGAGGATCGAACCCAGAATGCCTCCTCCGAAGGCGACTCCGAGCTTGCCCAGCAGGAAGGCGCCGAGGAAGGCGCCGATAATGCCCACCACGATGTTGCCGAGCAGGCCGAAGCCGTGCCCCTTCCAAAGCTCTCCTGCAAGCCAGCCGGCGATTGCGCCGATGATCAGAAACAGGATGATGCTCGTTGCGCTCATCGTTTACCCTCCAAGAAGGCGCCTCTTCTTACGGCGAACCGGGTCGGTTTACTCGAAGAAGGAGACGGTTGAGAGACCATCCACTGCCACGGCTTTCGATTGTCGATACGATACTCTCGTTAGGCCTCCCCGTGCTCACGCGTTGTTCGATCGACTTCGTCGCGATGGGTGGCGACGTAGCTCCAAGCGCGCTCAAGATCGGTGATCTTGAGAGACGGGTAGTTCGCAAGGATCTGGGCGTCGGTCCAGCCGAGGCGGCGGTAGCCTTCGATCATCCAAACGGCGATTCGAGTTCCCGCGATGCAGGCATCTCCCCCCACGACGCCGGGCGTTTTCTCGATTCCCCTCACAGGAGCTTGAGCTCCAGTTTGATCTGCGCGATTTGCGCCTGGATGTCGCCGCGGTCCAGGTCGCGGTAGGCCTCGGGGAGCAGCTCGCGGCTGGTGCATTCGAGGACGGCGACGAGGATTTGCATCTGGCGCTCGCGGCTGTTGGTGGTGGGGATGAAATCGTCGAAGGCGCGCTTGAGGTGCTCGGCCGCGACTTGGGAGGATTCGGCCGCTTCGGCTTCGAGGACGGAGCGAACGAGCACGGCTTCCAGATCCGAGCCGGAATAGCCGAGCAGGCGTTCAGGGGTCGTCACCTCGGCGAGCGTCGCCACGGGGGTGCGTAGGCCGAGCTTGGTCTTCATCACCTGGAAGACTTCGTCGTACTCGTGCATCGTCTCGGGGTAGAAGAGGGGGATGTGCTCCTCCGCGCGGCCCTGGCGTTTCAAGTCGATCGGCAGCAGGTCGGGGCGCGCGGTGATCAGGAACCAGAGGATTTTGCCGCGGTTCTTGGTGTCGCCCATGAAGCTTGCGATCTGGCCGAAGACGCGGTTTTGGGTGCCGGAGTCTCCCGATTGCTCGCGATTGCCTAGGGCGGTGTCGGCTTCGTCGATCATCACCCCCACGGGGGTGAGCGAGGCGAGGATCTTCAAGATCCGTTCGAGGTTCGCCTCGGTCGAGCCGACCCACATGGAGCGGAAGTTCTTGAGCTTGACGACCGGAAAGCCGATCTCCTTGACGAAGCATTCGACCAGGAAGGTCTTGGCGCTGCCGACCGGGCCGCAGACCAGGTAGCCCATCGGCACCGCGGCCGGGTTGCCGCGGGCGATCGCTTTTGCCGCGCGGCGCAGGCGGGCTTTGACCGCCGGCATGCCGGCCACCATTCCGAGGTCGAACTTCGGCTCGACGTATTCGAGCAGGCCGAGGCCCTCCATCTCGATCACGTCCTTCTTCACCTGCCGCACGCGGTCGAGCGAGAGCTTCCCTCCGTCGGCGTCCGCCTCGTCGAGCAGCTGGGCGATCTGGAAGCGGGTCATCCCGGCGGTCAGCTCGGCGAGGCGCACGGAGAGCAGCTCCGAGCGGCGGTCGTACCAATCGGGCGCGCGCACCGCTTCCAAGTAGGCGCGGCGCTCGGGAAGATCGGGCCGGACGATCTCCAGCTCCCGCGTCGCATGGGAGCGGACCAGCTTGGGATCGAGCTCCGCCAGGCTTTCGGCGATCATCACGATCACGATGTTTTTCGCCAGCAGCACCGGGTCCTGCGACCACTTGCGGAGGTAGACCAGGACCGCCCGGTCCTCCGGCGTGCGGTAGGAGACGTCTCCGGCCGGCACCAGGGTTTCGGCGAACGGCAGCAGCAGGACGACCGGCCGGGCAGGGGAAAGCGACGCGGCATGCCGGAAGTACGAGTCGAGCAGCGCGAAGCAGTTGGGCGCGTCTCTCGGCAGCCCTTCACCCCAGGAGGTGCCGTGGACCACGTCGTACGCCTTCATCCGCTCCTGGAAGTGCGACCGGGCGGCGGGGGTGGCGAAACCGAGCCCCTCGGCGCGATTGAACGTGATGATCGAAGGCCAGGTGGGGAACAACACGGTCGTTAGGAATTCGTCGAGCCCGAGGAAACGCAATCCGCCGCTTCCTCGCACGGGGACCAGATCGGCGGGGATGCCGTGGATGACAAACGTCGAGGCCTGCTTGGCGAGCACCGCGCGCGCCAGGCGGGCGGCCCAGGGCGGCAGCGAATCGAGAAAGCCGGGGGCGGAGGGGAGCGCGGTCGGGTCGGCCATGGATTTCTACCGGCGCCCTTCGCGGGCGCGCTGCGGCGGCGGGGGGGGAGGCGGCGGAATTCCCTGCTTGATCTGCTGGGAGAGGCGCGGGCGGCTGTCGAGGTCGGGCAGGCTGCCGAGCAAGCGCTCCATCTCTTCGACACTCGCCGCGTCGGCCTGCACCTGTTGCAGCACGTCGTCGATCTCCAAGGTGAATGCCGCGGCGTCGGTGGCGGCGACCGATTTCTGGAACAGGAGCTGGAGCAGCGATTCGAGCGAATCGATCTCGGCGTCGAGCGCGCGGCGGTTGGCCGTGTTCTGTTTCGTCGCGCCGATCAGCTGCTCTTTGATCTCCAGGTTCTTTTCGATCGCCTCGCGCACCCTCGGTTCGAGGTCGCTCTCGGCGACCGGCGCGGCGAGGGCGGCGCGCAGCCCGGCGATCTCCTGCTCGACCTGTTTCTCGTCGAACGCGCTTTGCATCTCGTCGTATTTCTGAAGCAGCCAGAGCCGTTTCAAGCAGGCGGCGAGGATCACGTCGAACTTCGCCTCCTGCTCGGCCACGATGCCTTGGCTGGCGACCGAGAGCCCTTTGTAGTTCGCCTGGACCTTCCCCACCAGTTGGCGCAACCGCTCGAACCGCGCCCGGTGGGCGGCGGGCAGGGCGTCCCATTGCTCCTTCTGGCTCATCTCGACGGCGCTGCGATCGGCGTACTTTTTCTCGATCTCCAGCCGGCGCCGGATGCGATCGACCATCATCGGCATCACCATCAGCTCGACGCCGGCAAACAAGAGAAGCGGCAGAGGCGAAAGCATGAGAACGGAAAAGCCCACGGCTCCCGCCGCGAGGATCGCCTGGTATTGATTGGCGACCGCCGCTTTGAGCGCCGGGTAGCGGGTGAGCAGGCCCATGTGGCTCGGCCGGGGTCAGACCCCGAAAACTCCGAGGATCATCGCCCCTCCGGAACTTTCTGCGCCGCCGGCTGGCCCGTGCTCTCGGTCGGGAACGGCGCGGCCTCTTTGACCGCATCGGGCTTCTTGATCCCCATCTCGACCTCGAACTCCGAGAGGATGCTCTGCGCCTGGATCTGCCGCGCCTTGCGCTCCAGGTTGATCCGATCGACGTCGAGCCCGCCCGTCGCGACCTCGACCGCGGCCTTCGATTCCGCGACCTTCTGCTGGATCTGTTCGAGGTACTTGTCGGCGGTCGATGAGGTGCCGTAGCTGTCCAGCTCGGTGAGCGCGCTCGCCGCCTGCTTCATCACTTCGGCCTTCTTCGATTCGGCGATCGCCTTGCGACTCTGTTCGATCTTCAGGCGCAGCTTCTCTTTGATGTCTTCCACCGAAAGCTTGGCGTTGTCGAACGCGCGGGACGAGGCGGCCAGCTGCTCCTCGGTCGCCGCCAGCTCCTGGCGGGTGGCCTGGAGCGCCACGGCGTCCTGCTCGGCGAGCCGGCGCGCCTCGGGGCTGCCGTCCCGAAGGGCGGCCTGGATCGACGCGGTGAGCTGCTTTTCCTTCCGCGCCAGGTTGTCGCGGCCCTGCTCCAACTGGATCACGGTGGCGCGCGTGGTGATCAACACCTGGTTCAGGCGGGGCATGGTGTTACGCATCTCCTCGATCGATTCCTGGAGCATGACCTCCGGATCTTCGGCAAAGGAGATGAAGAAGCCGATCCACGATTTGAAGACACGGGCAAGGCGGCGGAACATGGGAGTCTCCTCGTCGGTTCTGACGGACTCGATAGGTTCGGTATCAATCGATGAGCCGCGAGGCGGCTCGGATCGTTAGGCGGAGCCCTTTGCGGGGGCGTTGGACGCGGTGGTGATCGGGTTCTGATCGACGAACGGGGCGACCGCCTCGAACAGGCGCTGCTCTTCCGTCTGCTTTTGCACGCGCCAGCTCTCCAGGCTCGCCCGTTCGGCTTCGAGCGCGCGGCGGTTCGCCTCCATGGTTTCGCGATTTTTGCGCGACAGCTCGTCGATCTCGGCCTGAAGCGCCGCGTTCTGGCGCTCGGCCTCGGCCTCGCGGGTTGTGAGCTTGCCGCGCAGGAACTCCTCGAAACGGTCGAGCGCCTGGTCGCGGCGCACGGCGTCCTGGATGACGTCCGAGAGCGGCACCGGGCCGGTCGGGTTCATTTTCAAGAACCCGCCGAGGGCGGCGGCTTTCGCCTTGGGTTCGAGCGGCGCCAGATCCGGGCTCTGGAGAATCTCCAGGATCTTGAACGCCGAATAGCCGTGCGCCGGGACTTCGATTCCCGCGGCGCGGTAGACCGCGGCGAAGTCGGGGATCTCGCTGCCCGCGCCTGCCTCGGGCTGGCCGCTCGGGGTCGGTTCGGAGGCGTGTTTCGGCGCCTTCGCCGCGAGCGATTCGAGCTTCCGCTCGTCGAGCCCGGAGGCCGGAATCGAGGCGAGCAGTTGGTCGAGATCGGGAATCGCCGTAGCGCCCGCGGATTTCGGCGCGCCGGAGGCGGCCGGAGAAACGGCGGCCGGACCGGAGTCGGGCAGCTCGACGAGCTTCATGCGAGACAAGACTTCTTTCAATCCCATGGGTCGGGTTCCTCGCGAGTCGGCGGGATTCTATCTCGGCGCGGTCGGAACCTCGATCCGGAGCGCGGTTTCCCATACGATCGGCGGACAACGCGGTACTTTCCTTGAGGTCTTTCCCGTGGCCAATCCCCCTTCGACGAATTCCGGCTTCGACACTTCGAACGTCGGACGCAACGATCCCTGCCCGTGCGGCAGCGGCAAAAAGTACAAGAACTGCCATCTCAACGCCGAGGGCGGACCCTATTCCGCGCTCGAACGGGTGGAGAGCGGCATGAACGCCGCGCTCGACTGGCTCTGGACCCATCACCGCCACGCGGTGGAAGAGGCCGTCGGCCGGCAGTTCCTCGGCCGGCTGGACGACGACGAGGCGGCCCTGCTCGAAGAGCTGGACGACGACGCGGACGACGCGTTCCGCGATCAGCTCGGCGATTGGGTGCTCGCCGAGGCGAAGCTCGAAGTCGGCGGCAAGGAAACGAACGCCGCGGAGCTGATCCTCGGCTCCGGCGGTCCGTCGCTCAAGCCCGAGGAGCGCGCCTGGATGACGGCGCTCTCCGGCCGGCCCTTGAGCGTCTACGAAGTGCTCTCGACCCCGGACGCCTCCTCCTTCATGCTGCGCGAGCCGCTCGCGACCCCGATCGACGGCCGGGCGCCCGAGACGCTCGTCCAGACCGAGGCCGAGATCGTCGGAGCGGTCGAAATCGGCGACCTGCTCGCCGCGCGGCTGGTGCCGTTCGAGGACGGCTGGCACCTGGCGGCCGCCCTCTTCCCGCTCGAACCGGAGGATCTCGACGAGCTGCGGCCGATCGCGGCCGACGGCTCCGAGGCTCTCTCGGCGGAGCTGTCGTCGATCTTCCTGGAGCTGGTGCTCGAATCGACCGAGGACGACGAAGAGGGTGAAGGCGAAGGCGAGGAGAGCCCGGCGTAATCCGACCGGTCGCCATCTCTGCTGACAACACGCTGTCAGGAGGGGTGCGCGATGCTCCTCGGTGCGCCGGTGGAAGGCCCATCGGCGTGCCGAGGAGAGAATTCCCATGGACCTGAAGACCGAAGCCCTCTACGAGATCGAAGCGACCGCCAAATTCTTCGACCGCACCACCCGCTGCCTCGCCGAAGAGGACTCGGGTTTCCGCCCTACCCCCGAGATGATGTCCGTCGCGGGCCAGGTCGCCCACGCGGCCCAGACGATCGACTGGTTCCGCGAGGGAGGCTTCGCCGGAAACTGGCAGATGGACTTCGAGGCGTCGATCGCCGAGACCGAGAAGATCACCTCGCTCACGACCGCCCGGACCTGGATGGCCGACGCCTGGGATCGCCTGCGCCAAGCGGTCGAGGCCACCTCGAACGAGGAGTTGGCCGCCCTCCTGCCCGACAATCCGATCCTCCCCGGGCGCCCGCGGTACCACACGCTCGAAGCGTTGGTCGATCACACCGGCCACCATCGCGGCGCGCTGTCGGTCTATGCCCGCCTGCTCGGCAAGACGCCGGACATGCCGTACGGCGAGGATTGATCGGCCACCGCTCCGTATAGGTAGCGGTTTCGTTGTCCCGCAGCGACTGGCTGCTGCCGAAGGCGCCCGAAGGAGCGAGGAGACAACGAAACCGCTACCTTCGCCAAGGATCCGCCGCCTCCATCCGGGCGACGAAGTCGGCGAGCATCTTGCCCGGCTCGGGGGAGAAAACCTCCGCCAGGGTCTCGTGGTCGAGCACCCGATCGAGCCGGAAGCTGCGAAAATCGCACCGCACCTCGCACCAGGCGACCAACAGCCAGAGCGGCGGATAAAACGACAGGGCCAGAGGCCGGACGGTGCGTTCGGTCTCGGCCCCCGCCTCATCGCGGTAGCGGATGCGCGTCACCCGGCGATCCCGCACCGCGAGCCGAAACGCCGAAAGCGGCAGACGCTCGGCCGGCCGCTGGCCATGCACCGGAGCGTAAAGCCGGGTCTCTTCGATCAAATGGGAACGTCCGCGCGGCAAGACCGCCTGAATTTTCGCCAAAGCCTCGGTCGCCGCCTGCGCCAACCGCTCGTCCCCCCAACCTTCCACCACCCGCGCCCCGAGCACCATCGCCTCCACCTCGTCCTGATCGAACATCAAAGGAGGAAGATCGAGCCCCTGGAGTCGATACCCGACTCCGGCCTCCCCCTCGATCGGCATCCCCGAAGCACAAAGATCCGCGATGTCGCGATAGACCGTCCGCTCGGAAACCTCCAGATCCCGAGCCAGCCGCGCGGCGGTCACCACGCGGCCGGGGCGGAGGCGAAGCAGCAGGCGAAACAGGCGGTCGGCGCGGCGCATGGGGTGGGACGAACCCTACCACCGCGGGTCCTGGGTACGCGGGCCACTGACCCGCTATTTGCGGGCGGGACGCCCGCGCACCCAGGAGAGAAGCTCTCCGCCGAGCGGCTGGGCTACCATTAGAGGGCCATGGCAGTCCCCTTGGATGATCTACGCATCGAAGTCATAGACGACGACATGGCTCGCGTCCTTCGGGGAATGACCGGCGCTGAGCGGCTTAAAATCGCGAGCGACATGTTCGCCTCCGCCCGAAGGATGATCGCCAGCCATCTCGCCACCGAGCATCCGGATTGGGACGACGAGCAAATCCAACGAGAAACCTCGCGAAGGATCTCGCATGGAGTCGTCTGAGCTGCTCCGATTCTTCACGACCGCCCTGGGTCAAGCCGCGCAACGCGGCTCCTACCCCTGACGGCGCCGCCCCAGGTCCGCTACAATCCCCCCAACCCGCAGTACATCGTAAGGAGGGATGGACCATGGCGAAACACCGCTTCGCGGTTTTTTCGATTCTCAGTGCCGCGCTGTGTGCGGGAACCGGAGGCACGCTGCTCGCGGACGAATGTTACGACCGCAACGTTCCGGCTCCCTGTGAGACGGTGGGGCCCCAGACGCCCCGCGACATTCTGAACAGGTTGGGCGAAAACCCGGTGCGGTTCAGTAAGGCGCCGCCGATGAGGGAGCTGAGGCTTTGCGACATCCACTTTCACCGGTCCGCGGAAAACAAAATTCCCGGCAGCGTACCCGCCATTCCCCCGGGCGAGGGCTTCGTTTGCACCCAGATGAAGGGCGCCACGGCCCATGACGCCGAGGGAGAGGGCGCCGACCGAAAAGTCTGCCAGAACGTCGGGCTTTTCGACACGGTCGAAGTCCATTGGGTCTATACCACCTGCAACGTCGAGCCGGCTCCTTGCTTGACGAGTTGCTTCAGTCCGTCGTGCCTGAATCCGGAGCTTCGGGTGGCCGCCCAGGTGTTTTTTCTGACCCCGAATGGCTATCCGAGAGCGACGGACTGGCAGGAATCGGGATATGACCACTACCCGCCGCCTCCGAACGGAAACGTCGAATTCCTGGGCTCCACCACGGGCGACAAATTCAACCGGCCCGGACCCAACAACTGCTCGCCGTATCAAGCCACCTGGAGCGTCGCGCGCAGTTGCCGGCCGCTGACCTTGGCGAGCCTGGGCCGGTGGTGCGACACCAACGTTTATAACGAGCGCAAGCCTCACGGAGTGAGGAAGCTGGTGACCGACCCCAAGCTGCTCGCCAGAATTCCCTAATAAAAACCGACCGGGCCGTTTGGGAGTGCGCCGACGCGTCGGCGCTTTGGACGCCAGAGGTGACGGAGAGACTCCGGTCAAAGCGGCGACGCGTCGCCGCACTCCAAGATTGTCCTCACCAGGATCAAGAGGTCTTCGCGGTGGGCACGGCTTGCCTCACCCGCAGGACTCCCGCGGCGAAGAGCAACGCGCAAAGAACGAGAAGCCCGATCTGCGACAACGTCGGCACCTCGACGAGTCCCAGCTCCGTTTCGACCGAACCCAGATCGATCGCGGGACCGACGATCCGCGCGAAGCCTCGCTGATCGGTTGCGGGCGGGCTCGGGATGGCGGGGTCTCCCGCATCGAGCACCGGGCTTCCCGAGAGCGGCTTGTGCGTGAGAGTCGGTCCGCCGTTGTTCGCGAGCGGACCGAGTCCGGGGTCGATTCCGAGTTGGTTGTGAGCGCCCACCAGGAGCGAAGTCCCCAGCGTTTCGACCAGGCTGTAGTTGGCCGTAACCGCCGCCGGGAGCGCGCTGCCGGCCAGATCGTCGGGGAAGCCGTTGGCAAGAATCGAGTGGTCGAGCTGGACGAACTTCACCGCCGAGCTGCTGACGACCAAGCCGCCGCCCAATCCGATCGCGCGATTGTCGGAAACCGTGGTCAGACGCAAGAGCAAAGAGCCTGCGCCACTTTCGGAAAAGAAGATCCCCGCGGCGGAGGTGTTGACGAAATTTCCCGAGACCGTGCTGTTGACGAGCTGTAGATCGCTGTTCTGGCTGAAGATCCCGCCTCCCACCTTCGCGTTGTTGCCCCAGATCGTACTGTCGAGTATCCGGATTTCGCCGCCGCCGGCGATGAAGAATCCTCCGCCGGCCCCGAAGAGCCCGGAAGTGTTGAGGGAAATCGTGCTCGACTCGATCGTCAAGACTCCACCAAAGCTCAAGTTGGCGTAGAGCCCGCCTCCCAGGCTAGCGCCGCTGTTGCCGGAGAGGTCGGAAAGGACGATCGAGTTGTCGCTCGCCGACGACTGAAGGGAGAGACCGCCGCCCGACGCCGCAACGCCGCCGGAGAGAGTGCTCTCTTCCAAGAGAAGTCTTCCGCCGACGACGCAAAGATTTCCACCGGCCTCGGAACCGGTTCCCGCCGAGCGGCCGCCGGTCACCCGACTGTTTGCGATCCGAAGCGTCACCCCGCTTCCCCCGGCGGCACCGAAAAGCGCCACGTTTCCACCGCATCCTTGTCCCGGACCCGAGATTCCCGACTTGCCGTCGGAGATCACGCTGTCCGTGATCGTCAGGTTCTCTCCATTCGACCAGACCGCGCCGCCGACCTCGTCCGGATGGCCCGGAAAACCTTGTCCCCGAGTGAGCGTCAGACCGGAGAGGGTGACGTCGATCGGCGCGGCGACGCTCGGATTTTCGACGTAGAAGATCCGGAATTGCTCGTTGCCGCTCACCGTGAGAACCCCGAGCCCGGGACCATTCACCGTCAGCGGATCCGAGATCGCGATCTCGCCCGAGGTGAGGGTGATCGTGCCGGTCAGGCCCGGCGCGAAAGTCACGTCGTCCGGCCCCGCCGCTGCGTTCGCGTCGAGAACCGCCTGGCGCAGGCTGCCGAGCCCGGAGTCGGCCAGGTTCGTGACCGTAAAGGTCGCCGCCCCGACAGCGGAGGCGAACCCAAAGAGAAGGGCCGGCACCAGCATCGACGCAAAGCTGCGCCGAGAAGGTTTAGGCTTGAGATCGGCCATCGAATTCACTCCTCAATGCGTCACGGCCTCGTTCGCGAACTGGATTGCTTTCCCGTTCTATCACCGAAGCGTCGAAAGCGGCAGTTTCCACAGCTCGTAGCCCTCGGTCAGACGGCCGGCGTTGAAAAACAGCTCGTCGCCCACCACCGCGAGATCGCTCGGGCTGGAGGAAACCGGTCCGGGCATTACGTCGGCCGCGAGATGCGTCCCTTCGGGCGTTCCGTCGGTAACCCAAAGCTCGGACCCGTGAACGCCGTCGTCGGCCGCGAAAACCGCGCGATCCCCGAGGACCCGGATCGAATTCGGGTAAGAGCCTTTGAGACCGCGATGGATATCGATCCGCCGCGTACCCCTCTCGGTCCCGTCGCTGATCCAAAGCTCCAGGCCGTGCCGGCCGTCGTCGGCCGCGAACAGGACCCGGTCGCCCCAGGCGGTGAGCCAGGTTGGCGACGAAGAGGCCGGCCCGGGCGCGATGTCGATCACCCGCCGCGTTCCTTCCGGGGTGCCATCGCTCACCCAAAGCTCACGCCCCCGTTGGGGATCGTCGCCGACGAAGAAAACCTGCCGGCCGACCCGCGTCAGCCATTCGACGAGGCTGAAGGTCCCCGAGGAGGCATAGACCTCTCGCGTTCCGGCCTCGGTACCGTCGCTCACCCGGAGGAACCCGCGAGTTGGGCCACCGGTGTCGATCAGCGAGGCGAACACGTTGGGACCGACCGCGACGAGCCCGCTGAGGACCTCGCTCGGGCCGACCGGGAATCGCGCCAGCCCGTGGGTACCGGCCGCGGTGCCGTCGGTCACCGAAAGGTCAGAGGTCAGGAAAGAGTCGCTGAAATGGCTCTGGACCAGATATCGCACTTCGTCCGAGCCCTCGATCCGGACCGCGTCCACCCGGAAGGAGTTGAAGTAGCCCGGCAGATCGGTTGCGCGCGCCACTCGCGCCGTCCCTTCGAGAGTGCCGTCGCTGCTCCAGATCCAGAACTGCTCGGAGGTCGCGGGCGTCGCGGGGGTGGCGAAGAAGAGCATCCGGTCTCCCAAGTCCACGAAGCCCAGCGGAATCGAGATCCGTTTGTGGAACTCTCGGATCGTGCGCCCGTCGGTCCAGCCGAATCGGTCGTTTCTGGAATTTACATAGAAAGCGCCGCCGAGGCCGGGATAGAGCTGCACGGCGTCGAAATCGGGCCGTCCTTCCGCCAGATCGGCGAGCGGTTCCGTGTTTTCCTCGCGCCCCCCCGAGCGCCAGATGTCGATTCCATGCTCGCCGTCGTCGGCCATCAACACGAGGCCTCCCGTCCCGCCGACCATCTGGTGGGGATTCGACGACTTGCCCGACCGGGCGAGATCGAAAACTTGGGTCCCGGCGACCGTGCCGTCGCTCCGCCCCAGCACGTAGCCGGCCTCCCCCAGGTAGCCGGCGAAATAGAGCCGGCCGCCGACCAGCGTGAAATCCACTCCGCGGAGCTCGAACGGGTTCTCGGCCCCGAGCTCGACGAGACGCCGCGTCGTATTCGGCTCCCCCCGCGTGCGGAAGAGGGACACGCGGCTCGCGCCGCGAGGCAGGGCGTTGAAGAAGACCTGCCGGCCCACGCTCAATCCAGGGCCGAAGACGAACTCCGTATCGTGCCGGCCCGGCGAGAGGTCGGCCACCAGAGTCGTCGATGGGGGATCGCCGTCGGTTCGCCAGAGCTCCCGGCCGTGCTCGCCGTCGTTCGCCACGAAGTAGAGCGTGGAGCCGGAGGCCGCGACGATCGACGCCTGGCCCAGCTCGCTCACCCCCGGCGCCCGCACACGGACGGTACCGCCGGGAGTACCGTCGGTCTTCCAGAGCCTCAGGGAGCCGTCCCCTTCATAGGCTGTGAAGTAGACGCGCTCCCCCGCGACGACGAACGAAGAACTGAGGGGGTAAGACGAAATTCCCGTCATGATGGGGCGCAATCGGAGAGTGCCGCCGGCCGTGCCATCGCTCACCCAGGGCTCGCACCGTTGGCCATCCCCACCCGAGTAGACCACCCGGTGGCCGAACCGAACGTAATCCCGGCCCGAGGTGGCGCAAGGGCGGATCGGGGTCGGGACGGGTCCGGTCCCCGCCGCGGTGCCGTCGGTCGCCCAGAGCGTTTCCTGCCAGGTGAAATAGTGCTTCCCCGGGTCGTCCTCTACGCGCGGCCAATCGAAATTCTCAGGCGCGAAGCGGCTGGGATCGTCGAACCCCGGGAGCGGAGTGATCGGGCGGGTCCCTGCGCGCGTGCCATCCGACCGCCAGAGGCTCCATCCCTGGCGCTGCCGCTCATAAACATGGAACACCACCCCGCCCTGGAAGGGTGCGAGAAAGCTCGCCAGGCCGGAGAGGTTTTGATCGCACAAGTCGGCGAGCGGAATCGTGCCCGCCGCGGTGCCGTCCGAGCGCCACAGCCAATCCGAATTGGTGCCATACGGGCTGTTGGCGGCGGTGAAGTAGAGGAAGTCGCCCGAAACGGTGAGCGCCTGAGGGACTCCTGAGCATCTCCCCGGGCAGAGGTCGGCGACCAGGCGAATCCCCTGCTCCGTCCCGTCGGTGGACCACAGCTCTCTGCCTAGGAATCCATCGGCCGCGGCGAAGTAATCGCGGCCGCGAAAGCGGACCGGCAGGCTCGCATAGGAGCTCGACGGATCGTCCGAGGGTCCCTGCGCGATGTCTTTGACCAGAACCGGGCCTTGACCCGCGGCAGGAACCGCCAGACCACAAGCCAGGGCGAGCGACAGCTGGAAACCGCAGCGAGCGGCGGTGAATCTCGCCATGACATGCCTCCGGACACGGAAAAGGTTTCTATCCGCTGGGATCAGGTGCTCCGCCGCGTCCTCAAACCGCGGGCTCCGGCGGCGAGAAGCAAGCCGCACAGGACGAGGAGCCCTGCTTGAGACAACGTCGGCACCTCGACGATCGCCAGGCCTCCCTCGACCGAGCCCAAATCGATCGCCGGACCGACGATCCGCGCGGCGCCCCGCTGGTCGGTCGCGGGCGGGCTCGGAATCGCGGGATCGCCGGCGTCGAGCACCGGGCTGCCCGGAAGCGGCAGGTGAGTGAGGGTCGGGCCGCCGTTGCTCGCGAGCGGGCCGAGCAGGGGGTCGGTTCCGGTCAGGTTGTGAGCACCGACCACGACCGTGGTCCCCGGGGTTTCGATCAGGCTGTAATTGGCCGTGAGCGTCAAGGGGCCTCCCCCCCCGTCCACATCCTGAGGGGTTCCGTTGGCGAGGATGGAGTGATCCACCTGGACTGTGCCCGCGGGACCGCCGCCCAGCAGGCTGCCCCCGCGCAAAGTCGCCGTGTTGTTGGAGACGGTCGTCAGGCGCAGGAGCAGGCCGGGGCCGGAGAAGATGCCTCCTCCGAGCCTCGCCTGATTGCCGGAGATCGTGCTGTTGATCGTCTCCAGGCTGCCCCCGCCGGAAATCGCGCCATTGGAGATCCCACCCCCCGTATCCCCCGCCTGGTTGCCCGAGATCGTGCTATCGAGGATCCGCAGGCTGGTCGCGTCGGAGGAGATCCCTCCCCCGGTTCCCCCGGAGCCCACCGAGTTGCCGGAGATCGTGCTCGACTCGATCGTCAACTCCCCCGCGGGGCCCAAGGATTCGGAGGCGATTCCTCCCCCTCCGGAGGCGGCGGAATTGCCGGAGATCGTCGAGAGAACGATGGAGCTGCCGGCCGC
>DATMZU010000778.1:0-9349 GCA_035607435.1 Thermoanaerobaculia bacterium | reverse complement strand
TCGGCCTCGGGCGCTTCCTGGCCGCGCTGGTCTTCGGCGTCGGCACCACCGACCCCGCGACCTACGCCTCGGTCGCCGGCCTGCTCATCGGAACCGCTCTCGTGGCGAGCCTCGTGCCGGCTCTCCGCGCCGCGCGCGTCGATCCCGCGACGGTCCTGCGCACCGAGTGACGAACCGGCGCGCCCGAAGTCCCGGCCGAAGCAGGGCTCCCCTGGGAAAACCTCCCATGCGGTAACCTCCCGCCCTATGACCGGGACGGAACCGTTCGCGACCGCCTGGGTCCTGCTCGGGCTCGGGGTGCTGCTCGGCCTTTCGGCTCTATCGAGCCGATTGGCCGGCAAGAGCGGTCTGCCGATCACGCTGCTGCTCCTCGGCGTCGGCATGCTCGCGGGCGAAGAGGGGCTCGGGCACATCTCGTTCGAGGACTATTCGCTGTCGTTCCGCCTGGGCTCGCTCGCCCTGGTCCTGATCCTGTTCGACGGCGGCCTCAACACTCCCATCGCCTCGGTCAAAAAGGGGCTCGGGCCGGCTGCGGCCCTCGCGACGCTCGGCGTCTTCGGCACCGCGGCGATCACCGCGCTCGGCGCCTGGATGCTCGGCTTCGAGCCGGTGCGCGCGGCGCTTTTGGGCGCGGTGGTCTCTTCGACCGACGCCGCCGCCGTGTTCTCGACCCTCCGCGCGGGCGGCATCCGCCTGCCGCACCGGCTGGGCGCCGTGCTGGAGCTCGAATCCGGGCTCAACGATCCGATGGCGGTCCTGCTCACCACCGCGCTCACCTCGATCGCTCTCGGACGGGAGGTTTCCGGCTGGCATCTCGCGCTGGAGATCCCCCTCCAACTGGCGGTCGGCGCGGGGCTGGGGTTCGCGATCGGCCGCGCCGGGCGCTGGCTGCTGCGCCGTGCCCGGCTCAAAGTGAGCGGTCTCTATCCGGCGCTCACCGTGGCGCTCGCGCTGCTCGCGTTCTCTCTCCCCACGCTGTTCTTCGGCAGCGGCTTCCTCGCCGTCTACGTCGCGGCGATCGTCTTGGGCGACGGCAAGCTCCCCCATCGCAAAAGCATTCTGCGGGTCCACGACTCGATCGCCTGGTTCGCGCAGATCGGCATGTTCCTGCTGCTCGGGCTGCTGGTTTTCCCGTCGCGCGTGCTGACCGTGGCGCCGCAGGGACTCGCGCTCGCCCTCCTGCTCGCGTTCGTCGCCCGGCCGCTGGTGGTGTTCCTGCTCCTGCTGCCCTTCCGGTTCCCGCGCCGCGAGGCGCTCTTCCTCTCCTGGACGGGACTGCGCGGCGCGGTGCCGATCGTGCTGGCGACCTTTCCGGTGATGGCGCGCCTGCCCGGCGCGCGCGAGATCTTCGACGTCGTCTTCTTCGTCACCGTGATCAACGCCCTGGTCCCGGGGGCGACGATCGCCGCCCTGGCCCGGCGGCTCCGCCTGGCCAATTCGGAGCCACCGCTTCCCGAAGCGGTAGTCGAAATCCACTCCGCGCGCCCGCTCGAAGGCGAGACGCTGTCGTTCTATGTCGAAGAGGCCGCGGCGGTCTGCGGCGCCGTGATCGCCGATCTGCCGATTCCGGATTCGGCGGTCATCCTCCTGGTCGTCCGCGGCAACCGGATGATCGCGCCGCGCGGCTCGACCGTGTTCCTGGCCGGCGACCACGTCCACCTGTACTGCGAGTCCGCGGACGCCCCCTTCCTCGGATTGCTGTTCGGCCGGCCCGAGGAGGAGTAGGACTTCGGGGTCAAGGCATTCGTCCGTCCGTATCCCAACGGGTCGCGGCACTCCTTTTAAGGAACGGTTCCCGAGACTCTCGAACGACTCGGGGTCGCCGCGGACCGGCCGGGAGGACGAGATGAAGAAGAAGACGTTCGACAAGAGCCTCAATCTCCACCGCGAGACCCTGTTGGCGCTGGAGGATTCCACGCTCCGGAAAGCGCTGGGCGCGAGCCCCGTGACGTCGGCCTGCAAGTCCGGCTGGACCTGTTGCAACAGCACCTGCTTCTGAGCCAAAGACTCGAACCGATCCTCGGTCCGCGGTGTCGGCGCTCGGCCGGCACCGCGCTCGCCCTCTGGCCTCGGAGAAAATCTGCACGCAGGCCGGACCTTGCGGCTGGAATCAAATTCCGCCACGCTTCCCCGACGACGGCGCGCCGGGAAGGGGCGGCTCGGCGCGCGGGAGGGACGGTTTCGATGTTTCTCGATGACCTGCGCTATTCCCTACGCATGTTGCGGCATGCCCCGCTCACCACGATCACCATCATCCTAACCGTGGCACTCGGCATCGGCGCCACCACCGCCGTGTTCAGCGTGGTGAATGCGGTGCTCCTCCGGCCGTTGCCGTACGTCGAACCGGCGCGGCTGGTGTGGGTGGCCGAGCGCAACGACAAGCTGAACCTCCCCACCTTCTCGGCCTCGGGCCTCAACTTTCAGTCCTGGCTCGCCAACTCTGGGCCGGTCGAGAAGCTGGGCGCGGTGGGCTACGCCACGTTCAACCTGGTCGGCACGGGCGAGCCGGAGCAGCTGGGCGGCGGTACGTTGACCGCCTCGGTGTTCGGCGCGCTGGGGTTGACTCCCGTGGCCGGGCGCGCGTTCGAACCGACGGATGAGCGCCTGGGCGCGGCGCCGGTCGCGATGATCAGCGAGGCTCTCTGGCGGCGGCGCTACGGCGGCGAACGCTCGCTGCTCGGAGCCAAGCTCCTGCTCAACGATCTGCCGTATACCCTCGTCGGGATCGCGCCCGCGTCGCTCAACCTGATCTCGCCCGGCGACGTCTGGACGCCCCTGACGTTCGATCCGGCCAAGGAGCGGCGATTGAGCCACCTGATCACCGCGATCGGACGCCTGAAGCCGGGCGTTTCTCTCGAACAGGCACAACTCGGCATGGAGGCGGTGGCGGGCCGGGTGGGCGAACAGTTTCCCGAGGTGAAGGACTGGAGCATCCGCCTGGTTCCCTTCCCCCGCTGGATCGTGCCCGACACGATCCGGACGGCCTTGATCCTGTTGCTGATCGCGGTGCTCTGCGTCTTGCTGATCGCCGCCGCGAACATCGCCAATTTGCTGTTGGCGCGCGCCCTGCGCCGTGAGCAGGAGGTCGCCGTGCGCGCCGCGCTCGGCGCGAGCCGTGCCCGCGTCTTGCGCCAGCTGCTGATCGAGAGCCTGGTCCTGGCCGCAGCGGGCGGGGCGCTCGGCTGCGCCGCCGCCTTCCTCACCGTGCGGATTGCCGGCGCCGCCCTGCCGCCGAATCTGCTGCCCGTCGGAGACATCGGGATGGACGGCAAGGTGCTCGCGTTCGCGCTCTGCTTGAGCCTCGTCACCGGGTTGCTCTTCGGGCTCGTACCGGCCTGGCAGATCGCCAGCTCCCCCGTTTCGGGCGTGCTGCGCGCGAGCGGCAAGAGCGCCTTGGGCGGCGGACGGCGACGGCTGCGCAACGGCCTTGCGACGGCCGAAATCGCTCTCGCGGCGACGCTGTTGGTGGTGGCCGGCCTGCTGGTCCAAAGCGCGCGCCGGCTCGGACGCGTCGAGCTGGGTTTCGAACCCGAACATCGGCTCACGTTTCAAGTGAGCTTGCCCGCCGCCAAAGACCCCGAAGATCCACGGCCGTTCGGTTTCTATCGCGACCTCCTGCCGGCCCTGGCCTCTGTTCCCGGCGCCACCGGCGCGGCCCTCTCCAGCGGCGTGCCGTTCGGCGCGGGAAATTACACGGCAACGCCGGTCTTTCCCCTCGGCGCCTCCCGGCTCGCGCCCGGCGACGCTCTCACCGTCGATTGGCGCCTCGCGAGCCCCGAATATTTTCGGGTAATGGGCATCCCCCTGCTCACCGGCCGCGGCTTCACCGAGGCCGACGACGCGAAGGCTCCGCCAGTCATGGTGGTGAGCCGATCGATGGCCGAGAAGTTCTGGGGCAAGACCGACGTGCTCGGCAAGACCGTTTCACGCGTCGCCGACGACAAGATCTTCACCGTGGTGGGGGTGGTGGGCGACGTACGCTTGAACGCGCTCAATCAGCAGACGCCGACGATGTACTTTTCCACCGCCTTTCGCCTCTGGCCGCTGATGGACGTGGTCGTCCGCACGGCGGGCGAGCCCGAATCCGTCCTGGCCGCCGTGCGCCGTCGCGTCCATGAGCTCGATCCCAATCTGCCGATCTCGAACGTGCGGCCGATGACCTCGTGGGTGGAGGCGAGCGGCGCCCAGCCCCGGCTGGACGCCGGCCTGCTCGCCGTGTTTTCCGGGCTCGCGCTGGTGATCGCCACGCTCGGTATCTACGGCGTGCTCGCGCATTCGGTCGCCCAGCGCACCCCAGAGATCGGCCTCCGCATGGCGCTCGGCGCGCCGCGGGCGCGGGTGATCCGCGAGCTGCTGCGCGAGGGCATGATCATCGGCGGAATCGGCATCGCCCTCGGCCTGGCCGCAGCGCTCGCCGCCGGACCGATCCTCGAAGACCTGGTGTTCGGAGTGACGACGCATGACGTGGGAACCATGGCTCTCGTCGCCGTGCTGATCGCCGCCGTCACCTTCCTCGCCTGCTTCGTTCCGGCCCTGCGCGGGGCGCGCGTGGATCCCGCGATTTCCTTGAAGAACGCGTAACGCACAGGCACACACGATGCGAACCATTATTGAGATCGACGACAACCTGATGAACGACGTCCTGCGCGCAACGGGGTTAAAGACGAAACGCGAGGCCGTGGAGCTCGGCCTGCGGACGTTGTTGCGATTGAGTGGGCAAGAAAAGATACGCCGAATTCGCGGCAAGCTGCCCTGGCAGGGCGACCTGGAAACTCTACGGGCCACCGAATGATTCAGATTAATTTCGACGGCCTGGATCGGCTGCTCATGAACCTGACCGGACCGTAGCCAGGCATGATAAATCCCAAAGCGAGACCTTGCGAGGAGGGAATCCTCCGCTCCGTCCGCTCGACGGCGGATTGTGCGCCGAACCGCAAGAAGTGGGTGCTGGCGGTGACGGTGCTCGCTTCGACTATGGCGTTCATCGACGAGTCGGTCGTGAACGTGGCGCTGCCGGCGATCGAGGCGGATCTGCACGCCTCGGTCGCGGTGATCCAATGGCTGATCAACGCGTACACCCTGTCGATGGCCGCGCTGCTGTTGATCGGCGGCGCGGCGGGCGACCGGTTCGGCCGGCGACGGGTGTTCCTGGCCGGAGCCGGTTTATTCGCCCTGGCCTCCGCCGGGTGCGGATTTTCCACCAACGTCACGCAGCTAATTCTCGCGCGGGCGGTGCAAGGAATTGGCGCCGCGCTGTTGATTCCCTGCTCGCTCGCGATCCTGGGCGCCGCGTTCGAAGAGAAAGAACGGGGCAAGGCGATCGGCACCTGGGCCGGCGCGTCCTCGATCGCCGCGGCGATCGGCCCGCTGCTCGGCGGTTTTCTCGTCGATCACGGGAGCTGGCGCTCTATCTTTCTGATCAATCCGATCCTCGCCTTGCCGATCCTCTGGATGGCCTGGCGCCACGTGCCCGAGAGCCGCGACCCGGACTCCCCCGCCGGACTCGACTGGCGCGGAGCGCTGCTCGCGTTCGCCGGCCTGGGCAGCCTCGTCTATGGGTTGATCGCCTCCCCCACCAAGGGCTGGGGGCACCCGGTCGTGATCGCCACCCTCGGGCTCGGCGCGCTGCTGCTCGCCGCCTTCGTCTGGGAGGAAGGCCGAAGCGCCGCGCCGATGATGCCGCTCGGCCTCTTCCGGTCGAGCTTGTTTTCCGGCGTCAATTTACTGACGTTCCTGCTCTACGGCGCGCTCGGTGGAGCGTTCTTCTTCCTGCCGTTCAGCCTGATCCAGATCCACGGCTACTCCGCGACCCGCGCGGGCGCCGTGTTCCTACCCTTTACCTTACTCATGGCCGGCCTGTCGCGCTGGTCCGGCGGCCTGCTCGACCGCTACGGCGCGCGTTTGCCCTTGATCATCGGCCCGACGATCGCCGCCGTCGGCCTGGCTCTGCTCGCTCTTCCGAGCAGCGGTGCCTCGTATTGGATGGCGTTCCTTCTGCCGATCGTGGTGCTCGGCTTCGGTATGACGATCACCGTGGCGCCGCTCACGACCGCGGTCATCAACGCCGTGCCGGATCGCCAGACGGGAGTGGCCTCCGGCATCAACAACGCGGTCGCCGCGGTCGCGAGCCTGCTCGCCATCGCCTCCCTAGGCGTAGTGGCGCTCGGCGTCTTCG
Organism: Thermoanaerobaculia bacterium; assembly: GCA_035607435.1. GTDB lineage: Bacteria > Acidobacteriota > Thermoanaerobaculia > Multivoradales > UBA5704 > DASYKS01. Next base: position 3,174 of record DATMZU010000778.1, on the reverse strand, counting down.
ACCGCTCCCTCGACCGGCGCCTGGAAGATCGGGACCTACCGCCGCAGGTGCACCAGATCGTGACGGAAGCGCACGGAAAGTTCGTCACCGACTCCGCGAAAGACAAGCCGCAAACCGCCGAGCAGGAACGCGGCCACGCCCTGGTCAAAGAATCGCTGGCCGAGAGTTTTAGATTCTCGATGCTCTTGGCCGCAGCCATGGCCCTTGCCGGGGCGGGCTGCTCGGCGTTGATGATTCCGAAGGGGAAGGGGAAGAAAACTTCGTCATAGGTCGAACTCTTGACACCCACAGCAAAACGAGCATAGCTTCCAGCGCAGAAATTGAAGCGCCGCAGAAGAGCAAAATGTCCTTCCTGGCGAGGTAATCCGCCTCGTCGCCCCGGATGGGTGTGGTGGGTTCCAGTGAACCGCTACCCTTGAGAACGCCGCACTTTCGTTGAGGAATCCCGATGAAAAAGCTGCGCCTGAGCAAGGAGACGATTGTTTCTTTGGAGAACGCCACGCTGTCGAATGCCGTCGGCGGATTCTGGTCCATTCCCACCCACTGCCCGGACGACTATCCCGACTGCTCGATCAACGATTGGTGCCAAAGCGCCAACACCTGCACCGCCTATCGATGGTGCCCCAGCGACAACGCCACTCTCCTGACCTGCTAGTCCGAGAGGACCGCCAAGCGGCGTCTCGTTCGTCGCTTGGCCCTTCGAATTCGCTTCCACTTCCCCTTCGATGCCCGCCGCCTCCTGGCTCCCGCTGCTCAATTCGGAGGATACCGACGTAGCGCGCCAAAGCGCTCTGGCGATCGCCGATTCGATCGCGGAGCGCCATGACCGGATCTGTGCCCGACAGAGCGAACCGAGATCCGCTTGGGCGGAAGGCTCTTTGGGAGAAGGAACGGCCGGTTTATCGCTGTTCTTCGCGTACCTCGCGCTCGACACGCAACGTGTGGATCATCGCGCATTGGCCGAGCAACTTGCCGACGAGTCGGTCGACCATTTGGTCGGAAATCGCGTCAACTCCTCCCTCTATTGCGGTTTTTCGGGAACGGCCTGGTTGATCCGGCACCTCGGAGACATGTGGGGCGATCCGGATGCCCCAGCGTACACGGAAGAGATCGACATCGCGCTTTCGGGGGCCTTGGCTTCCGCCGGTTGGAATGCGGAATTCGATCTGATCAGCGGACTGGTGGGGCTGGGTGTCTATGCGCTCGAGGGACTGCCCGATCGGCAGGCGATCTGGCGCGTCGAACGAGTCGTCGAACATCTCGATCTCCTGGCGCAATGGAATGTAAAGGGCGTGACCTGGTTTACGGCGCCACGATTGCTCGATCTCGATGCCCGCGAAGCCTGCCCCGACGGCTATCACAATCTGGGCGTCGCTCATGGCGTTCCTGGCATCATCGGGTTTCTCGCCCGCGCCGCGGCAGCCGGCATCGCCCGCGAAAGAGCCGAACGTCTGGCGCACGGAGCCGTGGATTGGCTTCTGGCACAAACTCTCGGACCGGAGAGCCCCTCTTTGTTTCCCAGCTTCGTCCTTCCCGGCAAAGAGCCGAAACCGTCCCGTCTTGCTTGGTGCTACGGCGACTCCGGAGTCGCCTCAACCCTCTTGGCGGCGGCGAGCAGCCTGGACGAGCCGTCCTGGCGGGAAGCGGCACTCAAGATCGCCCGGCACGCGGCCACGCGCAGGCCCGAAACCGCGAATGTCAACGACGGCTGCCTTTGTCACGGGGCCGCCGGAGTCGCTCACATGTTCAATCGGATGTTTCAAGTCTCAGGCGAAGAGGTCCTTCGTGAAGCCGCGATCACCTGGTTCCGCCGTCTACTCGATCTGCGAGAAAAAGAGATCGGTATCGGCGGATTTCGCGCCTGGACGGCGGCCGGCAAATCGGATGGCGTCTACAAACATGAGGATCGAATCGGATTCCTGACCGGCGCATCCGGTATTGGCTTGGCGCTGCTGGCGGCGATTTCGTCCCAACCGCCCGGGTGGGATCGGGCGATGCTGCTATCAGGTTCCGAGTCTCGGGTTCTTCAAATTTAATCCGCGAGCGGCTCCGGCGCTCTGTAGATCGGCGGAGCGCCCGCGGATTTCACCGTTCAGCAGGTGCACTCGCTCGCATAGCCGGTATAGCAGTAGCACCACGTAAAGAAACACTCCGAATAGGCGCCGCAGGTCCAGTTGCAGCCGCTATCGCCCGAGCAGTAGACCCTCTCGCAGCTCTCGGCTTCCGAGGCACCCGCGATGCCTTTCAGCTGCCCGGTTTGAAGGTTGGTCAAGGTCTCTCGGGATAGGCGGAGTCGTTTCGTCTTCACGTCCGGTCTCCTTTCGAAAGGTCCAACAGGGTCTTATGCGCGAGAGCTTAGCGCAGAGACGACGCGAACGCCCGTGACGCGAAAATTCGGCGCCTCCGCCATTCTTTTCGCGTCAAAGATCTTGAGACTCAACGCAAATGTTTTGCGCGTGTCTATTGTAGGAGATGACTAAGACCAACGCGAAGGAGACCCTATGCACCTCCGAATCTTCGGCACTCTAACCCTTGTCGCAACCTGCGGATTCCTCTTGCCGACGACGGCTCGTGCCCAATTCCCCGACATTACAGAGAGTTCCGGCCATTACAAGGACGCAGCCGCGAAGGCCGCCGATTGCTACGGCCGAGGCGCCCGCGCACTCAGGAAGGCCCAGAAGCAAGCAGCGGCCGGCGAAACCGAAAAGGCCCGCGAGAACTATCAACGGGCCAAGAAGGAGTTCTCCGAAGCGGTCGGTATGCAAGAAGGCTATTTCGAGGCGCTCCTCGGGCTCGGCCAGGCCTATCTCGCTCTCGGTCAGAAGGAATCGGCACTCGACGCCTGCGCACATGCGCTGGCGGCGAAACCGAAGAGCGCCGAAGCGCAGGCCTGCGCAGAATCCGCCCGCGGCCCGGCCAACGCCGGCTGACGTTGATTCCTGATAGGGCGCCGCGTCGGCGTGACGCCGAGAGATATGCTCGCTCGATGATCACCCGCCGCACCTTCATTCGGCTTTCCATCGGAACGGCAGCCTCGGCTCTGGGCACCGGCCTCTACACCTGGAAAGTCGAACCTCACTGGCTGGAGATCGTCCGGCGCCCGCTCAAGGTTGCGTACCTTCCCTCGGCGCTGGAGGGCAAGAGCCTCGTGCAGATCAGCGATCTCCACGCCGG
>DATMZU010000776.1:0-6894 GCA_035607435.1 Thermoanaerobaculia bacterium | reverse complement strand
TCGGCGCGAAAGCGATCGCGGCGAGCGGCGTAAAGGGCGATGAGAGGAGAAGGGGCGGGCTGGGGCTCGGGGGCGCTCACCCGCGGATGGTAACGGTTTTGGCCAACCCGGATAAGATCGCCGGCCATGCTCTTCGCTCTGCTCGCCCTGCAAATCGCCGTCACCGAACCTCCTTCCGCGTCCGCACAGCCCCCCCCGCCGACCCCTCCGGAAATCGTCTGTCCCTGCCCGCCGCGCGTCGTGGGTGCCGCTCCGGAGGCCCCCCTCGGCATGGTGAAGGATGCCGTGGGCCTTCCCGTTCTGGTCGCCTGCGGCGATCTCTCCGAACGCCTGGCGCCCGACCGGGCGCGGGCCGAAGAGGTCGCGGTCTACGCCTGCGGCACGCCCGAGCCCGTCCTGTCGCTCAGCCCCCTGGACGCCGCCGAGGTCCATGAGGTCCCCGGCGGGCTGGAGGTCTTCGAGCTGGCGAGCTGGCCGTTCGGCAAGGCGGAGGAGTGGATCGACGTACCGGTCTGGAAGAACGCCGTCGCGGTGTTTCCGGACCTGGGGCCGCGGGTCGAGCGCACGTTCGTCTTCCAGCCGCCGAAGCTCTCCGCCGAAGAGATCCGCGCCGCGGTCGTAGGGTACGCGAGCTGGCTGCGCAAGCCGGACGCGATCGAAAACCCCGAGGCGATGGCCGGCCGGATCCTCGCCGCCGCGCTTTCCGGGAATGCCGAAGCGCGCCATGCGCTCGCCAGCTGGAACGCCGACACTCGGGTGGACGACGACCTCGCGGAGATCTGGACCGACGCCTCGCAGCTTTACCAGGCGTACGCCGCGGCGACGGGGAAGGTGCCGGTGCTGGAGGAGAAGAAGTAAAGGACCTCAAGGACTCCAAGGACTGCAAGGACGAAAAGCTCCCAAGAGGACGTCCTTGGAGTCCTTGCCGTCCTTTAGGTCCTTTGTCCTTTAGGTCCTTGGAGTCCTTTAGCTCCTTTGTCCTTTCCTGATACCGTACCCTCAGCCATGAATTTCAACTTCCTCATCACTCCCCTATCCTTCGCCTTCGCTCTCGGGGTCATCGTCTTCGTCCATGAGGCCGGCCATTTGCTGGTCGCCAAGGCGTTCGGCGTCCGGGTGCTCACTTTCTCGCTCGGCTTCGGCAAGCGCATTTGGGGCTTCCGCAAGGGCGAAACCGACTATCGGCTGTCCCTGGTTCCGCTCGGCGGCTACGTCCGTTTGGGCGGTGAAAACCCCGACGAGGTGACCGACGATCCGCGCGAGTTCTTGAACAAGCCGCGCTGGCAGCGCATCCTGGTCTACCTCGCCGGCCCGGTGATGAACATCATCCTGGCGATCCTCTTGTTCGCCGGCCTGTTCATGGCCGGGATCGAGGTGCCGAACCTCTCCGTCATTCCGTCCGAGGTGGGCTCGGTGATGAAGGGCTCCTCGGCCGAGCAGGCGGGGCTGGAGCGGGGCGACGTGATCCTGGCGATCAACGGCAAGCCGTCCAACACCTGGGAGGACGCGAGCTTCGCGCTCGCGACGTCGCCGAACCGTCCCGTCGCCCTGCACGTGCAGCGCGGCGAGAAGATCTTCGATGCGACCGTGACGCCGAAGCTCGATCCGCATTACCAGATCGGCGATACCGCGGGCATCGCGCCGAAAGTCCGGCCGCAGCTGATCAAGATCATCGACAAGTCCCCGGCCGCCGCCGCGGGCTTCGAGCTGGGAGACGAGATCTGGGCGGTCGATGGCCGCGCGATCGCGGATTCCTCAGCGTTCGTCGCCTACATCGAAGGCAAGGCGGGCAAGAACGTGGACATCGAAGTCCGTCGCGGCTCGTCGCGGCGCACGATCTCGGTGACGCCGAGGAACGAGAACGGCAAAGGCAAAATCGGCGTCGGCCTCGGTTTCTTCCAGCACTATCCGCCGGGTGAAGCGTTGCGCGCGAGCGTGATCTTCAACTGGCGGATCTGCACCCAGACGTTCGACGTGCTGGGCAAGCTGGTCACGCGCAAAGTGCCGCCGGGGGGCGTGTTCGCCGGGCCGATCGAAATCGCCCAGCAGGCGGGGGCCGCGGCGCGGGTCGGCTTCAAGTATCTGCTCTACCTGATGGGCTTCATCAGCATCTCGATCGCGCTGTTGAACCTGATGCCGATTCCGATCTTGGACGGCGGCCAGATCACCATCCTCCTGTTCGAGAGCGTGATCCGGCGCGACCTATCGACCCGCTTCAAGGAGATCGTGATCCAGGTCGGGTTCGTCATGGTGCTGCTGCTGATGGCGATGGTGCTCTGGTTCGACATCAAGAAGCTCTTGCCGGCGGGGCTGATCCCCGGCTCGTAAGCGCCCGAGGAGCCCCCCGTGCGCGGACCGGCGATCGGCGAAACCGCCCCGAACTTCGATCTCTCGTCCACCGAGGGGGCGCTCCTGATGTTGCGCGACGAGTGCGTGCACTCCGCCCTCGTCCTCTATCTTTCCCCGGCGCTCGACGAGCGGACGAAGCTCGATCTGGCGGCGCTCGGCCGAGCCCAGGACGCCCTGGGCCGGCTGCGCGCCCGACCGCTCGCGATCTCGAAAGCCTCGATGCCGCAACTGCTCGCGGCGCAAAAAGAGCTGGGATTGCTGTTCCCGTTGCTCCACGACGATCGCGCGTTCCTGCCCGCCTACGGCGTCGAAGCCGAAACGGGGGGGGAGCCCGCGCTGTTTCTGATCGACCGCGGGCAGAACGTGCTCTGGGCGGCGAACCCGGCGGGATCGGTCGAAGCCGCGCTGCCCGGCTTGATCGCCAAGCTCAAGGCGCAGCCCTCGGCGAAAGCGAGCTACCCGCGCAAGGTGATCAACCGGGTGGTCGAGCGATGGGTGGGCCGGTAGAGAACCCCCTCCTCGATCCTCCCCCGCAAGGGGGGAGGACGCCCCCGCCCCCGCTTCGAAGAGGATTGCCGAAGGGACAGGAGGGGGGCCCGGACGTTCCTAACTCGCGACCACCCAACGCCCCACCACAAATCCCAGCCATCCGGCCGCCAGGCAGCCGAGAACCGTGGCTCCCAGGTAGGCGAACCCGATCAGCCAGGCGCCGTCCTGAAACGACCGGAGCGTCTCGTAGTTGAACGTCGAGTAGGTCGTAAAGCCGCCCATCACGCCGGTGGTGAGCGTAAGGCGGACGGTCGGCGAAAAGGAAGTCGATCCGAGGGCCATCAAGAGGCCGAGCAGGAACGAGCCGATCGTGTTGACCGCGAGCGTGCCCCAGGGGAATCCGGGGCCGGCCGTGCGCAAGATCCAGCCCGAGAGCAGATAGCGGGCCGCGGTTCCCACCGCGCCGCCGAGCGAGATCCAGAGCAGCTGCATGGCGGGCGAGTATACCGGCCGGCAGCCCTCACCCCCGGCCGGGAAGAGACGCTCCTCCCGGGGTGTTATCTTGGCCTTCGGTCCCTCGGACCGCTTTTCCGGAGATTCGATTGAGCGACGAAACCCCGCCGGCACTTTCTCCCCTCACCCGCTCGCCGCGCACCGGCCTTTATGGCGGGCAGGTGTCGTCCCGCCGCGCGAAGGCCGCCGCGGCCGGCGCGACGCAGGAGAAGAAGGCCAAAAAGCCCCCGTCGCTCAGACTGGCGCTGCGCGATGCCGCCGCCCTGGTCAAGGCGCGAAAGGGGCGTCTGGCGCTCGGCATTCTGCTCATGCTGATCAGCCGGCTGGCGGGCCTGGTCCTGCCCGGCACCACCAAGTTCCTGCTCGACGACGTGATCGGCAAGAGCAACCGTGCGCTCCTGCTGCCGCTGGTCTTGACCGCGATCGTCGCGACGATCATCCAGGCGACGACCTCGTTTTCGCTCTCCCAACTGCTCGGCAAGGCGGCCCAGCGTTCGATCACGGACATGCGCCGGAGGATTCAACGCCACGTCGGCCGGCTGACCGTCGCCTACTACGACCAGACGAAATCGGGCGCGCTGCTGTCGCGGGTGATGAACGACGCCGAAGGTCTGCGCAACCTGGTCGGCAGCGGCCTGGTGGACCTCACCGGCGGAATCGTCACGGCGACGTTCGCGCTCGCCATCCTGGTCGCTTTGAACGCCCGACTGACCTTCCTCGTGCTCGGCATCCTGTCGCTGTTCGCGGTGGTGATGGGCCTCGCGTTTTCAACCCTCCGGCCCCTGTTTCGCGAGCGGTCCAAAATCAACGCCGAGGTCGCGGGCCGGCTCTCTGAGACGCTTTCCGGCGCGCGCGTGGTGAAGGCCTACGGCGCCGAGCGGCGCGAGGCGCTGGTGTTCGCCAAGGGTGTGCACCTCTTGTTCCGCAACGTCGCCAAGACGATCACCGGCATGTCGGCGATCGGCACGGTCTCCACCCTGCTGGTCGGGCTCGCGAGCGTGATGATCATGTGGATCGGCGGCGGCGACGTGCTCTCGGGCCGGATGACCGTCGGCTCGTTCTTCTCGTTCACCCTCTATCTCGGCCTGCTGGTCGGCCCGATCGCGCAGATCGTTTCGATCGGCAGCCAGCTCACGGAGGCGTTCGCGGGCCTCGAGCGGATTCGCGAGATCCTGGGGGAGAAGCGCGAGGACGAAGGGGACGAAAAGCGCCGGCCGCTCGGGCTGGTCGAGGGGCGGGTCGAGTTCCAGCACGTCGGCTTCGAGTACAAAGAGGACGCGCCGGTGCTGCATGACGTGTCGTTCGTCGCCGAGCCGGGAACCTCGACCGCCCTGGTCGGCCACTCGGGCTCAGGGAAAAGCACGATGATCGGCCTGGTCGCGGCGTTCCACAAGCCGACCGAAGGGAAGATCCTGGTCGATGGCCGCGATCTCGGCGAGATCCGCCTCGCCGACTACCGCTCGCAGCTCGGCGTCGTGTTCCAGGACAATTTCCTGTTCGACGGCACGGTGCTCGAAAACATCGCCTACGCCCGGCCCGACGCGCCGAAAGAAGAGATCCTGCGCGCCGGCCAGATAGCGCACTGCGAGGAGTTCGTCGCCCGCCTGCCCGACGGTTGGGCCACGGTGGTGGGCGAACGCGGCATCAAGCTCTCGGGAGGAGAGCGCCAACGGGTGGCGATCGCCCGCGCGATCCTCGCCGATCCGCGCATCCTGATCCTCGACGAGGCGACCTCCTCGCTCGACAGCGAGAGCGAATTCCTGATCCAGCAAGGCCTGGCCGAGCTGATGCGCGGCCGGACCACGTTCGTGATCGCCCACCGCCTTTCGACCATCCGCCGCGCCGACACGATCCTGGTGCTCGAAGCCGGACGGATCATCGAACGCGGCAAACACCAGGAGCTGCTGGCCCTGGGCGGTCGCTACCACGCGCTCTACACCCGGCAATACGATCTGGAGGCGAACCTCTTCCGCAACCCCGGCGAGACCGAGGAGGCGAAGAAAGAAGCCGAGGAGTCAAAACGGGAGCTTGTGGGTGCGGGTGCGCCGGCCGTGTCGTTGTCGATGCGGACGGATTGAGGAGGAGAGGACCCCCCTCCTGTCCTCCCCCACAAGGGGGGAGGGACCCTTCGGCATAGGGTCTCTGTCATCGGAGCGCGCTTTTCTTCCTCCCCCTTGTGGGGAGGACCGAGGGAGGGACCCTTCGGCATAGGGTCTCTGTCATCGGAGCGCGCTTTTCTTCCTCCCCCCTTGTGGGGGAGGACCGAGGAGGGGGGGCCTCTCTACGGCCGCCCCCAAAGCTTCTTTTCATCCTTCGGCGGCGCCACCTTCCGCCGGCCGCCGCGGGCCTGGACCTCCGCGACCTCCGCGAGGGTGGGGGCGAGGATGGCGCGCTGGATCTCCACGAGCTGGCCGATGCCGCCGAGGGCGAGATCGACCAGACGGTCCATCTCGTCGCGGCGGAAGGCGCGCTTCTCTCCCGTGCCTTGGATTTCCACCAGTTGGCCGTCGGCGGTGGCGACCACGTTCATGTCCACCTCGGCCGCTTGATCTTCGATGTATTCGAGGTCGAGCAGCGGCGCGCCGTCCAGGATACCGACCGATACCGCCGCGAGCGGCGAGATCAACGGCCAGCCCGCGATGTCGCCGGTGAGGTAGAGGCGGGCGCAGGCCAGCGCCAGCGCCACGTAGGCGCCGGTGATCGCCGCGGTCCGGGTGCCGCCGTCGGCCTGGAGCACGTCGCAATCGAGGGTGATCGTCCGGTCGGGCATCGCGGTCGTATCCACCACGGCGCGCAGGCTGCGGCCGATCAGGCGCTGGATTTCGGAGGTCCGGCCGCTCGGCCGCCCTTTGTCGACCTCGCGGCCGGAGCGGGTGTGGGTGGCGCGCGGCAGCATCGAATACTCGGCGGTCACCCAGCCTCGGCCCGAGTCGCGAAGGAACGAGGGAACGCGGTTTTCGACGCTAGCGGCGACCAGCACCCGGGTGTCGCCGACCTCGATCAGCGCCGAGCCCTCGGCGAATTTTTGCGCGCCCAGCGTAAGGGAAATAGGCCGCAGCGCATTCGCCGCGCGGCCGTTGGGACGAAGAATCGGAGTTTCGCTCATCGGCCGATTGTAGCGGCTGGCGGCACGACGCGCCGACGACGATGCGAGGATCTCCGAATCGCGGCTCGATCAGGCATGGAGGGGAGGGCTGGGTCGCGCAAGCTCTTCCCGCACGCGATCGGCGAGGTAGGTTTTGAGCAGCGATTGATAGGGGACGGCTCGCTTATTAGCCAGCAGCTTCAACTCGGCGATCAGAGAAACGGGCAAGCGGAGCGAGATCGTCTTGAGTGTCGGTCTTAGCTCCGGCAGAGTGATCGCCTCGGCTTTCGACCAGTCGATATGGTCTGCTGAGTCGGCCTGAGACCAAAACTGCCATTCCTCCTCTTCGGAGGCGAATTCAGGGATCGGTTCTTTTTTCATGGTGTTTGTAGGCCGCGAGCTCGCGGCGGGTCATGTCTCGGGTCGATATGACCCGGATGAGCGAGTTGCGGAGAGTG
>DATMZU010000774.1:0-7149 GCA_035607435.1 Thermoanaerobaculia bacterium | reverse complement strand
TCGATCCCCAGCTCGGACTCGAGAAGGCTCGGCAGGCAAGGCGTCAGTGTCGGTCCGCCGACCAGAACGAGCCGTTTTAGCTCGGCGGGGGAGAGGCCGTTTCGCTCCAGCATCCGCCGACACAGGGCCGTCGTGCGGAGGATTGTCGGACGGATTAGCTCTTCGAGTTCATCGCGAGTCAGAACAAAGCGAACGGAGACCCGGTCGTCGTCGACGTTCACCAACTGATCGACATGGAACTCCGCCGTTTCGCTTTGGGAGAGTGAAATCCGGACACGCTCGGCCTCGACCTTGAGCAGCTCGAAAGCAGGTGCGAAGGCCGGGATGGAACGTCGGAATTCTCCAAGGCGACCCTCGGAACGTACCAACTCCGCGGCACGACGAGCCAGCAGTCGATCGAAATCCTTTCCGCCGAGATGGTTATCTCCATCATGGTCCAAGACCTGCAGCCGCCCTGCTCTCGACCGTACGAGCGACACATCGAATGTACCCCCGCCGAGGTCGTAGATCAGGAAGTAACCTTCGCGCAGATCCGGGCTCCCGGAACTGGCTATGGCCGCCGCAATTGGCTCTTGCAGGAGCGGAGCATGGAGGAGGCCGGCCAGCTTCGACGCCTCCCGTGTAGCCTCACACTGCGGCAACTGGAACATTGCTGGTATCGTGATGACAGCGGCCTCGATTGGCACGTTACGCCGGTGATCCGCGGTGCAACGGCAGAGATACTTCAACACCTCTGCCGAGAGTTCCACAGGTGAGAAGCGTCGGCCTGAAGCCGGAAACTGGATCAACTCAGATGTTCCCATCAGCCGCTTGAACTCTGTGGCAACGTTGCCAGGATCCGCGATCCGCCTCTCGATCGCCGCTGCGCCGACGAGAATTTCGGAGTTAGCACCGACATGCACAGCCGAAGGTACCAAAGGACCATAACCCGCACTGATCACTTCCATACTCAAACCGCGCTGTACCGCGATGGTTGAGTTCGTTGTGCCAAGGTCGATCCCGTAGTCGATCGTCGCCTGCATGGAAGGTTCCCCGTAACCACTTACGCAGAGAGACTGAACTTGTGGTAGGTGTCTAGCACGTCAACGCCGGTGCCAATGGCTTCGCCGCCCTTCACGAGCCCACTCGGTAGCAGCATCGAGTGATCGTCTGCATAGGAAACGAGAAGCAAACAATCGTTGGCACCCGGGTCCAAAAAAAACAGGTATGCGACGAGCCGTGAAAACTCTCCGCTCGCAACCAAGTAGGCCCTGATCCGCTCGCAATGTTGCCGCCAGCCGTTGGAGAACGGAGCATAGCGACGGATAAGCTGAGGGTGCTCGTGCCGGTTCGGAACGACGATGACGTACACGTGCATATCGGTAGTTGCGATCAACATGGATCGCAGCTCCGCAGCACGCCGGGCATCCGTAAGGAGCGCATGAATGACAGGACCGATTCCGGGTGACGAGGCGTCGAGCTTCTCCATCGCCGTGAGTACCAACGTGGCGAGGTGACTCGGATCTCTTGCCAGCGAAGCGCGCGCACCTGCGAGGACTTGTGAAACTCTTGCACCGCCGATACGCGCGCTTCTGCGATGACTCTCTGGATCAGCCGCAAGCTCGGCCTCCTTGTCGTGCGGAAACAGCTCGGGTCCAAGTTTTGCCCAGCGGCGACGCGTCCAGAGAATCGCCGGTGTCAAACCGACCGCCAATAGGGCAAAGCCAACGGCCATTCCAATTACCATATCTTCATTAGCCTCGGCAGTTGGCCTCATTCATTAGCGGATTACAGAGACTCGAGAGCGCCTGTCTATAGCGACCTACTTCGGCCTCGGCGTGTTCCGTTCCAGAGCAGACCGGCTACAAACACGCGGTTGAAAAATAGAGGCAGTTCTGCGAGATGCAGAATGCAGCCGAATCAAGAGAGCCATTCCAAGATCATTCATCACGAATCTGTATCTACCATTATACCGCAAGCGAACTGGCAGGTCACACGAATTACTCACGAATTACTCCTTCCTTCCGATGTTGAGTAATTGAATATGCGGATAGAGCCATGTGCGGCAGAGTCATTTATTTTGTGGCGCTTGGGCAGAGGCGGCATTGTTGGTGTGGAGCCAGGGACAAGGATTCGTGCCCCAGAATCTCCTCCGCGAGAGAAACGCCCGTTCGGCGACGCATTCTTCCTCGTGTCCCTTCTCGACGTAGGGCCTCAAGTAGCTGCGCAGGTCGAAGAGCGCCTGTTTCTTCGACAGCGGAAGGGGGCGAAAATCGACCGAGCGGGCTGCGATCTGCCCGCCTCCGGTTCTCATCAAACGGAGGTTGATTCGGAAATTCTCGGAATCGGCGGCAACGACGAGGTCGAATGAATCGGCCACCTGCGAAGATCTCCCGGGCAGAAAGCGGCTGGCTCGGCCTCATTCGACCGCGCGCGGCGTGGCTTGGATGGCGACGACAGCGAGGATACTGCCGATTGTGAGCGCGCTGCCGGCCAAGCCGAGCGGGGTGGCCGGTTCGTTGAGGAAGGCGATGCCGAGGGCCATCGCCACGACCACCGCGAGCTGGGTGCAGACGCCCATCTGGAGGTTGGTCACCCAGCGGTAGGCGTAGGTCATGCCGAGCTGGGCGCCGATCGAGGTGAGGCCGACGGCGGCGATCTCCAGGGATTCCTTGCCGTTCGGCGTCCGCCAGGAGGCGAGCGCGAAGGGCAGGGTGACGAGCAGGCCGCAGAGCGAAAAGCTGGTGTAGATCGACCACGAGCTTTCGCTCCGGCGCGCGGCGCGCAGCGATGCCACGGCGGCGCCGGAGAGGACCGCCGAGACGAGCCCGACCAGCTCCCATTTGCCGAATTGGAGCGCCACGCCTGCGGGGGTCTGGCCGCGCACGACGAGGATCAACCCGAGAATCGCGACCAGGAGCGGCACCACGAAGTGCCGATCGATCTTTTCGCCGAGAAAACGGGCGGCGAACAGGACGCTCCAGATCGGCGCCAAATAGTTGAGCAGGGTGGCGAGACCCACCGAGACGTGCTCGATCGCGAGGAAATAGCAGAGGACCGCGAGGCCGCCGAACAGGCCGCGGTAGGCGAGCAAATCGAGCCTTTGGACCACCAGCGCTTTTTTGAGCACCGGCGGCCAGAGAAGCGGCGCGAGCATCAGGGCGAAGCGGAGGAACGCAACCTCGGAGCCGGAGAGGTGCGCCGCGGCGAGCTTGGCCGAGAAGGCCATCGCCCCGAACAGGACCGCCGCGATCGAGGCGACGAGCAGCGCGCGGCCGGTGTCCGAGATCGCGGCGCGCGGCATTCCCGGATCATATGGGGGACGGGGCGCCCTTGAGCGGCTCGGCGCTCAACGGAACCGGCGCCGCGGTGTCTTTCTCCTCGGAACCAATCCCGTGAAGTTCTGATCCAACGAGGTAGAGCCGGGCGCAGCACACGCCTGGGTCTACGAAGGAGGCGAGCCATGAAACGACACCTGGTGAAGGAGGCCAACCGTCCGTCGCAGAGATCGAAGAAAGTGGCCGTGAAGCCCTTGGAGACGCCACAGTTGGAGCCGGTAACCGGAGACGAAGGTCCGATCTTGAGCGGCGCGGAGGACGTCAAGCCGGGCGAGAACAAGAAATCCTGGCCCGTCTTCCCGGTCCAGGTGCCGCGCAAGAAGGCCGGAACCCCGGCGGCCGTCAACCCGGAGAAGAGCCGGAAGGAGACCGCCCGAAAACCCTCCGTCCGCCCGTCCTCGCGAAAGTCGAGGCGAGGACCGGAGCAGCCTCCGTCGCAAACGTAAGCAGGGCCTGCCGAGCGGTCGGGATCGATCAGACCCGGCCGCTCACCCAGCCGGTGCGCCACATCCGGCGCTCGATCCAACGGACGTGCCAAAGGTACCTCTTGCTATCACTACCCGGGTGCCAGGTCTTGGGAGCCGGCAGGCTTCCGGCAAGCTGGGCGGCCTGGTGGGGCGACAGGCCGGCGGCCGAGCGGCCGAAATAGTGGCGCGAAGCGGCCTCGGCGCCGTAGATACCGGGGCCGAGCTCGACGACGTTCAGGTAGATTTCGAGAATCCGCTTTTTTTTGAGGTGCGCTTCGAGCTGGCGGGTGAGGATCACCTCCTCGATCTTGCGCAGCGGGTTGCGCGAGGACGAGAGCCAGAGGTTCTTCGCCAGTTGCTGGGTGATCGTCGAGGCGCCGCGCGGCAGCCGCTTCTTTTCGATCGCCTTGGTGATCGCGTCTCTCATCTCGTCCGTGTCGAACCCCTCATGGCCGAAGAACGTCGCGTCCTCGCCGACCAGTACGGCGCGCCGCAAATTGCGCGAGATCCGCGAGTAGGGGACCCACTTCCATTCGACCTCGCGGTCGGGGAAGAACCAGCGGTCGCGGTAGGAGTCGATGAACGCGGTCGATTTCGGGTTGTCCTTGGCGAGCGCGGCGACATCCGGCCAGGTGATCGCCTTCCAGCCGAGGTAGGCGACGAACAGAACGAGCGCAGGGAGCCAGAATCGCCGAACGCAGCCGCGCTTCGGTCGAGGCTCCAATACCGGGGGCGAAGTGGGTTCGATCATAGCGGCTGGGGGCCGCGAGCATATCGGCAGCGGGGCGGGCGTGGAAGGGACCGGCTCCGCCCCCCTCGCCCGCCTCAACCGGTCAGCAACCGATGAGACGCTGCGCTAGCTCTCGTCCGCGCTCGGACCGTAGATCGACGGCACCGGCACGCCCAGCTCGCGCAGGTAGACGGTGAGCTGGCCGCGATGGTGGACGATGTGGTTGAACACCCACGTCCGCAGCACGGCGACGCGCGGAATCTTGAACAGCTCCTGCCCACCCATCTGAAGCGCCCAGGGCACGAACAGGTCTTCATCGGAAGCGGCGGCGAGCGCTGCGCGGCCCTCGGTCACCAGCGCGTCGAACGAAGCGAGCAGCGCCTCGCTCGTGGCATGGGTCGGCGAAGAGTAGTTCGCGAGATCGAGAGCCTCGGACGTCACCGTCACCGTCAGCCAACCCGGCAGTTCGGCCACATGGTTCGCCAGGCGGCTCAAACTCATCGACTTCTCGTGCGGCTTCCAATCGCCCTTCTCGGCAATCGGCACGCGCTCCAACATGCGCCGCGTGGTCGCCATCTCATGATCGAGCTCGGGTAGCAGGGTCTCGCTGATGCTCATCGGGGATCTTCTCCTTGGGGTAGGGTAGGGGTGGATGGAGCCCCGGCACTGTAGCGCGGTCGGGCGGATGGGGTGAAGGGAGAGAGGTGACCGGGCGGTGACAGGCTCTTCCTCCGGCGCGAACGAACCTGAGCGCTCGTCGCTCAGCCGGGACTTCGGAATGGGTTCACCCAAGAGGCGCCTGTCCTATCGAAGTGCTTCTTGTTGCGCGTGGCGACGGTGAGGCCGTGGACTTTTGCGGTGGCGGCCACAAGCGCGTCGACGGGCGGTAGCGGATCCCCGGCTCCGAGCATGCCCCAGGCCTCCGCAACGTCAAGGTCGACCGGCAGGATGCGATCACCGAAATCTCGGACCACGCCTTGAATCCAACGGTCGAGGGCGCGGGCGCTGATTTGGTCCCGCTCTCGGATGTTCTCGATCCCCAAGCGAACCTCGCCGACGACGAGAACGCTCAAGAATAAGTCCTCGTCCTCTCGCTCTGCGAACCAAGCCGCGACGTGGGTGTTGCATCGATCGCCCTTGCGCAGCTCCGAGAGGACATTGGTGTCGAGGAGGAATTTCAGAGCTTGACCCGCCGCGGTCGCGCAGGCCGACGCTCGAAGTCCGCGTCCTCGCCGACGTTGGGCATCGCGAGAAGCGCCTCCTTGAACGACCTCTTACCGGGTTTCTCGGCCAGGGCCGCGCGCAAGATTTCGCGGTGCTCCGCCTCGGCGGATCGGCCGTGTTGGGCCGCTCTTGTTTTGAGTTCCCGCACTAAATCCTCCTCAAGTTGGCGAACGATCAGCTGGGCCATCAGGAACTCCTTCCAACGGGAATGATAGCACTGCTAGCATGTAGAAGCATCTAATACCTACTCCCGCTCCCGCCAACACCCCCGCCCCGGTTTGCAGTTGTGGGGGTGCGCGATCGCATCGTCGGGGCCGATGGTTTCCATGGTTTTCAAACACCAGTAGACGGCGGTCGACGAGCCTCCGACCTGCCAAGGCCGGTGGCCGACGAGATGGCCGAAGGCGGTCTTGGTGCGCAGGTCGCGGCAGACTTCGCGCTCGGCCTCCGGCGAGGGCGGGAGGTCGAGCTCGTCCATGAATTCGCGGCTCATCGGGGGCGGTGGTCTTTCTTCGGATCGGGGACGGGGGGAATCTTCCCCGCCGCATGGAGAGCTGCGAGCGCGGGCGCGAAGTCTTCGGGCCCGCCGTGGTCTTTCGCCGTTGCCCATTCGAGGATTCGGCGTTCGGCATCGGCCCTCTGCTCGGCGCTCAAGGACTTCGCCCGGTCGGTGAGGTGTGCGGCGTACAGTTCCGGATCGAGCTGTGAGGCGCGGCTTAGCCAGTAAAACCCAAGCGCCGGATCTTTCGGGGCGCCGAAGCCCATCTCGTAGATGGACGCCCGGCGGCTGTAGATGTCGGCGATCGCGGGCTTCGCCATTTCCGTCATCGGATGGCGACCGCTTTCGCCGTCCGCCGCATCGGTTGCGATGACGGCCTCGTACCACTTGAGCGCCTCTTCCTCGTTGGCCGGCACCCCACGCCCTTCGGAGGACATCCAGGCGAGCTGCCACTGCGCGAGCTGCTCGCCCTGTTCGGCCGCCTTGCGATACCAGCGCGCGGCCTCTGCATCGTCCTTCGCGATTCCTCGTCCCTCCAAGTAGGCAAAGCCGAGGGAGGTCTGCGCGTTGCGTTGTCCTTGATCGGCCGCTTTGCGGTACCAGCGGGTCGCTTCGGCCGGATCGCTCTGCTCGAGGAATTTCCCGAGGATGTACTGGGCTCGGGCGTCGCCGGTTTCCGCTTCGGCGCGCACGGCTTGGATTCGTTCCGGCGTCTGAGCGGAAACCGAAACCGCAGCCCAAGGAAATGCGAGCAGCAGGAGCATGAGGATGGGGCGCATGCGGTGGATCTCCAGGAAGGGGAAGGAATCAAGCACTGAGGGCGCCGGCCGCGAGCAGAGCCCGGCGCACGACGGTTTCGAGGATCGGCAGTTTGTAGGCGTTGTGCGCGAGCGGTGTGGCGCCTTCGATCGC
>DATMZU010000773.1:0-3579 GCA_035607435.1 Thermoanaerobaculia bacterium | reverse complement strand
GCGGGACTTTGAACGAGGCGATGCGCTCTTTGGCGAACTCGATCAGCGCCTGAGCGTCGAACGAGGTCTCGGCGGAATCGACGACCAGAAAGGCAACCGGCACGGCGCCGAAATCCGGATGGGGCCGGCCGACCACCGCCGCCTCGCGGACGCCGGGGAAACCGAGCAGCACCTCTTCGATCTCCCGCGGATAGACGTTGAAGCCGCCGGCCAGAATCAGCTCGCTGCTGCGGCCGAGCAGTGAGATCGCGCCGGTCTGGGGATCGCGCCGCGCGAGGTCGCCGCTCTTGAACCAGCGGTTGCCCTGGGCATCCGAGACGAAGCTCTCCGCGGTCTTTTCCGGCGCCCGCCAATAGCCGTCGAAGACATTGCCTCCACGGACGATCAACTCCCCCTCCTCCCCGTCCGGCACGTCGCTGAACGAACCCTCGGCGAAACGAACGAGACGAACGGAGATTCCCGGCAGCGGCGTGCCGACCGTCCCCGCGCGGCGTTCTCCGACGTAGGGGTTCGAGAGGATCATCCCCGCCTCGGTCATGCCATAGCGTTCGAGGATCGCGTGGCCCGAAAGCTCGCGAAACGCCTCGAACGTCTCGGGCGCGAGCGGCGCGCTGCCCGAACAGAACAGCCGCATCCGGGCGAGCGGCGAGCGATCGACGGCAGGGTCGGCCAAAGCCTCGACCAGCCGGACGTACATCGTCGGCACGCCGAAGAAGAGGGTCGGACGATGGGCGGGATCCGCCGCGGTGAGGTCGGCGGCGATCGTTTGCGCTTCGAACTTCCGCCGTAGCTCGACGGTCGCCCCGGCGGCCAGCGCACAGTGGAGCCCCACCACCAGACCGTGGGTGTGAAATAGCGGCAGGGCAAGCAACAGGATGTCCCGGCTTTCCCAGGCCCAGGCGGCGAGCAGACCGGTGATCGTCGCGAGCAGGTTGTCATGGCGGATCTCGGCCCCTTTGCTCCGCCCGGTGGTGCCGGAGGTGTAGAGCAAAAAGGCCAGCTCGGAGCCATCGATCGGCGGCGTCAAGATCGGAGCGGGCGCGCCGTCCGGCCAAGCGCCAAAATCCTCCGCGACGATCGTCGCCTCGACACTCCCCCGCGCCGCGGCATCGACCTCAGCTACGATCGGCAACAGATCCCGCTCGGTCAACAGAAGCCGCGGCTCGGCGTCCGAGAGGATGTGCGCCAGCTCCACCTTCCGATAAGCGAGATTGATCGGCACCACGATCGCGCCGAGCCGGATCGCCGCGAGGTAGGCGATCACGAACTCCGGCCGATTGCCGAGAAAGAACGCGATCCGGTCGCCGCGTTTCAAGCCCCGCGCCGCAAACCCCGCCGCCGCGCGCTCTGCCGCGAGGTACAGCGCCGCGTAGGAGAGCGAGACCTCCTCTCCATCCGCTCCGCGAAAACGGAGAGCCGCCTTCGCCGGTGTTTCGGCGAGCGGGATGGCGAAGAGGTCGAGGAGGTTCACGGCCGCCCGGCGCCGCTCGGCTTGATCCCGATCAAACCGAAATCCTGGGTGCCGAACAGCAGCTCGTCGATTTGGTCGCGCAGACGGTTGACCCGGTCGGCAAGGAGGTGCTGCGCCTCCGGAATCTCTTGGAGATCGATCTCCGGCAGGCGCTCGCTCGTCGGGAAGGGGCGCAGATCGAGGCGCTCGATGGGGTCGAAGCCCGCCAGCTCGTAGTGGAGCTTCAGACTCTCGGGATGGACCGGCCGGCGGTGGGTCGGGTCGAGCCAGAAGTTGCGGGCGGCGACCAC
This sequence comes from Thermoanaerobaculia bacterium, assembly GCA_035607435.1. Taxonomy (GTDB): domain Bacteria; phylum Acidobacteriota; class Thermoanaerobaculia; order Multivoradales; family UBA5704; genus DASYKS01. Next base: position 1,818 of record DATMZU010000773.1, on the reverse strand, counting down.
CAGGGAAAGCGGGTTCGGCGTCTCCAGGATCAACGCGCCGCCCGGCCGGAGGGCGCGGTAGGCGAGCCGGACCAGGCGGTCGAGCGATTCGGGCGGCAGGTGCTCGATGACGTGAAACGAGACGATCGCGCCCAGCTCTCCTTCCGGCAAACCCGCGAGATGGCCGAACAGGTCGCCGACTTCCGCTTCGAGCCCTCGCTCGCGGCAAAGATCGACCATCCGGGCGGAGGAATCGACCCCTCTCCCGGCGATCCCCTTGGAGCGCAAGAGGGCGAGCGACTCGCCCCGGCCGCAGCCCAGATCGAGCACCGGAGAACGCTCGGCCAGCCAGGGGAGATAGATCGAGATCCGCTCGCCGATCTCCTCTTCGGTGCCCCGATAGCGGCGCTCCAGCTCCAGATAAGCATGCTCGTCGCGCACCCGGATGAGATCTTCGACCGTGGACGCCGCCGGGGCGATCTCGCCGGCAGGAGAAGCCCCTTCCGCGGTTTCAGCCACCGAGAGCGCTGCCCCCAACGAGGCGAGCAGGTCGCGCGACTCGCGCCGCACCCGGTCGAGCTTCTGGTCCACCCGGGAAAACAGCGCGTCGTTGTGCTGCATCAGCTCGCGGATGCCCTTGGCGTCCAGCTCTTCGAGGTAGGCCAGGCGGTCGTGATGGCGAACGCGCTCGGCGTCCTGGCGCTCCAGATGTTCGAGCAGGATCAGGTTGAAAATCCGCTGTCGCTCCCACAGGTCGTTCTGTGGCACCTTGACCAACGGACGCAGCAGCCGCTTGCCGGCCACCAACAGCCGGCCCAGAAAGCCGCGATGGCTGCGGATCGGGAACTCGAGGTCCCCTTTCCACAGCCAGCGCCAATCGGAAAGCTTGCGGGTCGGCTCGACCAGAAAATCGTCGAGCGTAAGGATCGGGCGGGAAGAAGAGGCGCTGTCGGGCGATTCGATCGATACGCGATCTGACATCTCGAATCGCCCGAGAGCTTGAGGCTACCGGTCCGGGATGACCGAAACGACCACCTCGGCCACGACTTCCGGATGCAGGTCCACCCGCACCGTGTGGTCGCCGAGCTTCTTGATGCCGCCGGCCAGATCGATCCGCCTTTTATCGACCGTCACACCCTTCGCTTCGAGCGCCGCGGCAACGTCTGCCGCGGTCACCGAACCGTAGAGCACTTCGTTCTCGCCGACTCTTTTCGCGATCTCGATCTTGATGTCGGCGATCTGAGCCGCGATCGCCGCCGCCGCATCCCGCTCGCGCGAGTGGCGGTCGTCGATCTTCTTTTTCTGGTGGGAGAAGTACGCCTTGTTGGCGTTCGTCGCCTCGAGAACCATCCCTTGGGGGATCAGGAAATTGCGCGCATACCCGGGCTTCACGTCCACCTCATGGCCGCGCTTGCCGAGGTTCCGCTGATCGGAGAGCAAGATCACACGCATCTCGGTTGTCCTTTAATCGGTGGTGAAAGGCAGCAGGGCGAGGTGGCGCGCCCGCTTGATCGCCGTCTGGAGGAGCCGCTGATGCCGGGCGCAGGTGCCCGAAATGCGGCGCGGAAGGATCTTCGAGCGTTCCGGCACGAATCCCTGGAGGAGCTTCAAGTCTTTGTAGTCGGCGTGCTCGATGCGATCGACACAGAACTTGCAGACCTTGCGACGGCGGAAGAAAACCTTCTTCGGACGAGCCATGGATCAATCCTCCCTGCCGGACGAATAACCGCCGCGATCACCGCGGCCACCCCGATCCCCACGGTCTCCACGATCCCCGCGGCCGCCCCGATCGTCGCGATCGTCGCGGTCGCCGCGATCACGGTCGCCCGACTCGGTCTC
>DATMZU010000771.1:0-6255 GCA_035607435.1 Thermoanaerobaculia bacterium | reverse complement strand
TCTCTTGATGTTCGACAACACGGGGTTGGGGGGAGATCGGTCGCGGGTGATCGAAAGCGATCCTTTCGGTGCCGCCCCGGAGCGCATTGTCTGGCAGTTCGGCGGCCGTCCCGGCCAGGAACTCTTTTCCAAGACGCTCGGTTCCTGCCAGAGGCTCGCCGGGGGGAACACGCTGATCACGGAGTCCGAGAACGGTCGTGCGCTCGAAGTGAATCCGGACGGGCGGATCGTCTGGGAATTCCGCAATCCGCACCGGGCCGGCGCGCGCGGCGAACTGGTCGCGGTTCTGTTCGAAATGTTGCGTTTGCCGCATGATTTCCCGTTCCCCCCGGGACGCGGTACCATTGACCCTACAAGCTCTAGAGGAACCGGCCAAGCGGCGGTTTCGCCGCGCGGCGGCTTGGCGCGCCGGAGGTGATTAAAGTGACATCGACAACTCTTCTTCGGGTTTGTGTTTTCGGATCGGGTCTCCTGTTGCTGGGGCTCACCGGTCCCGCGGCGGCGCAAAACTGCGCTTCCGACGCCAGTTGCGGCTTCATGCAGTGCAAGACTCCTGCGTCTCCCGTGCCGAGCTCGCTGTGGGGCACGCTCAAGCCGGTCGATACGACCCCGATGTCGTTCCTGCGCGACAACACCGATTTCAACGAATTCGCCCTGCCGGGCAATCCGGCGGATCGCTACGGCAGCGCGGAGCCCTCTTGGATGTCACTCGACATCGACGGCGGCTATCTATATGCGGCGATCTCGCACGGCATGCAGATCTGGGATCTGCACACGACGCCCGAGCAGCCGGCGTTCATCAAGACGGTGGATGGTCCCTCGATGTGGCGGCAATGGCCTTCCGGAGAGCGCAAACAGGTCCTCTCGGATATTGCGGTGCAGGGCGATCTGGCCGCCCTGGTCGGCCAGCCGAGCGTCGGGATCGCGATCTTCGACAACACCGACAAATTCCATCCCCGCCTGGCGTACCAGGACGGCGACAAGAATGCCACCCAGGTCTACGCGACGACGATCGGCGGCCGGGCCTACGCGTTCATCGACGGACACTCGACGGTGACCGGCGAGCTCACCGGTCTGCTCGCCTACGACATGACCCGCGCCAAGGATTACAGCGGCTGCCTGGACAACGGCGGCGCCTGCCCCGGGGTGCTGGTCAAGCAGATCAGCACCGACAGCTCCTATACCTACGTGGACGGCGCGGATACCTATGTCGCCGCGAGCCGCGGCACGGCGAGAGGGGTATCGATCTGGAACGTGGCCGACGTGCTCCATCCCGCATTGAAACTCGCGGCGCTGCCGCTCGAATCGGTCTACGGCATTGCGCTCTGGCACGATCTTCCCTCGGACAAGTACTACCTGGCGACCCGCCACGACGCCGAGGCGCGGATCTACGATGTCAGCTGCATCACCAACACGCTCGGCTGTGTGGTGCTCGGGGCTCCCGTCTGGACCAAGACGATGTTTTCCGGCACGCCCCAGTTCTACATCACGTTCTCGCGCACGTCCACGGCGTCCTATCTGGTTTTCGGGTCCGACCAGATCTGCGGCGGCGGCACGGTCCGCGAAGCGGTGTACGACGTCACGACACCGACGGCGCCGGTCGATATGACACCGCCCCAGGTCGTCACGATCGCCGGGGTACCGACCTCGTATTGGTCCTGGTATTACCGCGACAGTCCGACCGGTTTCAACCGGACCGGCGGGCGGATGGGCAAGTTCGTCGGCGACCTCTATTACCGCGCGGCGTTCTCGATCTTCGACGTTCACAAGCGGACCACCCTCACCGTGCCGAATGCCGAGTTCGTCGTGCCGTCGCCGATCTACGCGGGAGTACCCGCGACGTTCAACGACTCGTCCGCGGGCAGCGTCGCGTCCCGCACCTGGAACTTCCAGGACGGCGCGGTGGTCGGCGGCACGCTGGCGTCCGCGGCTCCGGCCGGTTCTCCCGCCGCGGCGGAGATCTCCGCGGGTGCACCTTCCGGGGTTTCGACGATTCCTGGAGCTCCGGGTCGGCGCGTCCTGCTCGGGGCGTTCGGCAAGGAGCCCGTGGTGTTCGTCAACCCCGGCGCCCAACCGCTCTCCCTGGTCGCCCGCTTCCTCCCCGCCGGGCCGGATGCCGCGCTCGCCCGCGGCTCGGAGCGGATCGCGCTCGGTCCGAACGAACGCCGATCCCTGCCCGGCGATCGCTGGGGGGGTGGCCCGGGCGCCCTGGTGATCGAAAGCGGCGAGACCGACGGCCGGCTGCCAAAGATCGAAGCGGCGATCGCTTCTCTCTCCGAGCGGGAGGCTGCGAAAGCCGGTGAAGTTTGGAACCTGACCGGCCTTCGCGCGACGCGCGACCTCAAAACGACGATTCTGCTGTTCAATCCCACCGACCGAACCGCTTCGGTCGATCTGGTCTATCGCGCGGCGGACGGCACGGTGCTCGGCGCTCTTCGCGGCCTCGACGTGGGGCCCGACCTGCGCGCCGTCCGCGCCGCCGCCCATCCGATCGGAACGGCCGAGAGCTTCTCGGTCGAAGTCGAGGTGCGCACGGGAACCGTTCTAGCGAACGCCCGGGTTGCCGCGCCGCGGCCCTGACGTCGACCTAGGTGCTGCCGGCCGACCTCGCCCCCCAGGCCACCGCGGCCGGGCTCGCTCCCACCCCGGAGCGGGCCGCGGACCTCGCGGTCTGGGTGATCCAAGAAGCCCGCCGCGAGCCCGTGGCGCGCCGCTATCTCTATTTCCTCAAGTCGTCCTACGAGGCGTTCCACGCGATCGAGGAGTGCTTTCCCCGCCCGGCCGACGCGCCCGGCGGCGGGATCGGCACCTCCCCTGAAGAGCTGCTCCACATCGCGAACCACCTCTACCTTTTGGATTCCGCCGGGGTGCAGGGCGTACTGCTCGAATGCGGCTGCTTCAAGGGCTTCTCGTCCGCCTGCCTGAGCCACGCCTGCGCGTTCCTGGGTCGCGATCTGGTCGTGGCGGATTCGTTCCAGGGCTTGCCCGGAGAGGCCGGAGCCGGAGAGGAAGGCTACCGCCCCGGCGATTTTCGCGGCGGTCGCCAAGAGGTCGAAGACAACGTCCGCCTGTTCGGCCGCATCGAGCGGGTGCGCTTCCTCGAAGGTTGGTTTCGAGATTCCTTGCCGCGCCTCATGGAGCCGATCGCCCTGCTCTGGATGGACGTCGACCTCTACGCCTCCGCGACCGATGTGCTCGACGCGACCTGGGAGAAACTCGATCCGCGGGCCGCGATCTTCAGCCATGAATTTCTGCCCGAACAGATCGACAGCGATGGCCGCATCGTCCATCCCCACGAGCCGCCCGGAGCGATCCGCGACGCCTTTGCGGCCCGAGCTGTCGAGGAGCGGGCGGTCCACCTCGCCGGCTGGCTCGCGCGGATCGACCGGCCGGAGACGATGGGAATCGGGGCGGAGTCGTTGCTGCGCGCCCTCTTGCCCCACTTGCGGGATCTTGACCACCGAGCCCGCGCGGCGAGGGAGGCAATCGGCCTTCGGCACGCGGTGCGCGATTGGGTCCGGCGTCGTCTTGGGTAGAAGGCACGGGACGCGCCGGGATTCTTGAGACGGTTTGATCGGCGTTTTTCCGAACTGCAAGATTCAGGGGGATGTTTCGCGTCTTTTAAGCGGCAGGAGGTACGTGCCGCTATGACCAGCCACGACCAGCTGTGGAAGGACCTGTTTCGCACCTTTTTCCCCGATTTGCTGTTCCTTGTCGATCCCGACCTCGCGGCCCGCCTGGTCGGGAGCCTCGGTCCGGGAGGCTTCACCTTCCTGGACAAGGAGGTGTTTCACGATCTGCCCGTGGGTGAGCGCCACGAGGTCGATCTCCTCGCCGAGACGCCCGACGGCGCGACCGGAGGGAGCTTCCGGATCCATGTGGAGATCGAGCGCCGCTTCGGCGGCGAGATCGGCCGCCGGATGGCCCGCTACGCGTACCATCTCTACCTGCGCGACCCCGGGCCGGTGGTGTCGGTCGTCGTCTTCCTGCGCGGCGGTCCTTCCGGCATCCGCTGGATCGACCACGTCGAGCGGGCGTTCGATCGAGAGATCCTCCGCTTCAACTACGTGTCGATCGGCCTCTCGAAGCTTCCGGCGAGGACGCTTCTCGATCGGGCGGAACCGCTCGCCTGGGCGCTCGCCGCCCTCGCCTGGCCGGGCAGGATGGGCCGAGCCCGGTTGAAGCTGGAGCTGCTGCGGAAAATCGCTACGGCACAACTGAACGAGGTCGAGCGATTCTTACTGGCCAACTGTGTGCAAACTTACCTACAATTGGCAGGGCGCGATGCGGAAGAGTACGCCGCGCTGCGCCTCGCCCAAGAGAATCCGGAGGTCGAAGCGATGGAAATGACATGGGCTGATCGGATGGTGGCGGAATATAGGCAGAAGGTCCTTGCCGAGGGTCTCGAACAAGGTATCGAGAAGGGAGTCGAGCAAGGTGTCCGCAGGACCTTACTCCGCCTGCTCGGGAGGCGGTTCGGGGAGGTGCCGCCCGCGGTTCGGGCGCGGGTGGAGGCGATTGACTCGCTCGACGAATTGGGAGGTCTCACCGATCGGATCTTGGAGGTCAAGTCGATCGAAGAGCTGGGGCTGGGGCACTAGCCGCATTGCCGCCGCCTGGGTCGGCCGGGGCTCTCTGAGCCTCGGCCCGCGCCGAACAGGTAGAATCCCCGCTCGATGGCAGATCCCGCGGTCCAAGTTCAGAATCTCGAAAAGGTGTACCGGGTCTATGCCCAGCCGTGGCATCGGCTGCTGGTGCCGTTCGGTGCGCGGCCGCGGCATCGGGAGTTTCGCGCTTTGGACGGCGTCTCGTTCGATCTGCCTCGGGGCCAAGGGCTCGCGATCGTGGGGGAGAACGGGGCCGGCAAATCGACGTTGCTCAAGGTGCTCGCCGGGATCACCAGCCCAAGCGCCGGGCGGTCGGTGGTCCAGGGGAAGATCGCCTCGATTCTTGAGCTGGGGTCGGGTTTCCACCCGGAGTTCACCGGCCGCCAGAACATCGTCTTGAACGCCGCGATGCTTGGGCTGTCGGAGGCGGAGGTCCGCGAAAAGACCCCCGCTATCCTCGACTTTGCGGAGCTGGGCGACTTCATCGATCAGCCCGTGAAGGTCTATTCGACCGGCATGGCGATGCGGCTCGGGTTCGCCATCGCGACCCAGGTCGAGCCCGACGTGTTGATCATCGACGAGGCGCTGTCGGTGGGCGACGGCTATTTTCAGAAGAAGTGCATGGACCGGCTCGAACGGTTCGTCGGCGCCGGGGGCACTCTTCTATTCTGCTCGCATGCGATGTACTACGTCTCGGCCTTCTGCCAGCAGGCGCTCTGGCTCAAGAACGGCCGGCCGCAGGCGCTCGGGCCGGTTCTCGACGTGATCCACGAATACGAAAACTTCCTGGTGGCCAAGAGCGGCTCGGCCGCTTCTCCTGCCGAGGAACCGGTTGCCGCCACGACTTCGGATCCAGAGTCGCCGCTGAGCGAGGAACCGACTCGCGCCGGACCCGCGCGGCTGATCGGCGTGCGCCAGCTGGTCGAAGAGGGGCGGGAGATCGAACCCTCCCGGTATCGGTCCGGCTCGCCGTTCCGGCTGGAAGTTTCCTGGGCGACCGACGACCCGACGCTCGGGTTTCACCTCGGGGTCGGCATCAACCGCACCGACGGAGTCGAAGTCTGCTCGTTTTCGACCCACCTGGATGGCCTGCCGGCGGTTTCCGGGGAGCGGAGCTACCGGATCGTGCTCGACGTGCCCGCCCTGCCGATCGTCAAGGGAGAATTCTCGCTCTACGTCTTTCTGCTCGACCACCGGTCGCTCCACGTCTACGACCAGCGGCCGCTCCGGGCGGCGTTCGCGGTCGAGAGCGCGGACTACCGGATCGGCCTGATCAACGTCGAGCACGCTTGGGACGTACAATGGAGCGGTCGAAGACTTCTTCCCACGTCTCAAACGAACGATGAGCTTCCCGCATGAATGATGAATCCCGGACCGCGCTCGCGGTCCTGCCCGAAGAAGCCGCGACCGGGCTTGCGCTTCACCCGTTCGCCCATGTGGACGCCGGGCGGATCTACCATCCTCTCACCGGCGTCGAACTGACCCCCGGAGCGCCGGGGTTTAGCGAGATCTCGCGGCTGGCCTCCGGGCTCTCGGCCGTCGACGACCTGACGCCGACGGTGCGCGATCGGCTGGCGGCGGAGCGCTGGCTGCTCCCCGTAGGCGAAGATCCATCGAAGGAGTTCCGGCTCCGGATCGTCTCGCTCGA
>DATMZU010000769.1:0-3146 GCA_035607435.1 Thermoanaerobaculia bacterium | reverse complement strand
CAGAGGATTCTTTTTGGGGTGGAGATCATGGCTTCCTCCGAGAAGGGGCAAGGATTGTCGTCGGCCAGCAGAGCACGGATCATAGCCGCGCGCGCCGGCCGATGGGATCAGCCGTGCGGAAGGCGGGACGACCGGCCCCTGTCAGCGGACGACGAACGGCAGGGAATTGACCTCGCGCGTGCCGGTCGCCGGATCGGTGACCTCGACGGTCAAGGTGTAGCCGCCGGCCGCCAGGCCGCTGGGCGAAAACGTCGCCACCAGCTTGTCGAGCCCCGGAATGCCGGTGGCGGTCCGCTCGACCAGGGTCAGGTTGCCGCCCGCGATCTTCTTGCCCTCGGCATCCGCCACCTGTCCCAGGACCGAAAGATCGCCGGGGCCGAAGTTGTAGCCGACCAGGTAGACCTGCGCCTCGTGGTTCAGCGCGAGCGTCGGCCGCGCCGAGGGGATGTACGGCTCCCCTTTGACCATGAACGGGTAGACCACCGAGCGCTCGCCGTCCGCTTCCTTCTGCCGGACCAGGACCCAGCTGCCGGGCGCCTCGGCGAACATCGGCGGCAGCAGCTCGGGCTCCTTGCTGCTGTAGGTCGGCACCTCGAGGGGCACCGACTGGACTCCCGTCCGGCCGGTTTCGGCGTTGCGCACCAGGACGCGGACCCGGTAGCTGCCCGGGGGCAGCGACAAATGGCCGTAGTACTTGACCCCCGTCTTCTTGATCGCTTCGCGCCCGGCGCCGAGCGCGAGCCCCACCTGCTGGGTGAAGAAGTCGCGCATCTGCCCTTCCGCGTCGCTCACGTAGGCGTAGATCTCCACCCCCAGGCGGTCGGAGGTCTGGCCGGCGAGCAGGCCCGCGCCGCCGATCTCGATGATCACCGGCACGTAGGCGCGGTCGGGCGCGGCGCGGAACGGCGCCACCAGCAAGGCGACGTCGAGATCGCGGCGCGGCGCGGCGCTCGCGATGCCCTCGGCGGCGAGCAGGTTCTTCTCCAGCGGGTCGAGCTCGCCGAACGGCCGGGGCGCGTAGTACCCCGCGCGGTGCGACAGCCGCGCGCCGGGCGGCAGGGTCGCCTTGACCCGCAGGCGATGATAGGCGCCGGTCTCTGGCAGATCCGAGCGTTGGAAGGTCAGCAGGTAGGTCACGCTGGTTCGATCGAGCAGCGTCGTGAGCTGCTTGGAGAGGTTGTTGCCGTCTTCGAACAGCTCGCCGCCGGTCTCGTTGGCGATGTAGAAGAGGCCCTCTTTGCCCGCTCCCGCGGTGCCCTGGCCGATCCCGGGTCCGACCCCGCCGCCGGTGCGCAGGCCGCCGATGTCCACCGCCTGGATCACGCAATCGGCCCGCCGGTAGAGGTCGAGCATGCGGTTGATCTCGTTCTGCAGCTCGGTGTTGCCGTAGCGGTTGTCGAGGTCGACCATCCAGCTCTGGCCGGTGGCGATTTCCTGCGCCTCCTGGATCGCGTCCTCGGTCTGGCCCGCGCCGCGGCCGAGCATCAGCCGGCTGTCGAACCCTTCGGAGAAGAAGATCACCTGCTTCCTCCCCTTCAACGCCGCGAGGCTCTTGGCCACCGAGCCGAGCGTCCGGGAAAGCGCGGTCACCCGGCTGGCGTCGAACAGGCGCTGGTCCTTCTGGCCCTGCGCGCTGATCGAGGCCAGGTAGTCGCCGAGCGCGCCGCCGGTGCGTTCGTCGCGCAGGGAGGGAATCTGCCCCTGGCCGGCGCCCGAAGCGTCGGCGGCGGAGACCTGCGCCTGATCGACCACGAAGCGCAGCGGATCGTAGCGCTCGCCGGCCAGATCGGTTTTCGAGCCCAGGGTGTCGATGCCGCGCGCGAGCTGCGCCCGGTCCGGGGTGAAGGTGACGATCAGCCGCGGTCCGCGCTCCAAGGAGATGGTGGCGACCGCCGCCAGGTCGGTGGGGGCGAGCGAGTGGAGGACGAAATCGCGGGCCGCCAGGCGCGCCTTCAAGATCGAGGGGACGGAGGAGAACGACAGGTCGAACAGGAGCAGGAAATGACGGCGCGACGGCGCGTTCAACAGCTCGACGCGCGACCGGCTTTGCGGTTCGGCCGAGAGGACGCTCAGATCGACCACCTCGAAGCTCTCGATCGCCTGCTTCTTGCCCTCGTCGTAGATCTCGAAATCCTTGGCCGAAAGGCCGCGGACCGATTGGCCGTCGCGGCCGACGACGTTGACCGGCACCTCGATGGCGACCACGCGCGAAGCGTCTTCGAACCGTTCTTTGGTCGGGGCGGCCTGGGCCAGGGAACCGGCCGGCGCGGACGCGATGAGCAGGGCGACGACGAGGAGGGTCGAGAGGAACTGTCGCAACGAACGCATGGTGCTCTCCTTCCAGCCACGAAACCGAGGGCGATTTCGCTCCTTCAACCGCTACTTGCCGCTCCCGGCGCCGTGGCCGCGGTAGATCTCCGAACCGGGATAGAAACCATACCAACCGAACCAGAACGCCTGATGCCCCGGCAGCCGCAAAAGCGGCTCGCGGCCCTCGGCGCTCAAGCTTTCCTCGGCGACCCGCCACACCCTCTCGTCCTGATCGAGCAGGGCGCCGGCCGCGCCCGCGCGGAACGTCCGATCGCCGCGGGCGAACGCGCGGACCGCGCCGCTCTCCGGATCGGCCAGCAGGACGACCGGGGAGCCGCCCGCCGAATCGTTGACGATCTTTTCGGCGAGCAGCGTCTCTATAGGATAGACCTTGGGCGGATCGCCGACGCGCAGAGCGAAGATCTCGGCCTTGGGATCGAGCGCCGCGCTCTTTTGCCAGACCGGAAACGAGACGCCGCGCCGCTGGCGATCCGCGGCGCCCGGTTGATAGTTGAAGCCGTAGCGGCCGACCAGCGCGGCGTCGAGCGCGAGCGTGGTGGTGTCCGGATGACGGGTCCGCCAATCCTTCCAGGTGGTGAGCACGAGCGGCAGGACGTCGAGGCGGATCGGGCTCTGCGCCAGGCGGCCGACCACCGGCTCGCCGGTCAGGTTGTTCCACAGGGTGAGGGTCTGGCGATCGACCATCAGCTTGTTGCTGCGATAGAGCAGGCCGGACGTGCCGAAGGTGTAGGGCTTGCCGCTCGGGGTCCGGGTGTCGTAGAGGATGCCCGCGCCGCACAGCGTGCAGTAGCTGAGCGTCACCGGGCGCCCGCCGA
>DATMZU010000768.1:0-3628 GCA_035607435.1 Thermoanaerobaculia bacterium | reverse complement strand
CCTCTGATCCATCGCATCGGTCTCCCGCCAGGGCATCGTCGCGGCCCTCCTTGGACCCCAACTCTGCCCCAACCTGTTACCGATGTCTTGAGGTCGAGGTGTTACCTATGTCCTGAGGCCGGACACCCCCGTGGCCGCCCGCGATGCGGCGAGAACGCTTTGATCTCGCCTCGCTCCGACAACCCCTTCTCAGTACCGCGGCACCGTCGGGTCCACCTCGACGCTCCACGCGTCGATTCCGCCCGCGAGGTTCCGGGTCTTCGCGAAGCCGTGCTGGCGCAGGAAATGGACGGCTTGAGCGGAGCGGACGCCGCCGTGGCATTGGGCGACAATCATCGCGGCGGTGTCGAGCTCGTTCAGACGGTCGGGCAGCTCTTGGAGCGGGATGAGGACCGCGCCTTCGATGCGGGCGATCTGGTACTCCTGTGGGGTGCGGACGTCGAGCACCACGACGTCTCGCCCTTCGCTCCGCCAGCGGGCGAGGTCGGTCGCTTCGATGTCGAAATCGTCCTCGTGGGCCGCTTCCGGCTCGATGCCGCAGAACTGGTCGTAGTCGATCAGGCCGGTCTGGGTGGGGTGCTCCGAGCAGATCGGGCAGGCCGGATCTTTCCGCAGCTTCAGCTCGCGGAAGCGAAGCTTGAGGGCATCGAACAGCACGAGCCGGCCGATCAGGGGATCGCCGGCTCCGACGATCAGCTTGATCACCTCGTTCGCCTGGAGCGCGCCGATGATGCCGGGGAGCACTCCCAGCACTCCGCCTTCGGCGCAGGAGGGGACGAGCCCGGGGGGAGGCGGCTCGGGGAACAGGCAGCGGTAGCAGGGACCCTTGGCGCCCCAGAAGACCGAGACCTGGCCTTCGAAGCGGAAGATCGAGCCGTAGACGTTCGGTTTGCCGAGCAGCACGCAGGCATCGTTCACCAGGTAGCGGGTGGGGAAGTTGTCGGTGCCGTCCACCACCAGGTCGTAGTCGCGGAACAGGTCGAGCGCGTTGCTCGATTCGAGCCGGGTTTCGTACGGGACGATCTTGATGTGAGGGTTGATGTCGCGCAACCGCGCGGCGGCCGCTTCGATCTTCGGCTTGCCCACGTCCGAGATGCCGAACAGCACCTGACGCTGGAGGTTCGAGTCGTCCACCACGTCGAAATCGACGATTCCGAGCGTGCCCACTCCGGCCGCCGCCAGGTAGAGGCCAAGCGGCGAGCCGAGCCCTCCCGTGCCGATCATCAGGACCTTCGCCGCTTTGAGGCGCTTCTGCCCTTCGGTGCCGACCTCCGGCAGGATCAAATGCCGGCTGTAGCGGCGGATCTCCGCGGGGTCGAGCTGCGGCAGCGCGCGCCCTTCGACCAGGCTCTCAAAACTCACAAGCGGCTCCCGGAAGAAAGCCCCCCGGCGATCGACGGGATGATCGACAGCACGTCGCCGTCGGCGATCGGCGTGGCCCCCTTGTCGAGGAAGCGGACGTCGTCGTCGTTCTTGAACACGTTGACGAAACTGCGGAGCGTGCCTTCCGGCGTATAGAGATGCCGTTCGAGGGCGGGATGCTGGCTCACCAGGTCGCGCAGCGCTTCGCCGACCGTGCCGCCCGCGACGGAAATCTCGCCCGCCTCGCCGGTGAAGCGGCGGAGCGGCGTGGGGATGTGAATGGTCGATTGAATCGGGGCTGACACGGGTTCTTCTCCTTCGGGAGCGTCTGGGCGCGTGCTCAGATCAGCTCCAGGGTCTCTTCGAGGAAACTCTCGCGGTCGTCGGAGAGGCGCCAGCTTCGCACGTCTTCGGATTTGCCGCCGCGGATCGAAACGATCAGATACGACAGCCCCGGCCAGGCGTGCTCGCGATCGAATTCGCTCGGCCGCGCCGGGTGGTCGGGGTGGGAGTGGAAATAGCCGATCACGCCGAGGCCCTCGGCCCGCGCCGCCTTTTCCGCCGCGAGCACCGCTTCGGGGGGAATCACGTAGCGGTTGTGGCGGCTGTCCTCGCGGGCGTTGTCGGCGAGCACCAGGCGGACCACTTCGGTCCGGGTGAGGGCCTCGCGGCCGATCATCACGCCGCAGGCTTCGTCGGGATAGCCCGCTTCGAGGTGGCGCTCGATCGTCTCGCGATCCGCCGCGGAGAGGATCAGCGTCGAGGTTTCTCGGCTCAAAGTTCCTCCTCCCAAAACGACTCGGACAGGTACTTGTCGGCGCCGTCGCACAGGACGGTCACGATCGTGCCGCTTTCGATTTCACCCGCCAGCGCGAGCGAAGCCGCGACGTTCCCTCCGGCCGAAACCCCGACCAACAGGCCCAGCTCGCGCGCCAGCCTCAGGACCATTGCGTGGGCCGCCTCCGTCGAAATCTCGCGCGCCTCGTGGGCGAGCGTCGGATCATAGATCGGCGGCACCAACGCGGAGGCCATGTGCTTCATTCCTTCGAGTCCATGGAACGGCCCGTCCGGCTCGACCGAGATCCGCCTCACGTGGGGGGCGTGATCCTCTAAGAAACGCCCGACACCCATGAAGGTGCCGCTGGTGCCCAGTCCGGTGACGAAATGGGTGATCCGCTCCCCGCTCTGGCGCCAGATCTCGGGGCCCGTCGTGCGGTAATGGGCGCGCCAGTTTTCGGGATTGGAGTATTGGTCGAGATAAGCCCAGCGCTCCGGCTCCTCGGCGACCAGCCGCCGCGCTTGGCGGATCGCGCCGTCGCTCCCCTCCAGCGGATCGGTGATCCGGATCTCGGCGCCGTAGGCGCGCAAAGTTCGCTTGCGTTCCGGGCTCGCGCTGTCCGGCAGGCAGAGCGTGACCGGCACGCCGCGCGCTGCGCCGATCATCGCGTAGGCGATGCCCGTGTTGCCCGAGGTTGCATCGAGCAGCCTCCGCCCCTCGGCGAACAGGCCGCGGCGCTCCGCGTCGTCGATCATCGCGAGCGCCGCCCGGTCCTTGACCGATCCTCCCGGATTGCACAGCTCCGCCTTGGCGTAGAGCGCGATGCCCGGCCGGCCGACCAGACGGGAAAGGTCGTAGAGCGGGGTATTGCCGATCCGCGACAGCGGGTCGATCGCTCCGGACGGAAGGGCGTCCAGAGGAGCGACGAACGACTCGGGCGAGAGGATGGCGTGGGCGGGCATAAGGGCGGCGCGGGGAGACGGATCTCTGGCAAATCCGGCCCGCGGCGGTAAATATGACAGCTTTGGTCATCTTTAGGGAAGCCCCGCTCGGGGAGGGCACCGAACCCCCGTCCACCCCGCCCGCCCTGCTATCATTCTCCGGTTCCGCAGAAGCCCGTCTTACGGGCCGACCGGGCCGCGAGGTCCGTTGGGCTTAAGAGGCGTGGCCGATGCCCCTACGAGAGGCGAAAACTCCCAGATGACCAACCTCGCGAGCGGCACGATGGTCGGCCGCTACAAGATCGACAAGTTCTTGGGTGCCGGGGCGATGGGAGAGGTCTACCTGGCCGACGATCCGCACATCGATCGGAAGCTGGCGATCAAGACCGTGCGCCTCTCCGGGCGCGATTCCGAGGTGGAGGACCGCAAGAAGCGGCTGCTGCGCGAGGCGCGGGCGGCGGGCCGGATGCTCCACCCCAACATCGTCACCCTGTTCGACGCCGGGGAGGCCGAGGGGATGCTCTTCCTCGCCTTCGAGTACGTCGAG
>DATMZU010000766.1:0-13130 GCA_035607435.1 Thermoanaerobaculia bacterium | reverse complement strand
CAGAGCGCCGGCCGGCGACGGATTTTCGACCGAGCGCTTGTACATCGTGAGGTAGCCGAAGCGCTTCGGGGTGAAGACGTCGAAATAGCAGTTGGACCCGGCGGTGCATTCCGCGTTCGGTCCGTTGCAGGTGGTGCAGGTCTCCCAGCCGAACAGCTTCGGCGTTTCGAGCAGCGTCACGTGCCCCTGGTCGGCGTTCGTGCTCACCCCCCATTCCATGCCGTAGAGCCCGACGAAGACGTCGTTGACGGTCGCCGAGACCGCCGCGGCGCGGCCGTCCGCGTAGCGCTGTTTGACCTTTGCCTCGGAGACCGGCGGGTTGTTGGTCGCCATGGCGTCGTTGATCAGGTGGTTGTGCTCGTTGATCACCCAGTAATCGAGGCCGGCCGAGTTGCGGGCGAAGCCGTAGATCTGCGCCGGAGTGAAGGTGCCGCTCCCTTCGGCGTTGCCGGACGAGCAGGCGGAGGTCGGCTGGCCGCCGTCCGACCAATTCGAATGGCTGTGGGTCGAGCCGTAATAGAAGTTGAAGCCGAAGCCCGCCTCGATCGGCGTGTTCTGGCGCATCTGGCAGGCGCCCGCGGCGAGGCTTGAGCGCAGCTCGACCGCCTCTTTCTCGCTGAGCGCATCGTTGACGATCACGTAGTCGGTGGACGCATAGGCTTCGTTCTCGATCCCTACCCCGGCCAGATCCGCGTAGCGGGAGATCGTCCGCGCGATCTTGCCGCGCTCCTTGTCGGCGAGGAACCGGCCGAGGAACGAATAGGAGTAGCGCCCGGGAGGCACTCTGCGCCCGGCGTCGTCCCGGCCGTCCCAGAAGAATTCGCCCGCCGTCTGCCCCGAAGCGTCGATCGTCGCGGCGCCGTCGACATTGCGCACGACCCGGCCGAACTCGTCTCGAATCTCCAGATGCCAATACGCCGTGCCGAGATCGCCGAACACCGCCGCGCGCTGGTTCGATAGCACGGTGAAAAGCCGCACGCTGCCGAGCGATCCGGAGTGAGCCGGTGAAAACTGGTAGGCGTCCGCCCCCAGGTAGGCGATGAATTTCGAGTCGCAGTCGTCGTAGGCCCGCGCCGAAGCGCCGAGCGCGAGCAGCAGGGCGAACGACGCCGCGGCGCGAAGAAGACGGGCACGGCGGGTGGAGGCGAGGTCAGGCATCGGAGGAAACTCCTTCTGCGAAGGTTCGCGGACGGGACCGGATACGGCATGGGGAGGCGACGACGGAGGTTCTACCTCTCTCGGGTGCTCGTGCCCCGGCCGAACGAGACGAGCCCGCGAGATCGTCACGCAACCCCGCCGACGGATCACCGTTCCCTGACCCGGGACCAGCGTTCCCTGCCGCGGGACCAACGAATTTGCGCCAAATTCGTTGATCCTTGCCGAGGGATCACTGGTCCCTGCCGCGGGACCAACGAATTTCGGCCAAAATCGTTGATCCCTGCCGAAGGATCACTGGTCCCTGCCGCGGGACCAGCGATTTTCCGCGAAATTCGTTGATCCCTGCCGAGGGATCGCTGGTCCTTCGGTCGGGAGCGCCGTTTTGGGCGAGATCGTCACGCGAGACCGGCGTCGGCCGGGCTGCGTTATGCTGCAATAGCTCTATCCACCCCTTTCCCAAGGGACAAACCAGGAGGTTCGAGATGCAACCTGTGCTCCGCGTAGCCGCCGTGGCCTCGACGTTTGCCGCGCTCCTCGCCTGCGGGCCGGGAAAGCAGGATCAGTCCGAATCGGCCCCGGCGGCCGAGGCGACTCCTGCGACCCCGGCGAGAACCGAAGTCGTGAAGCAAGCGGTCCCGACCGTTTGCGACAACCTGACTCCGCCGCCCAGCGCGCAGTTCCCTCCGGGTTTCGACTATCCGCAGACTCCCGCCACGATCAATTCCTGGATCACTCCCGGCGGCGGCCATCGGGTGCGCTTTCATGCCTACTGCGTGTTCGCGGGTTTGAATCGAGGCGCCGGCCCGTCGTCCAATCCCACCTGGCGGACCTGGGGCACCTCGACGCAGGCCTTTCCGTTCCAATACAACCCCTGGAAGCCTTCCCTCGGCGCCGAGGCGACGGCGCAGCCGCGCCCCTCCTCGCTGAACGCCAAGAACATGGCCAATGCGAAGGTCGGCGGAGTCGAAGCGATCAACAATCCGGCGCCCATCTACGGCGTCAACTCGGCGATCGTCAACAACCCCGCCTACAGGAGCTGCCTCCAAGCGATCCCCAACACGAACCCGCAGCTTTATTCGCTCAAGGACGGCACCAACTTCGAGAGCAACGGCGACATCATGGTGGCGGCGGTCAGCTACAACCAGTCCGCCCTCAACAACATCCTCTTGACCAAGCTGTACGATGCCTCGTATCTCAACTCCAAGCTGCCCGCCAAGACCAGCCCCTCCACGAGCATTTCACCCTTCCCGACGACGTCGATCGTGCTCAAGGTCATGCAATGGCCGGTCGCGGGCGGCGGCCCGACCTGGTCGAGCGTCACCGCTCTGCCGATCTGGGACTGGGAAAACAACCCGCCGGGCTCCCAGGCCGACGGCAAGTACGCCGGCTACGAGATGCAGAACCTGTGGACCCGGGCGGCCGCGATCTCCAGCAGTCTTCCCGCCAAGTCGGGGCAGCAGAGGGTGGAGTACCTCTACGGCGTCCTCGATCCCAACGGCAAGCCGATGGGACCCAACATCTACAACGACGGCCAGGTCGTCGGCCTCGATCGTTTCTACTACCGGAAGTATTCGCAGACCGATTTGAACGCGCTTTCCAATTGCGACCGCGCCATCCTCGACGCCTCGGCCTATTGGACCTACAAGCGCGCGTTCCAAGAGGGCGATTCGCTGGTGACGATCGCCATGCACATCATGACCAAGGAACCGCAAGGAGACTGGACCTTCCAGTCCGCCTGGTGGCATCCGGATGCTCTCGCCTGCTCGAACCCTCAGTCCGGCAACCAGAACCGCTTCTGCGACCATCGTCCCGCCTCGGTGCCCGGCGGCGACACCACCTACAAGAACTACATGATGACCACGACGTACGGCACGACGCAGGGCCAGGGTCAAACCAACTACTTCGCCCCGCCGAGCACCAAGGGTCCCATCTGGCCGGTCGCCTATAACCCGTACATCGAGCTCGCGGCTTCGCACCCGATCACGACCAACTGCATGAACTGCCACCACCGGGCCGCCTGGCCCCCCTTGAATCCGGCGCAAAAGCCGGACGCCGGCCGCTCATCGACCTACCTGCAGACCAGCCCGGCCAATCCGAACCCGCTCGAAGTGTTCCAATCGAGCAACGGCATCTTCAACGGCCTCACGATGGTCGATTCGATGTGGGCGGTCTCCGACCGGGCGGGGTATGCCGTGGGAGCGGAAGGGGCGAAGCCGGAAGCGGAGAAGAAGCCGTAAGGAAGGCTCGTGCGGTAAGCCGACCGCTGGCGCGCGCCCTGCGCCAGCGGGTAGAGTCCGCTCTCCCCGGGGGCTTGCCCCGGAAATTACGGAGAATCGACATGGCCATTCAGAAGGTGGGCGTCCTCGGCTGCGGCCTGATGGGCGCCGGGATCGCCGAGATCGCGGCGAAGGCGGGGTTGACGACGGTGGTTCGCGAAGTGAACCAGGGGTTTCTGGACAAGGGCCTGGCGCGGATTCAAGGGTCGCTCGCCAAGGCGGTCGAGAAGGGCAAGCTCGACGCGGCGGCGCGCGATGCGGCTCTCGCCAACTTGACCGGCACGACCGAATTCGCCGATCTTGCTGATTGCGACCTGGTGGTCGAGGCGATCGTCGAAAACGTCGAAGAGAAAAAGAAGACCTTCGCGGCGCTCGACGAGATCGTCAAGGCCGAGGCGATCTTCGCCTCCAACACCTCGTCGCTCACCATCACCCAGCTCGCGATGAGCACGAAGCGGCCGGACCGCTTCGTCGGTCTCCATTTCTTCAACCCGGTGCCGGTGATGAAGCTGGTCGAGGTGGTGCGCACGATCCTCACTTCGGACGAGGCGTTCGAGTCCGCGTTCGAGTTCGCTCGGAAGGTGGGCAAAGAGCCGATCGCGGCGCGCGACAACTCGGGCTTCATCGTCAACCGGCTGCTCGTTCCCTACCTGCTCGACGCGATCCGCGCGCTCGAAGAGGGGGTGGGCTCGGTCGAGGACATCGACAAGGGAATGCAGCTCGGCTGCGGCTACCCGATGGGGCCGTTTACCCTGCTCGATTTCGTCGGCCTGGACACCACTCTCTACATCGCCGACATCATGTTCGAGGAGTACCGCGAGAAGCGTTTCGCGCCGCCGCCGCTGCTCAAGCAGATGGTGCTCGCCGGCCGCCTGGGCAAGAAGAGCGGGCGCGGGTTCTACGACCACGCGAAGAAGTAGCAGCCACCGACCGAACAAGGGTTCCCGACGATTCTGTAGGGGCGGCCCCCCGTGGCCGCCCTCGAATCGCGCGAACGTTTGTGAGGCACAAGGGCGGCCACGGGGGGCCGCCCCTACGAAAAACGCGGTGATCGTCTTACCGCACGTACCCCAACCCCCGCAGGCGACTCTCTTCCTCGGGGGTGAGGTCGCCGCGCTTCTTTGGTTTCGGCAGGTCGCGCCGGTCGGTGAGGAAGCGCTGGAGCAGCCGTTCGAGCTCCGCCTCTTGAGGCAGCCCTTGGCCCGCGCGGTTGACGTTCTCGCCCGGGTCGGCGCGCAGATCGAACAGCGAGGGGCCGTCGGGGAAAAAGCGGGTGTTGCCGCTCGACTGGATGTATTTCCAATCGGCCGTTCGGACCATCAGCCCCAGCCGGCCGGCGTGCTCGGCGAATACCGCGCGTCGTCCGGCTCGTCCCGGACCGGTCAGTTTGTGCAGATCTTCCCCATCCTCCGGCGGCACCGGCAGGCCGAGGGCGCCGAGCAGGGTGGGAAACAGGTCGATCGTCTGCACCAGCCCGCGGAACGTCCGGCCCGTCCCGTGGCGCTCCGGCCAGCGGATCATCATCGGCACGTGGGTGGTGGTGTCGTGGAGCCCCACGTGCCGGAACGACACGCCGTGCTCGCCCAGACTCTCGCCGTGGTCGGCGACCAGGACCACGACCGTGTCGTCGAGCAGGTTGCGGCTGCGCAAAAAATCGAGCAGCCGGCCGACCTGGTGATCGAGGTAGGCGACCTCGCCGTAGTAGAGATCCTTGTTGGCCCCCAGCACCTGCTCTTCGAACGCGCGCGGGCCGGGCGTCCGGTAGGGAATCCAGGCGGCGACGGGGGAGAGGCCGGACGGAGCGCTCGGCTCGTAGCCGGAGGCGAACGGCTCGGGGGGGGTATGGGGCGTGTGCGGATCGAACAGGTGAAGCCAGATGAAGAACGGTTTCGGCGCGGCGGCAGGGGTGCTTGGGGCCTTCGCCGCCGCGTTGGGATCCGCAGAGGCATCGCGGCCCGCACGGGCGGCGAGCCAGTCGATCGTCATATCGACGGGCAACTCGGCCGCGAAATGCTCGCCCGCCCGGGTCATCTCGTCGAACCCCTGGCCGAGGCCGGAGTTCACGTCCTGAAGGTGGCTCGCGGACAGCACCGCCATCGTGGCATATCCCGCCTGGCGGAGATGCTCGGCGAGCGTCACCTGCGTCCGCGGCAGGGGGGTTTCCAGGTCGTAGACGCCGTGGTTCTTGCCATAGAGGCCGGTCATGATCGAGATGAAGCTCGGGTTCGTGACGTTGAACGCCGTGTAGGTGTCCAGATAGACGTCCGACTCCGCGCTTAAGGCATCGATCTCGGGGGTCAGGCTCGGCTTTCTCCCCCAGGCGCCGACCGCGTCGGCGCGCAGGGTGTCGATCCCGATCAGCAGGATATTGGGCCGTTTCGCCGTCGGCCGCGTGGCCGGAGCCGGCAAGGCCTGCCGGCTGTAGACGGCGGGACTGCCCCAGAGCAGCCCGGGCAGTTTCCCGCCCGAGCGCTCGCCGGTACCGAGCACCTCGAAGCGCAGATCCGCTTCGGCACCCTCGGGGGTGGCCCACCGCGCCAGGTCGATCGTCACGGTCGGCGGTGCGAACGTCCGGATGGGAGGCGCCTCGGCGCGGTAGATCTCGACGGGAACCGCGTTCCCGGCGGCTTGGGTCATCGTCACCCGGAAGCTGCAGGCGCACGGCCGCTCGAAGCCGAGCGGCACGAACGAGAGGTAAGGAGCCTTCCCCAGCTTGACCCGCCAACGGACCCGCGAGGCCGCCACCTGCTCGATCGCGCGGATCTGGCCGGCGGGGCGGTGGGGGAAGTTGATCAGCTGCGCCGCGGGCACCCGCGACATGTCGCGCACCTCGGCCGCGCCGAGAAACGAGATCCTCGGAGTCGTCGGGTGAAACCAACGGTTCGCGACTGGGGTAACCTCGACGTCTGGCCGCAAAGACCAGAGATCGATCCGTTCCCAGGCGTCCGGCGCCGCGGCGGTGCGCGATTTGCAGGCCAAGCCGAAGACGCAGAGCCCGACCCCGACGAAGAGGGCGGTCCGGCTCCGGAAGCGAGAAGAAACGAACAGACGTCTCACGGCGCGGCAGTCTAACCCGCCCGTGCATCGACAGATGACCGAACGGAGATTTGAGATGATCCGAGGTAGCCACCTCTTTTTACTTCTGGCGCTGATCGCGCCGGCCGCCCTGCCGGCCCAGAAGCCGGCGCCGGCCCGCGAGCCGAAACAGATCGACACCTCGGACTCCGCCCCGAGCCCCGACGCCTGGGAATCTCTGCGCGCGGTGCGCAGCGATCTGGCCGAAGCCGGGACGCTGCAGGCGAATTTCACCCAGACCTACGTGCCGGCCGGCTTCACCTCGGGAGAAAAAGAATCGGGCAAGCTCGCGCTCGCGCTCCCCGACTGCCTGCGCTGGGACTATACCGACCCCTATCCGAAGAGCTTCCTCCTCTGCGGCGGCAACGCCTGGGTCTGGAATCCGCAGGACAAGACCGGCCGCCGCTACGCCGTGGACCGCAAAACCGAGCCGGGGCTCGACCTCCTCCTGCTCGGCGTCGACGACCTCAAAAACCGCTACAAAGCGGCGGCCCGTCCCCTCGACGGCGGCCGGACCGAGATCTCCCTCTCGCCGAAAGCGAAAATCTCGCCGATCAAAGACGCGATCCTGGTCGTCGAAGGCAAAGGAGCCGCCGGAGATCGCCGCTTGGTCCAGGTCTCCTACCGCGACTCCGAAGGGAACCAGACCCGTTTCGATCTCGCCGACTACCGCGAGATCGCGCGCAAAGGAACCACCTTCTCCCCGCCGACCGGCATCAAGTGGGAGGACGAGCGGTAGGAACCCTCTGCCGCCGCTTGTTCGCGTCGGCACAAGCAAGCGGGTATACTTCCCCCCATAGAGGTCCACCTCGAATCATGGCCGCCGAAAACTCTTTCGACATCGTCTCCACGGTTGACTTTCAGGAGATCAAAAACGCGGTGCAGCAGGCCGCGAAGGAGATCTCGACCCGCTACGACCTGAAGCACGCCGGGTCTACGCTGGAGCTGGAAGGCGAGGAGATCGTGCTCGAAGCCTCCGACGAGTTCAGCGTCGGCCAGGCGCTCGAAGTGCTCAAGACGAAGCTGGTCAAGCGCAACGTCAACTTGAAGTCGGCGCGCTACGGCAAGGTCGAGCCCTCGGGCGGCGGCCGGGCGAAGCAGCGGATCACCTTCCAGCAGGGCATCCCGATCGAAACCGCGAAGAAGATCGTCGCCGAGATCAAGACCCGGAAGATCAAGGTCCAGGCTTCCATCCAGGGCGATACGGTGCGGGTCTCGGGCAAGGCGCGCGACGATCTGCAGACCGTGATCGCCATGCTGCGCGGCCTCGACGCGGACGTCTTGGACGTTCCACTCACCTTTACCAACTACCGTTCGCTGTGAGCAGCCTCCGCCCGCTCCGAGGGCGTTCCGTGCGCCCGCTTCGTGGGCTCGTTGGCGGCTTGGGGCTCGCGTTGGCCGGCGCGGGGTGTCTTTTGCCGGCCCCGGCGTTCGCCCTTTCGACCGGCGATCCGGTGGCGATCTCCGGCAAGGTGACCGACACCGGCGGGCATCCGCTCGGCGGCCTGCGCATCGTGCTCGAAGCCTCGCGCAAGAGCTTGCGGCGTGGCGAGAACGAGGTGCGGCGGGTCGCGGCGAGCACGGACGCCGGGGGGTCGTATACGATCACTTGGCCCTGGGACCCCTACTTCAACCGGTTCGAGATCCAGGCCGGCGTGGCGATTCGGCGGGGCAAGGAAGAAAAGTTCGAAGTGTTCGAGCGCCAGAGCCTGTCGGCTCGCCAACTGGAGACCGGGGCGGTCGCCGTCCCCGTGATCATCCGCGAGGGCGAACGGCTGGCCAAGCTCCGCTCTTTCGAAACCCAGGTACAGACCGACGACGAGCGCCGGGTCTTTACCGAGCTCGGCCAGCCCGATGAGGTGCGGATCGTCGAGTATCCCGACCGGCGCGAGGCGACCTGGTGGTATTTCGAGGCCGGCCGCGCCTACCGATTCGAATCCGGACGTTTGGTACAGGTCATCCCCTTCGATCCGATCCGGAAGTTTTGAGCCGCAGACCCATGAGAGGCCCCGACGTGGCGACCGATCCTCAACTGCTCGACCTGGCGGCCGATCCTCTGGCCCGTGACGTTCCTCGCTCGGCGGCCGGTCCGCCGGTCTCGCCGGCCCGATTTTTGAGCCTGGTCGCCGACAAGCTGGCCGCGACCGAAGAGGTGTTCCGCTTCCATCTCGGCTCCGACGTGCCGTTCATCCATCAGGCCGGCGTCTACATCGCCGACGGCGGAGGAAAGCGGGTGCGCCCGGCGCTGCTGCTGCTCTGCGCCCGCCTGCTCGGGCACGACGGCCCGGAAGAGATCACCTACGCCGCGGTGGTCGAGTTCATCCATACCGCGACCCTGATCCACGACGACATCATCGACCACGCCACGCTGCGGCGCGGCCAGCCGACGCTCAACCATCTGTGGGGCAACAACCAGACCGTTCTGCTGGGCGACTGGATCTACACCACGGCGATGCGCATGGCGCTCTCGCACGGCCACCTCGAAGTGGTCCAGCGCCTGTGCGACGCGACGCTCAAGATGACCGAAGGAGAGCTGCTCGCGCTCGCCCGCCTCGGCGCCGCGGACCTCACGCGCGACGAATACTTCGAGATCATCGACCGCAAGACCGCGCACCTGTTCGCCGCCGCCTGCTCGCTGCCGAGTCTCATCCCCCCAAGCCGCCCCGAAGCGGGCGCCGTGCTCGCGCGCTACGGCCGCGCGCTCGGCACCTGCTTCCAGCTGGTCGATGACCTGCTCGATTTCACCGCCCGCGAAGCCGATCTGGGCAAACCGGTGCTCTCCGACCTCAAAGAGGGCAAGCTGACGCTGCCGATCCTGCTGCTGTTGCCCCGCGTGGCTCCGGCCGACCGGCGGCGGATCGAGACGGTGCTGGCCGACCGCAGCTTCGACCGCGTGACGCCGGAAGAGATCCTGGAGCGGGTGACCGCCGAAGGGACGCTCGAAGAGACCGAGCAGCTGGCTGCCGAGTACGCCCGCGCGGCGCGCAAGGAACTGGAGTTCTTTCCTCCCTCAGAGGTGCGGGAGGCGCTCGAGCTGGCGCCCGACTTCGTCCTCCACCGGCGTTCGTAAGGGCGGCACGGCGAGCCCGAGCAGCCCCCGCGGTGGAGAGGCCGGACCTGCGATCGCCTCTTCCGGACCGTCGGGCGGCAGGACCCGCGCCGCTTCGACGCGGACCGCGCCGACGATCTCGGCCGCTTGAATCCGCCGCACCTGCGGATCCAGCCACTCGCGCTGGTTCGGCATCAAAATCACCGAAATCGCGGCACACGTGCGGGCATCCGGCCGCGAGCCGTCCGCTTGCACCCTCAGGACGGCGAGCTGAACCGCCTCCTGCGGCACGACTTCGAGCGCCAGGCGGCCGACCGTAGGTTGAGGCCCCCAGTCGAACCGGACCTCGCGCTCCGGCACGCCGGAGCGCCCGGCCGCCGGCACGGACGTTCCCCGGTCGAGACGGATCGGCCGCACGGCGCCCAGGCGCGGCGTACCCCAGCGGCCGATCGGCGGATACGACCAGGAATAGGCGGCGGTGCCCCCTTCGAGCGGCCGAAATCCGCGCAGCAGGTTCGGATCGTCGCGGCGCACGATCGTCCACTCCGAGGAAGAGACCAGCAGCTGGCGGCCGGCCGCTCCTTCCGTCAAGCTGAGCAGAAATCCCCCCGTGCCATGGTCGCTGCGCAGCTCGGCGAGAAGCCGATTGGTGCCGACTTCGAGCAGGGGAGCCACCTCATACCCGTCGAGCGGGGCGCCGACGGCAAAACGGCCCGCGCCGATCCGCCGGCCGTTCAGCCAGAGCACGTACTCGGGATCGGCCTGCACCTGCAGCACCGCGCTCGGCGGTACGGCATCCAGAGTAAAGTCGCGGGCGGCCCAAAACGCCGAGGGGCCACGCTCGTGGCGGGCGTCTCCCGACCAGATCCACTCGGCGGCCCGGGTAGGAAGAACGTTTCGAGCACGGGACGCCCGAGTCCAATGGGTCGAACCGGCGAGCGCATACGTCGCCGCGATCCCGGTCAAAAGCAGCAGGGCAGGGCGGGTGCGCACGAGACGACTGTACCAGTTCAATTCACATACCCCAGCGCCCTCAGGCGATCGAGCGTCTCGCGATCGACCGGCGCCTCGCCGCCTTCGGTCTCCGGTTGGGCCTGGGCGATCCAGGCGAGCAGCCGGCCGCGCAGCCAGTCGGCCTCGATGTCGCCGCGCCCCGCGAGGTTGATCCGTTCGCCGGGATCGGAGGCGAGGTCGAACAGGTACTCCGGGTCGCGCGAGCGCCCCGCCCCTTCGCCCATGCCCCAGCCGAGCCCCGTCCGCGGCGCCCAGATCAGCTTCCAGCGCCGCGACTGGACCGAGTAGATGCCGCCTTTGACGCTCGAAGCGGCGGCGAAATGGAGCGGCTCGCCTTCGGGGATCGGCAGCGGCCGGCGCAGCAGCGAGCGCCCTTCCGAAGGGAGCGGCTTGCCGCCCGGGCCGCGCAGATCGCAGGCATCGACGAGGGTCGCGTGCAGGTCGCGGGTGTCGGTCGGCTCCTCGATCTTGAGCGGCCGGAGGCGCCCGGGCCAGCGGATCGCGAGAGGAATCCGCAGCATCTCCTCGTGGAGCGTATAGCCGTGGAGCACGCCGCCATGGTCGAACAGCTCCTCGCCATGATCGGCGGTGACGGCGAGCAGCGTCTCGCTCGGCGGCACGATCGTCGCGAGCTGTCCGACGAAGCGGCCGAGATGATCGTCGGCGTAGGCCAGGCTGCCTTGATACAACCCGCGCAGGCGCGCGCGGCCGGCTTCGTCCGGTTCCAGGCGCCCCTGCTTGATCCCGGTGAGCGTCTCGGTCGAGCCGTCGAGGGCCGAGCCGGTCGGCAACCAGCGCGAGCGGAACGGCTCGGGCGGATCGTACGGGTTGTGCGGGGCGATCACATGAAGATAAACGAAGGCGCGGCTTCCCGGCGGCAGGGCGCGCAGCCAGGCGAGCGCCGCGGCGTTCACCCGCTCGGCGTTGTCGTTGTAGGGCGGCTTCGCCTGCGCGGAATAGCCTTCGATCAGCACCTCCGGCGCATCGTGCTCGAAGCCGCGGTCGGTGCCATAGGCGGGGCTCACGTAGACGTTGCCGGAGAACAAACCGGTATGGAACCCGGCCCGGCCGAACGCCTCGGCGAGCGTCGGTCCGTCCTCCGGGCCGAGCTTCCAGCCGCCGCGCGATAGGAAAGCGTGGCCGGTGAACAGCGTCTTGGTGGAGGGCAGGGTGTTCGGCGAGTCGGCCCGATGCCGGAGCGCGATCAGCCCCTCGCGGCCCAGGGCGTCGATCGAAGGCGAAATCCCCGGCGGGCCGCCGAACGCGCCGACCGCATCGGCGCGCAGCGCGTCCAACACATAGACCACGACCAGCCGCGGCGCAGGCCCCGAGGCGAGGTCGGCAGCGGGAACGGCCGGGCGACCCCCCGCGGCCACTTCCGGCGGACCGGCCCACGCCAGATCGCGCCAGCGTCCGGGAGGCCCGTCGCCCCACGCGTCGAGCCGGACGCGGACGAGGCCCTTGGCTCCGCGCAGCGGCAGCCGGAAGCCGCGCTCGCCGCGCAGCCGGTTCCAAAAGCTCGCCGACCAATAGAACCGGCGGATGTTCGAACCATCCTCGCGTTCGAGCGTGAGCTGCCAGCGCTGCCCCGGCCGAGGCTTCTCCGGGGGCACGAACGTGCCGAGCAGATCGGTCTCGGCGGTGGCACGAATCACCATCTCGACGCGTGAGGTCCCTGCCTGGATCAGGTCGTGCCCCTCCACTTTGAGCGCGCCGGACGGTTGAATCGGCCGGACGGCGGCGTTCACGACGTTCGGAACGCTGGCGCTCGGCGTTTCCGGAACCAGGTCGATCGCCATCCGTCCGAGAGGCAAGTCGGCCGGGATCGGAATTTCGAGCGGGTCGTGCCAGGGGAAGAGCCCAAGATCGCGCTCGCCGGTCCGAACGCGCACACTCCCGCCGAGCGGATCGCCGTCTCGAAGGTCCAAAACCAGCCGGCGCTCCTCGGCCACCAACCGGACGATCTCGATCCGCCCGCCGCCGGGAGTGGGGGAGAGGGCCACCCGCTCGCCGTCGCGCCAAGCCTGCCAGCCCGAGAGGAACCGGTTGCCGGAAAGCGAAGGCGGCAGCGCGATCGCCCCCACTTCGGTCTCCAGATCGGGAGCGTGGAGCGCATCGAACAGCGGCCTGACCGCCGGATACTCCGGCGGCCGTTCGTCGCAGCCGAAGGCGAGAGCCAGACATCCGAACAGGGCGATGAGGGGAGGTGGAAAGAAAGAGCGCATGCGAGGCGCTATCTCGCCACAGGTCGGGGGTGCGGGTCAACGACCGGCTCGGCGCGCTCGCCGACGTGCAGAGGATGGTCGTCTGCTCGAACGGGCGTCGGCCGCAAAGCCGGGCTCGATCGGTGGGGTGGAGTAGGCGTCCGGTTGGCATGAAATCCGGGACCGCCGAGCACCAGCTCGGCACCGTCGAGGCGCGAGCGTTGGCGCAGAGAAGGCCGCCGAGACGGCGGCGATCACGCCAAGTCTCCTGTATGGTCCCTGTAGGCCGGCCTCAAAGCATTCGCCCGGGCAACGTCTGTTAAGATTTTAGAACTTTCGGCCGGACGTTGCAGG
>DATMZU010000763.1:0-6127 GCA_035607435.1 Thermoanaerobaculia bacterium | reverse complement strand
TTCGAGATCGGCGCCACACGACCTTTTCCGAGATTCGCCGCTCCCCGGCGCTCCGTTCCACCTTCCCCGCCCTCGCCGACGCCGCCGGTTGGATCGGCGGATTGCAGATCCAGAACCGCGCGACCCTCGGCGGCAACCTGGCGAACGCGAGCCCGGCGGGAGATTCGCTGCCGGTCCTCTTGGTGCTCGACGCCGCCGTGGTGATCGCGGGCGCCGACGGACGACGGGAGATTCCCTACTCTGCCTTCCATACCGGCTATCGAAAGACCGCCTTGCAGCCGGGCGAGATCCTGGCCGCCGTTCGTTTGCCCTTTCCCGCACCCGGTACGATCCAAGCCTTTCGCAAAGTCGGCACTCGCGAGGCCCAGGCGATCAGCAAGGTCGTGGTGGCGATGGCGGGCCGGGTGGAAGATGGCCGGATCGCCGATCTGCGCCTGGCGGCCGGCAGCGTCGCCGCGACGCCGATCCGCCTCCGTTCGGCCGAAGAGGCGGTCCGCCGGATGCCCCCCGGACCCGAAGCCGCCGAGCGCGCCGGCCGCGCCGCGGCGGATGCCGTCGAGCCGATCGACGACGTCCGCTCGACGGCCGACTATCGGCGCTTCGCGCTGGAGCGGGTGGTGCGGCGGCTGGTGATGGGGCTGGGGGCCGGGTGAATCACAGCCCTCACCCCGAACTGCTCCAACTCGTCGCTTCGGTCCCCCTCTCCCTCTGAGAGAGGGGCTAGGGGTGAGGGCTGATTCGGCGAGCCGCTACCTTTTACGGGGACTTACATGCCAACCACCCTCAACGCCGCCGCCCTAAACGCTACGCTCGACCGCCTGAGCCAGGCGAACCTGATCCTTTCCCGCACCCATCCCGGCGATTCGGGCAAGCGCCAGCCGGTGCATACCGTCTACGGCGGCGCGCACCTGTTCAAGGCCGACGGGGCGGCCAAGCTGGGGGCGATCGCTCTGCGCGCTCTCGAAGAATACGCGCCGACTCCGGTCGATCTCGCCGAGGCATTGAGCCTGCCCGACGCTCTCGCCGGGATGATCCACGGGCGGGTGGCTGAGAAGCTCGCCCGCGAGCCGGTCGAAGACTTCCGCGCCGATTTCGAGGACGGCTACGGCAACCGGCCGGACGACGAGGAAGACGGCCACGCCGAATCCGCCGCCCGCGAAATGGCCGCGGGGCTGGCGGCGGGAACGCTGCCGCCTTTCGTCGGCATCCGCATCAAGCCGTTCAACGAGGAACTGCGGGTACGGTCTCTCCGAACGCTCGATCTTTTCGTCTCGACTCTCGTCCGCGAAACCGCCGGACGGTTGCCCGACAACTTCGTGGTCACGCTGCCCAAGGTGACGATCCCCGAGCAGGTGGCCGCCCTCGCCGACGTGTTCGATCTTCTGGAGCCGGCCTTGGGTCTCGCGGCGGGATCGCTGAGACTGGAGATCATGATCGAGACGACCTCGGCGATCCTCGGGGAAGACGGCCGGTCGCGGCTGCCGCTACTTTCCGCCGCGGCGCGCGGCCGGTGCGCCGCCGTCCATTTCGGCACCTACGACTACACGGCCTCGTGCGACATCACGGCGGCGGAGCAACGGATGGATCACCCGGCCTGCGACTTCGCCCTGCACATGATGAAAGTCGCCTATGCCGGCACGGGGCTCTGGCTGTCGAACGGCGCCACCAACGTGCTCCCCGTGGCGCCCCATCGCGCGGCCCCCGGAGGCCCGGCTCTCACCCCGGCCGAGCGCGAAGAGAACCGCGCCATCGTGCACCGCGCCTGGCGCCTCCATGCCCAGCACACGCGCCACTCGCTGATCAACGCGTTCTACCAGGGCTGGGATCTCCATCCCGCCCAGCTCGTGCCGCGCTACGCCACGGTCTACGCCTTCTTCCTGGAGGGGCTCGACGCGGCATCCAACCGCCTGCACAACTTCATGAAGAAAGCCGCGCAGGCGACTCTGGTGGGCGACATCTTCGACGACGCGGCGACCGGTCAGGGCCTGCTCAACTTCTTCCTCCGCGCCATGAGCTGCGGCGCGCTCTCCGAAGAGGACACGCTCGAAAAATCCGGGCTGACGCTCGAAGAGCTGCGCAGCCGGTCGTTCGTCAAGATTTTGGCGGGTCGGAAGGGATAGCGTCTACCCGCGCCGCAGCGTCGCCTCGATCAAGCCGTACGGCTCGGTCGTCGCGACGAAGATCTCGTTTCGATTCTCCAGCCCGAACGGGGTTAGATCGACCGGGATGTGGTGCCGGTTCGGCATCGTGAGGTGAATCTCCTCGACGTCCTCCAACCGTTCGAGCACCGCCTCCCCCATCGCGTAGAGGGTGTGCTGCACCGAGCGGCTGTCGTGCCCGGCGAATGATTCGAGGAGGATGCGGCGGACCTCGCTCCAAAGTTGCCCGAAAGGAACGTCCGGGCGCGCGTACTTCCAGGTCGCCGACAGGGCCGTCGCGAGCAGGCGGTCGGCGGTTTCCTTAAGGGTGGTGAAACGGTCGCGCGGAAAACCCTCGAACGCCGATTTCGCGGTCTTCATCACTACCAGTTCTTCGATCCCTGCGGTGGTGCTCACATCGTCCGCCGTGCGGGAGACGACGGACGTCCTCCTCTCGGCGCCGGCTCGCCGAAAGGCGTGAGGATGCGGAGCGCCGCCGCTTTCGATCCGTTCCCAGAGATGCTCGACTAACTCGATCCGGGCGCTGGCGACGTGCGGGTCCGTTCGAATCAAATGCTCCGAAAGTATTAGGCCAAAGTCCTCAATGTCCTCGAACGGATGCTCCGCCGCCAGGGCGTAGACCGTGTTCTTCATGGTGTCGGTCGCGACGACGCCCCCATTGTCCCCCTCCGTGTAGGCCGCGGCGAAGTCTCCCTCAAGCCGGATCGCGAGAGTGACGTCTTTCAGCTCGTGGCGATCGGGGCCGCGCCGGACGCTCACCAAGCGGACGCCGGATTTGCCGTAACGATTTTCGGCCAGCTGGACAGTCATCAGATCAGCTCCCCCGATAGGTCGAGTAACCGAACGGGCTCAACAGGAGCGGCAGGTGGTAGTGCTGGTTGGCGTCCCGCACGTCGAACACGATCGAGGCTTCCGGATAGAAACCTTCGATCCCGAGGTCTCGGAAATAGGCGCCGGTCGCGAAGGTGAGCCGGTAGGTTCCCGACATCAAGGCGGCGCCTTCCGGCAGCAGGCGACGGGCGCGGCCGTCCGCGTCGGTCGCGGCGTTGCCGAGGTTGAGCCAGCCGTCTTCGGTGCGGATTTCCAGGGTGACGGCCACATCCTCGGCCGGCTTGCCGCGGGCGGTGTCGAGCACATGGGTGGTGATGCCGCTCATGCTTCGGCTTTCAGCAGGCGCAGCCGCGTGATCTTCCGCTGTTCCTCCGCTGCGACGCGCAGCTCCGTCTCCGGGTCGTTGCCCAGGCGCGAGCGCAGCAAGCCGAGCATCTCCCCCGCACTCTTGCCCGTGGCGCAGACGATGAAAATGTATCCGAAGCGCTCGGCGTAAGCTCGGTTCGCCTCCGCCAACTCCGCGAGAAGCGCCGTCTCGGCAGAGGCGACGCCCGCCTGCTCCTGCTCGGACCAGCGGCGGAATCGATCGTCGCCTTCGATTTTCTTCTCGCCGATTTGTGGATGCGCGGCGAAAGCTTCCCCCCAGTCCTCGGGAGCGAGACTCCACCAAACCTGGTCGGCCGTCTCCAGAAGCGTCGCCCCATCCCCGTAGGGCCGGCCCTCCGTCATGCGCCGAGCCCAGGTCCGAGAACCGCAGCAGGAGAGGAACCCCGTCTCGGCCTCCGCGGGCGACAGGTCGTTCAGGTTCATTCCACGATCCTGCCGAACAGACGCAGGCGGGCGACGCCGCCGTCCGGGTAGATGCTCAAGCGGACGTGGGTGAACGGTCCGTCGGCCGCGAGGTCGTCGAACAGGTGCCGGGTGTGCGGGCGTAACGCCGTCCGCGGCAGGATTTCGCGCCAATCCGATAGGGATTGGGTCGCTGGCTCCCCCGCCGTGGACCCCGAGGCATCGCATCCTTCGAGGACGAAGCTTCCCGGCGCGTTCCCTTTGAAATGGGATGTATCCACCTCTGCGCGTTCCAGCCTTCCCCGCCGGCCGAGACGTACGATCGCCCAATCGTGGCCCGGCCCGCGGCGGCGCTTGGTCTCCCAGCCGTCGTGCATGCCGAGCGACGGCCCGGGGAGGATCAGGTGGTGCCGGTTGCCGAAGAACATGTCGCTGCAACTGAGCACCCTGCCGCCGTTTTCCACTCCGGCGAGGTCGATTTCGCCGCGCCCGGCCAGTCGCGCCCAATCCGGAACCACCTCGCCGTGGACCCGCAGGCGCGCGACGCCGCCGTCGGGGTAGATGTTCAAGCGGAGGTGGGTGACCCGGCCGAGAGCGCTAGGAAGCGGAAAGACATTCGGGGCGTTCCCTTCGAGCGGCGAGAGCGGCAGGATTTCCCGCCAGTCGGCGGCGGTCAGCTCCGCCGGGGCGGGATACCCCTCGACGACCGCGGCGTCAATCGAGCACGATTCGGGGTAGTTGCCGCGAAAATGGCGGGTGTCCACCACCACGCCGCGCGGGATGCCGGGCAGACCGAGCCGAAGGATCGCCCAGTCGTGCCCGGGCTCGCGCCGCCGCCGGGTCTCCCAGCCGTCCATCCACTTGCCGACGTCGGTGTATTGGCCTTCGATGAACACCGGCTCGGCGGCTTTAAGGAGGTTCTCCTTCGGCGCGAAGAATTCGTCGTTCGCCGCGAGCACCGCGCCGCCGAGGCGTTCCGCCGCAAGGTCCACGAGGTCGGTAAAGTCGGTCATCCGGTCATCGTCCTTGCCCGAAGAGAGGCCTGCCGATCGGTCGGTCGAGAAAAGTGCCGCCATCGTAAACCGTTTTGCCGCGCAGGAGAGTCGCCCGGATCGCACCGTAGAGCGTCCGTCCCCCATACGGCGTGATTTTGTGGCGATGCTCCAACGCCGAGGGGTCGATCGTCGAGCGAGCCTCCGGCTCCCAGATCACCAGATCCGCGTCGCGTCCCGGCGCGATCGATCCCTTGCGATCATGGATTCCGGCGAGCCGGGCCGGCGCCGCGCACACCCAGGTGGCCAGATCGGAGATCGAAAAGCCGCGTTCCCGGGCGCCGGTCCAGACCGAAGGCAACGAAACCTGGAGCGAGGCGATCCCGCCCCAAGCCGCGCGGAAGTCGCCGCTGTCGAGCTTCTTCAACTCCGGCGGGCTCGGCGAATGGTCGGTCGCGACGAGATCGATCTCACGGGCTGCAAGCGCCTGCCAGAGTGCCTCCCGCTCCGCCCGGCCACGGATCGGCGGCGCGCATTTAAACGCCGTGGCGCCGTCCGCAATCTCTTCGGCGCAGAAGGTCAGGTAATGCGGACAGGTCTCGGCGGTGATCGGCAGTCCTTCCGCCCGGGCCGCCCGCAACGCCGGCAGCACCTCTGGAGCGGCGAGATGGACGATATGGATGCGGCATCCCGTCTCCCGGACCAGACGCGCCAGCAACTCGAAGGCCTGAATCTCCGCCGCCGCGGGGCGCGAGCGGAGCCACCGGTCGTACTGCCGCAGCTCGGCCGGCCCGGCGCCGTCCCACACCCCCGCCGCCGCCTCGATCGGACCCGGCAGCTCGGCATGGACGAGCAGCACGGAACGATGGCGCGCCAGCTCGGTCATCGCCGGCCGCAGCTCGGCTTCGCCGACGCCGGGAAACTCGTCCACACCAGACGGGACCAGAAACGCCTTGAATCCCAGGACGCCGCCCGCGACCAAGCCGGCGATCTCCTCGGGGTCGTTGGCGTTCTCCGGCACGATGCCGCCCCAGAAACCGATGTCCACATGGCATTGGCCCTCGGCCGCCCGGATCTTTTCGCCCAGCGCCGCGCGCGTGGTCGTCGCGGGAATGCTGTTGAGCGGCATGTCCACCAGGGTTGTGACTCCCCCGGCGGCAGCCGCACGGGTCGCCGTCGCGAACCCTTCCCACTCGGTCCGCCCGGGCTCGTTCACGTGCACATGGGTATCGACGATGCCCGGCATCACCACGTCCGTACCGGCCTCGATCACGTGAGCGCCAGGCGGAACTTCGGAGAACGGCCCTACGCGCTCGATTCGCCCGTTGCGAATGTGAATCGAGGCGGAGCGCTCGC
>DATMZU010000281.1:0-2789 GCA_035607435.1 Thermoanaerobaculia bacterium | reverse complement strand
ATCCTGCTGTTCGAGCGCGAGGGCGCCTATCGCACCTATCAGGATGCCGAGGGAGCGCTCGCCGGAGCTGAGGCGAGCGGCCACTCCGGCTACGGCCTGGTGGCGATCTGGGACGGCGGCCGGCCAACCCGCGAGATCGCCGAGACGTTGGTCCACGAGATCGTCCACCTGGTCAACCGGCGCGCGATCGGCCCGCAGCTCCCCCCCTGGCTCGACGAGGGAATCGCCGACGACCTTGCCCACTCCCGGATCGGCGAGGACGGAGCGCTCGATCCCGCGACGCTCGGCGGCACGGCGTTTAAAGCCGGCGCGAGGATCCAATACTTCGGTGCCAAGGCCGCCCTGCGCCAACTGGTCGAAGCGCAAGGCGAAGGGACCGCCCCGAGCCTTCCCGATCTCCTCGCCATGCCCTGGGAACGCTTCGTCGCCGCAGGCGCCGACCTCCACTACGCCCAGGCGTCGTTCTTCGTCCGCTATCTTCTCTCGGGAGAAAACGGCGCCCTCGCCCCCGGCTTTCGCGCCTTCCTGAACACCGTATCGGACGGCGGCGAGCCCTCGGCGGAAGCGCTCGAAAAAGCGCTCGGCAGGGGCTGGCCGAAGCTGGAATCGGGTTTCCGCGCCTGGGTGGTGCAGCTCTCCGGGTAGGGCTCCCTCAGCCCCTTTGAAAGTCGATCGCCCGAATCATCGGGATTCCCGCCCCCCTTTACGTCTTGTAGGTCCAAACAGCGGCCTCGCCGGAGCGAGGCCTATGGGGGGACCCAAGAATGGCGGGTGGTCACGATCAACTCTGGAAGGATCTGATCCAAACATTTCCGGCCGACTTCGTCCGGCTGGCAGCCCCGGACCTTGCGTCTCGACTGGTGCTCGACGCGATCGAGCTCCGGCCGGTGGAAGCGCCCTCGGGCGCGCTGCGCGGTAAGGAGCGAAGGTTGGACCTGATCGCGTGGGTCAAGAGCAAAAAGGGCGAGAAGGCGCTGCTCCACGTGGAGATCGAGCTGGAATTCCGCTCGGCGATGGCGGCGCGCCTCCTGGCCTACAACCGTCTGCTCGCCCTGCGATTCGGTCTGCCGGTGCAGACGATCGTGCTCTACCTCCACGGCGGCCCGGCGGGAGCCCGAATCGTCGAGCACTCGGAGGAGGCGCTGGGCTTTACGGCCAACCGCTTCCGCTATCGCAGTCTTGGGCTTTCGCAGGCTCAGGCCGAGGATCTCCTCGCACGCCCCGAGCCGCTCGCCTGGGTGTGCGCGGCGCTCGCCCGGCCGCCGGGAAGGGACCGGCGCGCTTTGAGGCGGAGATGTCTCTCGAAAATCGCGGCAGCCAAAGGGCTCGACGACGCGTCGCGCTTCCGGCTGTTCAACGGGGTGGCAACGTATTTAGAATTGGACGGCGGGGCCGCGGCAGAGTACGCGGCATTGCGAGAGGCCGAGCTCGGCCCGGAGGCAAAGATGCGACCGATTACCTGGGAAGAGAAGGTGGAAGCGCGAGGGGTGGACCGGGGCCAAGAGAGAGGCATGCGCGAGGTTCTTCTGCGCCAGCTGAAGCGACGCTTCCCCTCCCTCCCCGGCCGCGCGGTCGAGCGGATTCAAGCGATCACCTCGACCGACGAGCTTGGCGCGCTGGCAGAGCGGCTGCTGACCGCGGGATCGCTCGAAGAGCTTGGGCTGGCGTAGAGGGAACCGCCTGAAAAAGTCGATCGTCCGAATCGGGATTCCCGCCCCCCTTTTCGACAAAGAAAAGACCAGGATTCCCGCCCCCCTTTACGTTGGGGACGGGAAAGTCTTCGCGGTGTCGAAACAAGCAGGTAAACGACCGCGCCTCATTTCGTGTCCAAGGAGTCGGATACCATCTCGTCCTGATTCCCGGGAGCCCGAAAATGCAAAAAGCGTTAGGTCTAGCCTTGGTGGGTTTCTTTCTCGCCACCCTTTCAAGCGCCGGGCTCCGGCCCGTTCCGGGTGACGACCGGCGGACCTTGCTGAGGGTGCATAGCACCTTGGAAGAGCATCCTCGGCCCGATGCGTTCCTTCGCAATGACATCGACCGGGTGATCACCCGCGGAGGCGGGCTGGTGATCATCAGCTCCTCCGGACTCGACGACTTGCGGCCCGAGGTCCAAACCGGCGTCGGTCTCGGGACGGCGGCCGACCTGGCGGCGCTCGGCGAAGCCCTTGCGGCGGCTCCGGTGGGCGGCGTCATCGATTGTTCGGCCAACGGCATCGATCGGACCGGGGAGATCGAAATCACCTGGTACGGTCGCGCGGGACGCAGGAATCGTTTCACCATCACCTTGACGGAGGGGGAGCCGACGGAAGGCGAACCCTGCCCGGCGACCACGCTGGCGATCTTCGATGCGATCGCGACCTTCGAAGAGGCTGCCGA
Organism: Thermoanaerobaculia bacterium; assembly: GCA_035607435.1. Classification (GTDB taxonomy): domain Bacteria; phylum Acidobacteriota; class Thermoanaerobaculia; order Multivoradales; family UBA5704; genus DASYKS01. The sequence continues at coordinate 413 of DATMZU010000281.1, read as the reverse complement.
CGGACACCTGCCGTAGAAGGCCGCAAACTCCCCCCGGTGGCACCCAACCTGCACACCCCGCCCTCCCGACTGGGAGGCACCGATGAACGAACTATTCCGCAAAGCCGCACGCAAGGCCTCGACCGTCCTGGGCTCCCCCTGGGCCTTCATCTGCGCTTTTAGCGTGGTCGTGCTGTGGGCGATTTCAGGGCCAATCTTCCACTACTCGCAGACCTGGCAACTGATCATCAATACCGGGACGACCATCATCACGTTCCTGATGGTTTTCCTGATCCAAAACACCCAGAACCACGACTCGCGGGCGCTTCATTTGAAGATCGACGAGCTGCTGGTCGCGGTCCAGGAGGCACGCTCGGGGCTGGTGGATTTGGACGAGCTGTCGGAGGAGGAGCTGGATAACTTGGAGAGCGCCT
>DATMZU010000757.1:0-9111 GCA_035607435.1 Thermoanaerobaculia bacterium | reverse complement strand
AGGGCGGTATCCGTCACCCGGCCGCAGAGGACGATCAAAGCCCCCTGGTCGAGCGCCTGCGCCACGGGCCGGGCGCCGAGATAGGCGTTCGCGCTGGTCAGGCGATCGGTCACGGTAGAGATCGGCTCGCCGGTGTCCATGTTCGCCATCTTGTGGCCCGCATCGACGAGCGCGGGGAGCCGGGCGAACACGTCGTCCCCCTCGACCACGCCGACCCGGACGCCGGAGACCCCCAGGTCGCGGGCGATCTCGAAGATCTTCTCGCGGCAGCCGCGGGGGTTCAGGCCCCCGGCGTTGGTGACGATCCGGACGTTTTTCTCTTTCAGCTCGGGGAGCACCCGGCGAACGAACGCCGGAAAGTCGCTCGCGTAGCCGAGCCGCGGGTCTTTGAGGCGCTGGCGCATCATGATCGACAGGGTCACCTCGGCGAGGTAGTCCAAGCCGATGTAGTCGATCGGGCCGCCACGCAACAGCTCCACCGGGGCGTCGATGCTGTCGCCCCAGAAGCCTTGGCCGTTGCCGATGCGGATCGTCTTGTTCATGAGCCGGCGAAGGTTAGCACGGGGAATCCCGAGCCGCCCTGCAATCGTTCGAGTGCGCGGGATCGACGGAAACGGGACGCCTCAACCCGCCCGTTCGTTCGCGATCACCGCGTGGTCGCGCAGCTTCGCGGCGGCGGGGGAGAGCGGAGCGTGGGTGAGGATGCGCTGGATTCGGTCGAGCGCCTTTACCGTCTCGCCCACGCCTTGGTACAGCACGACCTCGCCATAGAGGTCGTCGGCCAGTTTGTTCAGCCGCTCCATCACCACCGCCACGTGAATCCCTTCCGGGTAGCGGTGCAGGTATTCGGCGCCGTTAGCGAGATCGTCGTAGACCTTCGCCTGGGCGGCCAGCCGTTCCTCGGCCTTCTGGCGCATCTCGGGCTCTTTCTCGCGATCGACCAGATCCTGAAGCGCGGCGAGCATTTCGAGGTTCGGCGCGAGATTGCGCAGTCCCGCGTGGGCTTTGATCCCCGCCGGGCTCTCGGGTCCCGCTTCCGAGGCGCGCAGGTACTGCGCCACGGCCTGCGTCTGGTTCCCGAGACGGGCGTAGGCGTTGCCGAGCGAGAGGGCCACTTCGGGCACGCGGGGCGAATCGGGATAGTTGGCGAGGAAGGCTTCGAGAAACGAGGTCTCGTAGATCCCCCCTTCGAGCGTCTCGATCGCCTTGGGGTAGGCGTCGTGCGACTTGGCCTCCAGATCCTTGATCTCGGCGTCGAGCTTTGCGAGCAGCGGGCTCTCCGGGGAGAGACCCGCAACCTGCGCGCGCTGCGCGCGGTAGTTCTTGAGCACGGTGCCGAAATCGCGGGCAAGCAACGGTTTGGCGAGGGTGTCGTCGCGCTGGACGTGGAGTTTTTCGAGGCGCAAAGACTCGGCGACCGGTCCCGTCGGCCAGGTGGCGAGCGACGCCGCCTTGACGAAGCCCAGCTCGGGTCCCTTCGGCCGGTTCTTCTCGATCCAGGTCATCAACTGCCCCTGGGTCTTCTGGCGTAGCGCGTCCGCCACGCCGCGCTCCTGAATCTTCAACTCCGCCGCGCGGACCGTTGCGTACTTCGCCCGATCCTCGGCGAACGGGTGGGTCTGGAGATAGCCGTATTCCTTCGCCTGCGGCGCCCGCGAATTGAGCAACGCCCAGAATTTCTGCGCGCCCGCCGGGTCGTACCCCGCCGCCGCGGCCAGACGCTGCCCCTCGTCGTCCGCGTCGTCTTCGTTCTCGCGGCTGTAGCTGCGCAGCAGAAGCTCGCTCACCACGACGCTCGCGGCGGCCGCCCCCTGGAGGATGTCGCCCGAGTTGTCCTGGTGGTCGAGCGGATCGTGGCCCGGGTTGGTGTACTGGCGGTTCGAGCCGGCGCCGACGATCACGCCGAGCATCAAGGCGTTGCTGAGAATGCTCATCAGCGTCGCCTTCTTCTTCATCTTGAGATAATGCTCGTGGGTGACGTGGGTGATCTCGTGGCCGAGAACGTTCGCCAGCATGTCGTCATCCGGTTCGAGATCGAGCAGGCCGCGGGTGACGAAAATCTGCCCGCCGGGGAGGGCGAACGCGTTCGGCACCGGCATGTCCACCATGCCGAACGAGAACGGATAGCGGTCGAAATCGGCTTTCGCGAGCAGTTGGAACGCGATCCGGTTGACCCGCTCCAGCTCCTTGGGATTGTCGTACGCCCCGTACTCCTCGACCGCTTCCTGTGCCGCTTTGACGCTCTGGGCGAACAGGTCCGGCTTGCCTTGCTTGGCTCCCGGCTGGCCCGGGGGGGACGTCGGCTCGCCCGGGCTTCCCGGCCCTTCATCCGGCGGAGTCCCGGGAGTGGCGGGGACCGGATCGGCCGACGGAGAGGGCGTACCGATCTGCGCCAAGAGCGAGGGGGGAGCCGCGAGCGCCGCGACGAGGATCCCGGCGGCCAGCCGGTAAAGACGCGAAGGGCTTCGGCGGCAGATCGTTCTCATAGTCGAAGCTTACTCCCGGGAGGTGCCGCTCGCGCGGCGGACTTAAGGGTCGGATGCACGGTCGGTGCCGGGGAGGACATTTCCACGGCGGCCTTCTCACCCGGGGCGATCCAACGCCCCCGGGTACGTTCCGTCCGCTACCGAGGCCGGGGCCGTCCCCCGTTCGGGCAAATCGGCTCAGTCCACGCCGGGAGGAGGCTTGGGATGTTCCATCCCTTCCATTCCCTCCATCCCTTCCATTCCCTCCATGCCTTCCATCGGGTCCGCAACGGGCTCCGACTTCATCCCCTCGGGAGTCGCCACCTTCCGCGCCAACGTGCCTTCCGGATAGTCGTACCAGCCGGGATCGCCGTAGTTTTCCAGCCCCTCGCGCACCTTCACCAGGGTGAACATTCCCCCCATTTCGATCGGGCCGAACGGGCCTTCCCCGGTCATCATCGGCAGCGTGTTCGGCAGGCTTGCCATGTGCTGCTGGTGTTGCGCGTGCTCGGACATCCCCGTCGTCCCCATGGTCATGTAGCCCGAGACGAGCTTTTCGATCTGCTCCGAGACGCCGCGGGTGTCCACGCCGAGGACGTTCGGGATTTTGTGGCCCATGGCGTTCATCGCGTGGTGGGTCTTGTGGCAGTGGAAGATCCAATCGCCGGGGTTGTCGGAGACGAATTCGACCGCCCGGGTCTGCCCGGGTGCCACGTCCACCGAGGTCTCCGGCCACCAGGCGGTTTTGGGAATCGGCCCGCCGTCGGTTTGGGTGACCCAGAAGCGGACGCCGTGAATGTGCAGCGGATGGCTGGTCATCGAGAGGTTCGCGATCCGAATCCGCACCCGGTCGTTCAAGCGGCAGATCATCGGCTCGGTGCCCGGCCAGACGCGGCCGTTGAACGTGAACAGGTTGAAATCGAGCATCACGGCTGGATTCGGTGTGGCGGTGTCGGGATCGATCGCCCACATGTGCGGGAAGATGCAGAAGTCGCGGTCGGTCGGCGGATTTTCCGGCTTCTTCGGATGGATGACGAAAAAGCCCATCATGCCGAGCGCCATCTGCACCATCTCGTCCGCGTGCGGGTGGTAAAGCTGGGTGCCCCACTGGCGAAGGGTGAATTCGTAGGCGTACGTTTCGCCCGGCTTGATGTGCGGCTGGTTGAGGCCCGAAACGCCGTCCATTCCAGACGGCAGCAGAATCCCGTGCCAGTGGACAGAGGTGTGCTCCGGCAGCCGGTTAGTCACCAGGATGCGCACGCGATCCCCTTCGACCGCCTCGATCGTCGGTCCCGGGGTCGAGCCGTTGTAGCCCCAGGCGTTCACCACCATGCCGGGCGCGAATTCGGCCTGCACCGGCTCGGCGATCAGGTGGAACTCCTTCACCCCGTCCTTCATCACCCAAGGGAGCGAACGGCCGTTCGGCGTCGTCACCGGCGTATAGCCCAGCTCGCGCCGCAGCCGCTTCACCTGATCGCGGGTGGGCGCGGGAGGAGAGGGCGGCGCGACGGAGGGTTTCGGCGCCATTCCTTGCATGGCCCCCATGCGATGCCCGGCGTGTGGGTCCTGCGCGGGCGGGGTGGCCGGCTGTTCCTTCATGCCGGGCATTCCGTGCATGTCGTGTCCCGCGTGCGGATCGGGAGGAGTCTGGGCCTCCGCCCGGCCGCGCAGGGCGGCGAGGGTGGCACCGGTGAAGATCGCGGTCCGGCGGAGCCAATCGCGTCGAGTGATCATTTCGAACCTCCAGGAAGCTTGCCGCCAACCGCGTGTTCCAGCGCGAAACGGGCGACCCAGGCGTCGCGCCAGGCTTCGATCGCCGCCTTCTCGCTTTCGATCTCCATCCGCTTGGCGAGCAGCACGTCGTAGACCCCGATCAGCATTGAGTTGTAGTGGCGCAGCGTCTGATCGAGGATTCGCACCCGGCGCGGCAGCACGGAATCCCGATAGGTGCGGGCGAGATCGCGGGCCGCGACGTAGCGATCGGCCGTCTCGCGCACCTCGGAACCGATGCGGATCGAAAGCTCCTCGACCTGCCGCTCGGCGCGCCGCCGCTCCGCTTCGAGTTTGGCGATTGAGGCCGCACCCGTGTCGAAGATCGGCAGCTCGATGCCCAGCACCGGGCCGGTGACCCGCACCCGGTCGGGATCGCGTTCGCGCGAAATGCCGACCCGCACGCCGCCGGGGAAAAACCGTCCGGCGCGCCGGAGCGCGAGAGCCTGGTCGATCAGGCCGACCCCGGCCTTCGCGGCGGCGACGTCCAGCCGATCGGAAAGCGCGAGCGCTTCGAGATCGGAAACCGTCATCTCGTCGTCCGGCGGGTCGAGCGGCATCTCGGCGGTGCTCCAACCCGTATCGGTACCCGGCAGGCCCATCAGGCGTTGAAGTTTTTCGCGTTGGGCCTTGGCCGCGACCTGGGCATGCACCCGGTCGATCTTCGTCTCGTCGAGCAGCGCCTGCTGCTCTTCCAGAGCGAGCTGGGGGAGATTGCCCGCCTCCCGCTGCCGCTCGGCAAAAGTGGCCGCCGCATCTTCGATCTCGACGATGATGCCGAGCCGCTCGACCAACCGATCGGCGGCCTGGAGCTCGGCGAACGCCTGCTTGGTTTGCCCGACCAGATCGAGCAGCCGTTGGCCGACGCGGAGCTTCGCCGCCTCCAACTCGGCCGCCGCCATCCGTTTGCGTAGCGGCAGGAGAAGCGGATCGAGCAGGTTTTCGATCAAGCCGATTTCGACGTTGGCGACCAGGCCGAATCGGTCCGGCCGGCGGTAGGAGAAATCGAGGGAAGGATTGGCGATCCGTGTCGCCTGCGCGTATTCGGCCTGCGAGATCCCCAGATCTTCGAGATCGGCGAGCAGCCCCAGATTCCGCCAGAGCGCCACCTGCGCCGCGCGGTCCGGATCGAGCGGCTCGGCCAGCAAGGCTTTGGCGCGGGCGGCGAGGTCCATCGCAGCGGGCTCATCGCGCGGCCAGGAAGGTTCGAGAGCGGTGCGCTCGGCCACCGGGCGCGCGGCCTCCGAAAACGATCCCGCCGGGTTGGTGGTGGCGCAGCCCGCCGTAGCGAGCAGCAGGAAGCCGTAAAGATGGATGGGACGACGAAACATCGGCGATCTCTCCGCTGAGGAAGGGACGCGGGCTCCTGGTGCGGCGCACCCGGCAACGAACACGTATCCCGTCAGGGTCTTGAGAAACGGACCCGGGGAGAGATCAGATACGCAGGGGACTGGTAAACGCGGGGGGCGGCGCCCGGTCGATCCACCGATCGGTGAAGCGTGGCTCGTCGCGTCGTTCCGGAACAGCCATGATCGCCGCGTTCGGGGAATCGGCTACGAGCACAGGGCGCTCTGGCAAGTACGGTGCGCGGAGAGTCTCCGCGGTCGCCGGAACCCGCGGCGCGACGCCGCAGCAGCAAGGGGCGGCGAGGCGCGTCCCGGCTTCCTCCGCATGGCAATGGACCATCGACATCTCAGGCATTCCGGGCATTGCAGCCATCGAAGTGCCCGCCGGGCTCGACTCGCAGATGCAGCCGATGCCGAACGAAGCCAGCAGGCCCGCCAGGGCGAGAAGAGTTGAGATTCCGAGAAAGCGAGAGCGCAACCGCACGGGCGAAGTGTTCCACGGCGCGGCGTAGGCTGTCCAGGCTACCGGAGCCGGTCGCGGAGATCGAGGTCAGCTCCGGCGTCCCATCCTCTCGGGAGCGGTCCCAGATTCTGGGATTACGTCCCGTATTCTGGCTCTACGTCCCAGGAAGCGATAGATCGTCCCGTATTCTGGCTATCCGTCCCGAAATCAGCTGAGGGGTCCCGTAATTCGGCTCTACGACCCGAATCCTGTTAGTCCGTCCCGTAATTCGGCTATACGTCCCGGATTCAGGAATTGCGTCCCGAATTCTCGAATTGCGAGCCCTATGGGCCACTACGCGGCGGGAGCGTCAAAAGCTACCGTGTCGAGTCGATTCCGGAAGCCGTCTCTTACGGATAATCGATCGGCTGCTCCGGATCGCGGTGCCAATCGTATTCCGCCGCCTTGACCGCGTTCTCTGCCACGGCGCGGCCGGCGAGGCGGGAGACGAGGTGGAAGCCCATGTCGGTTCCGGCCGAAACGCCGGCCGAGGTTACGTAGTGGCCGGCATCGACCCAGCGGGAGATGTTGTCCCACAACACCCGCGGGCCTTGCTGCGCGACCCAGGCAAACGAGGCGTGGTTAGTCGCGGCCGGTTTGCCGTCGAGCAGGCCGCAGCGGGCGAGGACGGCTGCCCCGGTGCAGACCGAGGCCATGATTCCGGTTTTGCCGTCCATGAGCCGAATCCAATCGAGCACGGCCGGGTCGTCGAGCAGAGGACGGGTCCCGCCGCCGCCCGGAATCATCAGCACGTCGAACGACATTTCGGCCGCCTGATGGATGTCGTAGTTCGGCATCGCCTGCGGACCGTTCATGCTGCGGACCGGCTTCATCTCTTTGGCGACGAACACGGTTTCGAAAGGAAACGGCGGCGGATCGAAATATCCCGTGCCGAGGAATCGCGAGATGGTGAACGCCTCGACGAAACCCCAGACATCGATCGGTTCGAAGTCGTCGAAGATGAAGATACCGATCCGCCGGGTGGCGGGAAATTCGGTCTTCTTGACCATCGCCGATCCTCCTCAGAGCTACGGTTGGCTTCGACTCGTCCGGTAGAGGATTCCATAGTACAACCAGAACGGCGCAGGGTGGAAAACCTCCGGACCATGGGATGGATACGCAACTCTTGCGATCCTGCTTCGTATGCAGTCCCAGTAGCCTTTGAGAGGAGCGACTGAGAAAGGAAGTCGCGATGTCCAGAAGTCTGAGTGGTTTTACCCTCGCGTTGGGAATCCTCTGCCTGAGCTTGTTCCTCTTCCCCAATGCCGCCAAGGCCGAGACCTGTAGCTGTTTCAGCAACACGATCTTCTACTACGAAACCACCGTCCACGGTCCCACCTGCAGCCCACTCACCGCGGCCCTCATCTACGACTTGAATACGACCTCCGACGGCGACTGCGTCAACCGCGGGTATGACCGTTCCTGCAACGATCAGGCGACCCTCGACAACTGCACCCTTTCCGGCGGCCAAGTTCACAAGCACGGCTTCATCAGCTACAGCTGCGCCAACTGCTTCGGCGGTCCCGACCAGCAGTAAGAAGAGAATTCGATCCGCGGCGGTGAGGCCGCCGCGGACCGTCGTGAAAGCGCCCGCCTTCAGTTTCTGATCGACTCCGGATACCGTCGTGCTATTTTCGATTTGCCCGGAGGCAAATGGCGCCATGCGCTATTTTCACCCTCGACGGCGAGACGCGCGCTCGAACGCTGGAAGCGCGATGGTGCGCCCCGAAAGCTCTCCTTCGGAAAGGAACGTTCGTGAAAAGACCCAGCCTGAGGCATCTCGCCCTCGTCGCACGAAGGCTCTCGTTCCTTGCCGTTGTGTTCCTGCTGGCGGCGACCGCATGCCGGGGGGAGGACAAGGTCGATTGGGAGGTGAAGCGACCGTCCGATGTGCCGCGGGCGGAGCTGCAGATCCGGTTCGTGGCGGAGGGCGAAGCGAAGGGCGCGACCCGAATGGTGGACCCCGACGGCAACCCGCTTTGGGTCGAGCCCGAAGTCGTGATTTCGACGCCCGACGTCGACAACGTCCATGTCAACTTGGAATTGGACCTCGTGCACTACGCGGTGACGCTCTACTTCACGCCCCAGGCCGCGCAACGCCTGCACGAAGCGACCACGAACAAACTCGGCCGGCAGGTGGCAATATTGCTCAACGGTTCAGTCGTCGTCGCACCCCGGATTCAGAGCGCCATCGGTCCGTCGGCGATGATCTCCGGTCGCTACACCAAGGACGAGGCGGTCCACCTGGCCCAGCAGGTCGCGCCGTAGGGAGTGCTCCTCCGGGCTCCTAACCGCCGAGCCCCAGCTCCTCGATCGATTGGACTTCGAGGATCCGGCCGGCGATCGCGCTCAGCTTGGCGAACGAGCGAATCGCGGCCAATCGCTCTTGAAGAGGCTCCGGCACCTGCCCGAAGCGCTGATCGAGCTGGCGAAGCAGCGTGAGGCGTAGGAACTCCGCTCCCTTCTCCATACCTTCTTCCCGGCCTTCTTTTCTTCCTTCTTTGCGGCCTTCCCTTCGGCCCTTGGCGATTCCTTTCGCTTCAATTTTGTCAGCCCGAGTCATTTGCATCGGTTCGCTCTCCGGGGAGTCGTGGGCGCTCGCGAGAGAAGCGTACTCCTCCGCCTCGCGCCCTTTCAAGGGTAAATAGGTTTCGACGCAGTTCACCAGCAGGAGCTTCTCGCGCTCGGAAAGCGGGGCGTTCTCAATCCTTCGCAGCGCCTCGAATTTGACCCGCGCACGGCCGAGGGTGCCCGGTTTGGCGAGGGCGGCCAGGCCCCAGGCGAGGGGCTCGGGGCGGGCGAGCAGCTTTTCAGCGGGGAACTTTGAGAGGCCAAGGGAGAGATATCGGAACTGGGCGACCTCATCGCCGCCGGCCTCCTCCGTATGGACCGTCCAGTTCGGTCCCGGCGGACCGCCGCGCAGGAAGACGACGAGCGAGAGCAACGGTTCGGGATGGTGGGAGCGCAGGTGGATCGAATAGTCCCAAAGGCGCCGGCCGAAGTCTTTGGGGGCGCTTCGTTCGATCTC
>DATMZU010000279.1:0-2248 GCA_035607435.1 Thermoanaerobaculia bacterium | reverse complement strand
CGCTCGGTGGCATAGCGCACAAGGACGAGATTCGGGTCCACGCCCAGCGCCTTGGCGTGCCGCACCAGGCGGGTCTGCACCGACCGCGCAAGATCCGAGGTCATGACACCAGTGCCTCTACGTACGGGCGCATGACCCGCCCGACCCGGCAAACCTGGGCCGCGCGATCGAGCGATTCCATCGAGAACCTGCGCTCCCGCCAGGCTTCGCGCAGCGCTTCGAGCGCGACATCCAAACCGACGGTGTTGCGGTACTTGAACAGGTCGGCCAAGGTCTTGGGTAGGCTGTAGACCCGAACCGTCGCCCCTTCGATTCGATGTCGCTCGACACTCTCGGTAAACGCGATACCGCCGAAGCGCACGATCCGCAGAGGCACCTCCCGTGCGGCCGGCCTGCGTGCGCGGCGCTCAATCGCCACCCAGACCTCGGCCGGAAGCTGTGTGCCGATACCGTGAAACGCGAGCGCGGAGAGCAGGCAAATCACGCCGTGGGGCGCAGCCAGAGCCGCCACGACCAGACCATGATGTTCGGTGACAGGCTTCTCGGCGAGGCGATAGTTACCGCGTGCGACCCGCTCAAGAGTACCGTCCTTCACCAGCCGGGTGATCTGTTGGCTGTGAATCCCGGCCTTTGCGGCGCCTGCCGCCGTGATCGTCCCTCGGCGCCGAACGAGGGCCAGGAGGTCGTTGCCTGGGGGGCTATCTCCCATGTGTGAAAGTGTACGCACTTATTTGGTTCTGTCAACAGTTTCACACGTCGATAGCCGAATTTTCGACGAAGTCCGCCGCCCCTCACTCCCAGCGAAACACCCGGGTCGAAAGCGCCACGCACGCCGCGGCGATAAGCCCAAGCGCCGCCACGTCACCCAGGTGAGGCCCCCAGCCCGAGCCGTCCCAGACGCCTTTCATGAGCGCCACGGCGTGTGTCGTCGGTAGGCCGTAGGCGACGACGCGCCAGAACGCCGGCAGGCGTTCGACGGGGAAGAATACGCCCGAGAGCGCGATCATCGGATAGAGCAGAGCCCCGCCGATCGGCTGCGCGAAACGCGCCGTGGGCACGAGGCTCGCGATCACGAAACCGAGCGAGAGAATGCTCGCGGTGCTCACCAGCACGGCCGCCGTAAAACTCAGAACGTTCACCTGCATCACCCCCGGGAAAACCTTCCGGCCGGCGAGCATCAGAAGTCCCAAGCCGATCGTCGTAAAGAAGAGCTTCAAAACCACCTGCGAGCCGAGGATCGTCACCGGCGAAAGCGGGGTGGCGCGCAACCGTTTGAGAATGCCCCCTTCGCGGTAGATCGAGATGATCGCCACGAGGGAGAGCACCGCGCTGATCGCGATGAACAGCGCCGCGAGGATCGCCACATTGAAAGGAGGCGCCACGGCGGCTGTCGGTTTCCGGAGCCCGAGGGTGCGGCCCAGCACGACGAAGAGAACGACCGGAATGATCAGCGTTCCGATCAACCCCATCGGTTCGCGAACGAACACCTTGGTCTCCACCCATGTGAGCTTCCAGAATCCCTTGAGCATCGCCTAATCCCTGATTCCGCGGCCGGTGAGCTTCAGGAAGACCTCTTCGAGAGTGGGCATTTCGGTCCGAAAGCCGCGCACGTGAAGCTTCTCGCGCGCGACGAACGCGATGACTTCGGTCACGAAGTCGTCTCCTTCGCCGGTGAGGGTATGCGTGGTTCCTTGGCTGGAAGTCGAAACTACGCCGGGCACCCCGCCCAACCTTTCGGAGAGCCGCTCGCCGTCGCTCGTGAACACGACCGTCCGTTCCGGGCAGTGCTTCGCGACCAATTCCTCCGGCGTCCCCAGTTCGATCAGGCGGCCGTGCTCGATGATCGCGACGCGATCGCACAGGCGCTCAGCTTCTTCCATCAGGTGGGTGGTCAGGAAGACCGTCGTGCCGCGCTCCCGGATCCCTTTGACGAGATCCCAGATCGTGCGGCGGGCCTGCGGGTCGAGGCCGGTGGTCAGCTCATCCAGAAAGACGACCTCCGGCTCGTGAATCAAAGCGAGCGCGATGAACAACCGCTGCTTCTGTCCGCCGGAAAGCGTCATGAACCAGGCGTTGCGTTTGGGCGTGAGGCCCAGGCGTTCGAGCAGTGCGTCGCCATCGACCGAGCTCGGGTAGAGCGACGCCCAAAGATCCACCGCCTCCCATACTTTGATCCGCTTCTGGAGGTGCGCCTCCTGATGCTGGACGCCGATTCGCTGGCGGAGCTTCGTCGAGTCTCGATGCGGGT
>DATMZU010000755.1:0-17877 GCA_035607435.1 Thermoanaerobaculia bacterium | reverse complement strand
TCTGGAGCATCCGGGCGAGTGCGTCGGCCACCTCGTCCTTGACGTCCGATTCGCTCTTGATGTCGATCCGGGCGCCGATCAGCTCGGAGGCGAGCCGCACGTTCTGGCCGCGCTTGCCGATCGCGAGCGACAGCTGCTCGTCCTCGACGATCACGTCGAGATGCGGCACCTCGCCCTGGTGGGTGATCGAGACGCGGGTGATCTTGGCCGGCGCCAGAGCGCTCTGGGCAAAGGTCACGAGGTCGTCGCTGTATTCGATGATGTCGATCTTCTCGCCGCGCAGCTCGCGGATGATCGACTGGACGCGGGAGCCCTTCATGCCGACGCAGGCGCCCACCGGATCGACGTCCCGCTCGCGGCTGTAGACGGCGACCTTGGCCCGCTCGCCCGGCGCGCGGACGGCGGCTTTGATCACCACCGTGCCGTCGTAGATCTCGGGCACTTCGGTTTCGAAAAGCTTGACCAGCAGGCGCGGGTCGGTGCGCGAGAGCACGATCTGCGGCCCCTTGGGCTGCTTGTGGACGTCCACGATCACCGCGCGGATCCGCTCGCCCTGGCTGTAGCGCTCGTGGCGGGCCTGCTCGTGCCGCGGCACGACCGCTTCGGTGCGGCCGAGATCGACCACGATGTCGCCGCGCTCGAAGCGCTTGACCGTGCCGTTCAGCACCTCGCCCACGCGGTCGATGAACTCGTTGTAGACGTTCTCGCGCTCGGCTTCGCGAACGCGCTGATAGAGCACCTGCTTGGCCGACTGCGCGGCGATCCGGCCCAGGCCGTCGGTCGAGATCGGCAGGCGGATCTCGTCGCCGATCTCCGCCTTCGGCTTGTGGTCGCGCGCCTCTTCGACGGTCCACTCGGCGAGCGGATCCTCGACGGTCTCGACGACCTGCTTGACGATGAACGCCTCGAATTTGCCGGTTTCGCGGTCCAAATGGGCGCGCACCGGCTCTTTGATCCGGTGCTGCTTCTTCGCCGCCGAGGCCATCGCGTCTTCGAGCGCGCCGATCCAGCGCTCGAGATCGATGTCCTTCTCGCGCGCCACCTGGCGCAAGATCTCGTTGATGTTGATGTCTGCCGTCTGTGCCTGAGCCATCGCCGTCTTTTCCTAGAGTTCGATCTCTAAACGTGCCGCCTGGATCTGGTCGAGCCGGAGCGTGGTGCGCTCACCGCTCTCTTCGTTAAGGAGCGTCACCGATTCCGGTTCGGAGTGGAAAGCTTCGAGCCGGGCGACGAGGGTCCTTTTACGGACCTCCGGAGACGAGTACGTGATGCGCGCTTTGCTGCCGATGAAGCGTTGATAGTCGCGGGGTCGATAAAGCTGCCGGTCGAGACCGGGCGACGAGACTTCGAGAACGTACCGGGTCCTGCCGAAATCGAGCACGTCCAAGAGCGCCGAGGTCTGTTTCGAGACCTGCTCGCAGTCCGCGAGAGTGACGCCGCCTTCCCGGTCGGGGCGGTCGATGAGAATTTGGAGCGTTCCGCCCTTCCATTCCGCATGGACCAGCTCGCACCCGGCCTGCTCCGCGATCCCTTCCAGCTCCGCCGTGAGATCGGTTTTGAGCTCGATCTCGGCTCCTCCCAAAGGTTTCGGGGGGCGCGGCGCTCGGGGCTTGGCCGCCCGCTGGACCGGCTTCTTCGCCTGCGGCTTGGAAGTCGTCGTGCGGTCGGCTTTGGGTCGCGTCTCGGGTCGCGAATTTCCGTGGTCGTTCTCCATTTCGTTCGGTTTTCTGCCGGCTTTCCGGGCCCATCGGCCCCAACAAAAAAAGTGGGCGTGCTGCCCACTCCTTTTCCCTCTCGATTGCGCGGATGCGCGGTTCGAGGGCCGGCTGGCTGTCGGAATGTAACACAGGGGAGGCTTAGACGCCAAGCCGCCCCCCCCGGGGAGGCACGAAGGGCAGAAGGTCTTCCACTTGGGCCGGCCGCGCCATTTTGGCCGGAAATCTCCTTCCGAGGAGTTGGCAAGCCTATTGCTCTATGGAGCCGGCGAGCAGCTCTTGGAAAGGAGACTCGTCAACCTTATGAACACCCAGCCCGCCCGCAACCCAGTACGTCAGATCACCACCGCTTCGCTCGTCGTCGGTGCCGTCGCCTTCGGCATGGTCCTCGCCGGAGGTCTCAAGATGACTCCGTCGAGCCAGTCCGCCGCGGCCCCGCTCGCCGCTTCGCAGGTCGCGGGCGCCAACATCGCGACCCACGGTCTGCCGAGCTTCGCCGACCTCGCGGAGGCGGTCGATCCCGCCGTGGTTTCGATCCAAGCCGCCACCATCAGCAAAGGCGGCGGCGACGAAGGCGGCCAGCGCGGCGTCGATCCGTTCGAGTTCTTTTTCCCCAACAACCCGCGCAATCCCCGCCAGCGGCCCCAGCAGGGCCCCCAGGGCGATGGCCCGGAACGGCGCCAGGACGCCGGGGGCAGCGGCTTCGTGGTCAGCCCCGACGGCTTGATCGTCACCAACAACCACGTGATCGAAGGGGCGACCAGCGTGCGTGTCCACCTCGGCGACCGCGACTATCCGGCCGAGGTGAAGGGCGCCGATCCTTCGACCGACCTCGCGCTCTTGAAGATCGACGCCGGCCACAGCCTCCGCTACCTGGAGCTGGGCGACAGCGAGAAGACCCGCGTGGGCGACTGGGTGATGGTGATCGGCAACCCGCTCAACCTGGACAAGACGGTCACCACGGGTGTCGTCAGCGCCAAGGGGCGGTCGATCGGCATCAATCCCGACTCCGCGTTCGAGAACTTCATCCAGACCGACGCCGCGATCAACTTCGGCAACTCGGGCGGTCCGGTGGTGGACATGGACGGCCGGGTGATCGGCATCGCGACCGCGATCAACGCCGGGGCCGAGAACATCGGCTTCGCCGTCCCGGTCTCGACGCTCCAAGAGGTGCTGCCGCAGCTGCGCGACAAGGGCAAGGTAATCCGCGGCTATCTCGGCGTGCAGATCCAGAACATGAACTTCGAGACCGCCCAGTCGTTCGGGCTCGACTCGACGGACGGCGCGCTGGTCGGCCGGGTGGAAGACGGCACCCCGGCGGCGGATGCCGGTCTGCGGCACGACGACGTGTTGCTCTCGGTCGATGGGCGGAAGATCAAGACCACCCGCGACCTGATCGACTACGTGGCGAACAAGGGGCCGAGCTCCAAGGTCACCCTGGTCGTCCTGCGGGAAGGCAAGAGGATCGAAAAGGTGGTCAAGCTCAGCGAGCGTCCCGGCCAGAACCAGCAGGCCGAGACCGAGAAGCCGAAAGGACGACGCGGCATCGACTGGCTCGGCATCGAGTATCAGGACCTGACCGCGGGTCTGCGCAACGAGCACGGCCTGCCGAAGGACGCCAAGGGCGTCTGGGTGACCGACGTCGGCGCATCGAGCCCGCTGTACGAGAAATTCGTCCGTCCCGGCGACCTGATTACCGAGGTCAACGGCCGGCCGGTCGAAGACACCGAGGCCTTCGAGAAGGCGATCGGCGACTCGAAGTCGGGCACGTTCGTCCGCCTCTACGTCCTCCGGTTCGGCGGTCAGAACGAAGACGGCCAGCCGTTCTTCGCCGTGGTTCGCGTCCCGTAACGAAAGCTCCTAGCAGGTGATGCACATAGGGGCCGGTCCTCCAAGGGGCCGGCCTTTTTCATTTAGACTCGGCGCCGAATGTCCGGGCCTTGCTAATGCTGCCGATCGCGGAGCAACTCGTGCAGGGCCGTTTGGTTTGCCCGCGCACTCGGAAGACGTTGCGTTGCCAGGCCGACCAGCTGGTGACCCCTGACGGCGAGATGACCTACCCGGTGCCCGGGGGCGTTCCGATTCTCTTGGCCGATCCCTCTCGGCTCGAACGGTACCGCCAGGAGCAGGGCGGGGCGATGCATGCGGAGTATCTTGCGCCGCCGACGGCGGGCGCGTTCCGCCGATGGGCGAATCGTCTGCTGCGTGACGGGCCGGTCCCTCGGAGCGAAGGAGCCGAGCGCGCCTTTGCGGCCGTGGTGGCGGAGCGCGGCCCCGGCGATCTCGTCCTCTCCATCGGTGGCGGCCCGGGCCGGCCTCATCCGGCGCTCGTCAACTTGAACGTCGATCTCTTCCCGGGGGTGGACGTGGTGGGGGACGCCTATGAGCTTCCCTATGCCGACGGTTCGGTGGACGCGATCCACTGCGAGGCGGTTCTCGAGCACCTCGAACGCCCCGACCTGGCGGTGGCCGAGATGGTCCGCGTTCTGCGGCCGGGAGGGGAAGCGTTTGCCGCGACCCCCTTCCTGCAGGCGTTCCACGCTTACCCGAATCATTTCCAGAACTTTACCTCCGAGGGCCATCGCCGGCTTTTCGCCCGCGCCGGCTTCGAAGTGCTGGCGGCGGGAGCCTGCGTGGGGCCGACCTTCGCCCTGACAGATCTCGCGGCTCTCTACCTGCGTTCCTATCTGCCCACACGCACCTTGAGCCGGCTCGGCTGGGCGGCGGCTTTACTGATGGCCCGCCTGCTGCGACCTCTCGATCGTCGCCTGCTCCGCGATCCCGAGGCCCACGTGCTGGCGTCGTTGGTCTACGCCCACCTGCGAAAGCCCTGAGGCCACCCCGGCTTTTCTTTGCTCCCGGAAGAGGGCTCTAGGCCGAGTCCACACCTCCTTTCTTGTTATGCTCGCCCGGCCATGGCAAGAGACGACGCAAGCGTACGAGCCTCCGTTCTGATCGTTGACGACGAGGCGGCGATCCGCGACAGCCTGCGGATGATCCTCGAATTCGAGGGCTACCGCGTGGACGAGGCGGGCAGCGGGGCGCAGGCGCTCGTCCGCGTCGCCGATCGCCTGCCCGACGCGGTGGTGCTCGACATCAAAATGCCCGAAATGGACGGCCTGGAGCTGCTCAAGGCGCTCCGCGAGCGCGGCTACGACATGCCAGTCCTGATGATCAGCGGTCACGCCGACGTGGCGACCGCGGTCGAAGCGACCCGCCGCGGCGCCTACGATTTCTTCGAAAAGCCGCTCCAGCGCGAGCGCGTCCTGCTCGCCCTGCGCAATGCGACCGAGGCGTTCCGGCTCCAGTCCGAAGTGCGGCGCGACGGCCGCCCGGCCGACGAGCTGATCGGCGCTTCGCTCTCGATCAAGCGCCTGCGCGAGACGATCGAGAAGGCCGGCCCGACGCCAGCGACCGTGCTGATCACAGGCGAGAGCGGCACGGGCAAAGAGCTGGTCGCCCGCGCGCTCCACCGCCTCTCGCCGCGCCGCGACCGGCCGCTGATCCAGGTCAACTGCGCGGCGATTCCCGAAGAGCTGATCGAATCCGAGCTGTTCGGCCACGAGAAGGGGAGCTTTACGGGAGCGGTGCGCAAACAGCTCGGCAAGTTCGTCGCCGCCGACTCCGGCACGATCTTCCTCGACGAGATCGGCGACATGTCCGCCCGCACGCAGGCGAAAGTCCTGCGCGTGCTGCAGAGCGGCGAGGTCGAGCCGGTCGGCGCCGAGCGGACGATTCACGTGGACGTCCGGGTGATCGCCGCGACCCACAGAGACCTCGAAGCGGAGATCGCCGCCGGCCGCTTCCGCGAAGACCTGTTTTACCGCCTGAACGTGATCCCGATCCGCACCCCCCCGCTGCGCGAGCGGCTGGACGACATTCCGCTCCTGGTGGATTATCTCGTCCGCCGCTACGCCGAGCAGAACAACTACCGCCCCAAGACCTTCTCGGCCGACGCGATCGCCCATTTCCAGGCCCTGCCGTGGAAAGGCAACATCCGCGAGCTGAAAAACCTAGTCGAGCGCCTGCTGATCCTCGCGCCGCGCGACGTGATCACTCGCGAAGACCTGGTTGCTGCGACCGGAGGAACCCGCCCCGAGCTGTCGGGAGCCGCCCTCGCCGCCAAGACCCTCCGCGAGTTCCGCGAGCTGTCGGAGCGCATGTTCCTGGTCCAGAAGCTCGAAGAAAACAACTGGAACGTCACCCAGACCGCCGTCGCGATCGACACCCCGCGCTCGAACCTCTACAAGAAGCTGGAGCAGTACGACATCCGCCGCGACGGAACCTTAGGCCCGGCTGTAGGGGAGGGGGCGGACAGTCCGACCGAGCCGGCCGGCGCGGATGATGACGATGAGTGAGACGGTCGATATTGAAAAGCGCCTGGAAGAAAGCGGGGCGCTACGGCGCGGCCATTTTCAGCTCTCGTCGGGCCTCCACTCGTCGGCCTACGTCCAGTGCGCTCTGCTGCTGGAGCTTCCCGCGCGGGCACGGGAAGTGGGCACAGCCCTCGCCGAGAAGCTCAGGACGTACGGGATCGACTCGATCCTTTCGCCCGCCCTAGGTGGAGTGATCATCGGCCACGAAGTGG
This sequence comes from Thermoanaerobaculia bacterium, assembly GCA_035607435.1. Lineage (GTDB taxonomy): Bacteria > Acidobacteriota > Thermoanaerobaculia > Multivoradales > UBA5704 > DASYKS01. Next base: position 11,574 of record DATMZU010000755.1, on the reverse strand, counting down.
CCGCCGCTCTTAACATCCCCTTCCGGTTCGCCGAACGAAAAGGCACCGAGCTGGAAATCCGCCGCGGCTTCGCGCTCAAGCCCGGCGAAAAGGTTGCCATCGTTGAAGACGTCGTCACGACAGGGAAGTCCACGCTGGAAACCGCCCGCCTCGCCGAATCCGCCGGAGCGGAAGTGGTGGCGATCGGCGCGATCATCGACCGGACGGTGGGGGCGAATCCGTTCCCGATGCCTTTTGTTTCGCTGTTGGAGCTGAAACTCCCCGCGTTTCGCGCGGACGAGTGCCCGCTGTGCGCGGCGGGCGGGGTGGCTGAGAAGCCGGGGAGCCGGCCGGGGGGAGGGGCCGGGTGACTTCGATTCCAGCGAGCGGGTCGATGGCGTTGCATCTGGTAAGATTTCTCGACGAGAAAGCGACTGGAGAGCTATGGCCATTCCGACCCTGGGTTTGTCGATGCTCTCTCAGTCGCGAGTCATCGCGAAAGGGCGCCGTATCCGAGATGTAGCCCGGCTGGTGGCAGCCTACGGCGGCAGCGCCTCTCGATGGGTAAAGAAGAGCAGTCCGCTGCTAGAAGACAGTGAAGGGGCGTACGAACTTCATTGGTACGAGCACCCTGGGGTCGGCCGGGTGGAGCTGAAGCGGAAGGAGGTCATCGAATGATTGTTGAAAAGAGCGAAGCCGATACGCGATTTCCGGATCTGACGCCGGGTCAGCCTTACGTAGTCTTGGGCATCGAGGCCGATGACCTTCGGATTTTGAACGATCAGGGAAAGCCCTACCTGTATCCGCGGGAGATCTTCAAAGTCGTCGACTCACGGGAGCCTAGCGACTGGGTGAGCGAGCTTGGCGAAGATAACGAACGGTACGCTTATCCGCCCTCGTTCAATGACGCGGGCTTTTTTGAGGATTACTTCGAGGGCACACCCGATGTGGTCGCCACTTTCTGGCGGGCCATGAATCGCCGCCTGTCTGCTGCGGCCTGAGAGTTCGATCGGTTTGTTATCTCCTCTCGTTCGCGGCACCAACCCCCGCCCGGTCGTTCCAGGTGGACCGTTGCTTCACTGTGGAGCTGAATCTGCCTGCTTTCCGGGCGGACGATTGCCCTTCGTGCGCGGCGATGGAGTGCCTGAGAAGCCGGGGAGGCGACCGGGGAGCGGGGTTGGATAGGCAACGTTTCTACTTGTTCGAGCGCTGCCATGCCGCATCATTTAGGTCTCGAAATGTCGATTGAAACCCTCCAGAGCCAGTACGAGGCCTGTTCGAATCGCGCCGAACAACTTCGCGGCAAGTTGGAGGCTGAACTCACCAGGCTACTGGAGCACGAGAGGATCGCGCTGGGGGTTCCAATTGGGAGCCGCGTCAAGACATGGGAGTCGATCGCCGAGAAGCTCGAGCGCAAAGATTGGGAGCTGTCGCGCCTCGAAGATCTCGACGATCTTGTTGGCATTCGGTTGATCCTTCTATTTCGATCGGACCTCTGGTCTGTCAAGGAATTGATTTCTGACACATTCGAGGTCATTTCTACCAAAGATTCAGGGGAACGTCTTGGTGACAAACAGTTTGGATATCAATCTCAACACTATGTCGTAAGGCTCCCGAAAAGCTGGCTTGCGTCTCCTGCCACGGTTGATCCTGGCGACCTGCGAGCCGAAATCCAAGTTCGAACGCTTGCGCAACACACCTGGGCGGCAGCTTCCCATAAGCTTCAGTACAAACGTGAAAAAAATGTACCCCCAGCACTCCGCCGCGCGATTTCTCGGCTGTCTGCAGTGCTCGAGACGGTAGACAGTGAACTCGATCGTGTTGTCGAAGATCTCAGAGCCTACAGAAATTTTGGAATTCCTGCCACGAAGGAAACGGAACCGCTGAATGTTGACCTGTTAGCCTTCGTGCTGGGCGAAGTCTTCCCCTCAGCCAATCGAAAAGAATCTGAGCGGTATTCGGATTTGATTCAAGAATTGGCCAGAGTTGGGGTGAATACCGTTGCTGACCTAAGAGCCCTTCTGAAGAAGCGATCGCCAGCTGCGATGGAGTCTGAGCACAGCGAACTGCTGCGCCGAAGCAAGGAGAGAGACTACCGGACCACAACCGAAGAACGAGTCAACCAGGGAGTATTCTTTAGCCACGTAGGGCTCGCGCGGCAGGCAATACGCCAGGAGTACCCAAAGCTCAGGCGCCGAAGGATCGATTATGAATGAGGAACAGTTCGGCTCCGCTGATGCCTACAGGAGAGCTTTCGAAGCCCTTCGGGCGGCAGGGATCTCCCTCAAAGAAGTGGCTCTCCTTCAGGCACACTTCGACGCTCCGAACCATACCGTTACTTGGGCTCAATTGGCTGAGCGGGTGGGATACGCCAAAGGGCGTGCCGTCAATGTTCATTATGGATTGCTGGCACACCGTGTGGCGAAGGAGCTTGGAATCACTGGGCGCCCTCGTGGCTTTTGGCTTTACGCCCTCGCAGATTGGGCGACGGGGAAAGATCCGAGCGGTCACCAGGCTTTTGTGCTTCGCCGACCCGTTATCGAGGCCTTGGCCAGCCTCGGCATCCTTCGAGTTGAGCCGGAACCTCAATCTTTCGAAAGCGTCGAACAGGATTTCGAGAGCGAGGTCAGCAAGTCTTTGGCACTTCCTCAAGAAGAGCGGCTTGGCTACCTCGCCAGGTACCCGAAGTATCCGTCTAAGAGAACGGCGCCCACGACCACATTTGTTCGAAACCCACACGTCGTAGCCGAAGTGCTGTTTCGGGCGAAGGGGGGTGTGAATCTTGCCGCTCTCAAGCACCGTTTGTCCGAGTTTCGGACGGAACACCGTATTTGGAAGTGCATCACCGGATACGACTCGCATATGGCGGTGAGGACACTGTCGAGAACGCTGTGGCGCTTTGCCCAAATTGCCACCGGGAAGCGCACCATGGGTGACTTCGAGATATTGGAGCAGGAGAATTCATGACCGCCACAACCCCGACCGTGTTTCTGTGTCACGCCAGCGAAGACATGGACTTGGCTCGCCGCATTGCAGAGGCTCTCCAAAGTGCGGGAATCGAGACATTCTTCGATAAGTGGTCGATCTCAACCGGGGAAAGCATTCGCCAGCGAATCGATGAAGGCCTCAGCGGATGCACCCACTTTGTCGTGTTGCTTACCAAATGCAGCATCGACAAGCCTTGGGTCAATGCCGAAATCGATGCTGGGTTCGTTCGAAGGGTCCAGGGGCAGTGCAAGTTCTTGCCCGTTCGGAGCAACCTGGATGTCGATCGCCTTCCGCCCCTCCTACAGCCCTTGTATGCGCCTGAACTCAAGAGCTGCGACCAGGATATACGTGCCCTAGTTGACGACATATACGGAATCTCTCGGAAGCCGCCTTTAGGTATGCGTCCGAGCCATACACTCCCGCTCGTCATCCCTCCAACAGGCCTATCAATCGCGGCGGAAAGTATCGCTTCCGAGATTGTTAGGAGGTCGGGGCTCGGTCGATCAGGCGATCCAAAGATAGAGGTAGGAGAGCTAATGGCTGATACGGGGCTATCTGCGCAAGACTTCGAGATTGCAATAGATGAGCTCGAAGGCAGGCGCCTTGTTGAGCCTATACGCGCTATAGGCTGTCCTCCCTTCGGTTACCGCGCTGTTATGGCCACCAAGTACACTTTCGTCGAACTCGACCAATTTTTCATGGGCTGGGATCCTTTCCAAGATGCGGTTCGCCTCGCTGTAGAGTTGATGAATAGCGGGGGATCTTGGCTATCCTCTCTTGGCGCTTCAAGCCGGTTGGGCTGGACTCCTAGGCAGATGAATCCTGCGCTGACTTACCTTATCCGCGAACAAGTGGTGTTCGATGCGAATCGCGATCCAACCTTTGTCACAAACGGGATTAGCAAGAACAACCGTACTTTGAGATTTGTCCGTGAGCATTCGTGAGACCATCCAGCTTCGAGGAGTGACCAGATGATGAACGAACATCTCGGCACCGACTTCGACGACTTCCTGCGAGAGGAGAATCTCCTCGACGTTGCCAAAGCCACAGCCGTGAAGCGGGCCATCGCCTTTCAGATCGCGGGCGAAATGAAACGGCGCAGGTTGACCAAGTCGGAGATGGCCACCTGGATGAAGACGAGCCGGCCCGCTCTGGAGCGCTTGCTGGACCCTACCAATCGATCCGTTACCCTCGCCACCCTGGAACGGGCGGTGTCGGCGCTTGGCAAGAAGCTCAAGGTGGAGCTGGTGTAGGTCCCGACGGAGAGTTATCGTTCGATTATGTCCAAGCGTCCCGAAGAGAACCTCGCCCACCCCGAAGCCGAGTCTCTGCGGTAAGGGCTGTGCCCCGAGGCCAAGGTCAACGAGCCGATCGCGTGCGGTTTGAGGCCGGCTCACGCCCGGATAGCGGCTGCGCTCGCTCGCCTCAGTGAGCTGCGTGCTGGGATGCTCACGGTCGATGCCGTCGAGATCGTCTGCGCCGGCCGCCGCGAGCCTCGAAGAGCGATTCACGCTATAGAGGGTGCTCCCAAAATCGCCGCCGACGGCGGTACGACGTCAGGCGGGCGTCTCGGGCTTTGCCGCCGGTTTTACTTGGACCTTCTGATAGACCCTCTGAGCCCAGGGCTTCGATCTGGGCGTAGCGGCAATAAGCGTACGAACTTTTCGGTAGTCTTGGAGTCCACAGAATCAGAGAGGCCGCGTACGTCCAGTTGCGTGCTCAGCCAGCGCCTCGTCGGCGAGACTCGACAGGACGTCTTGAGAATCAGCGAACGCTTTGAACCACCTTTCTTCCGAAACGATCTCCACGTCAGAGTCCGCAGCAGTAGACCGCCGACGCCGACGCAGCTCAGCCACCTTGGCCTTGTTGCCACAGCCGGCCATCGAGCACCAGCGGCGCTCGCCGGAGCGGGAGGTGTCGACGAAGAGCAGGGCGCACCCCTCGCCGGAGCACTGGCGGATCCGTGTCGCCAGCGGCCCGCCGAATAGCTCGACCCCGTCCCGGGCCAGCATTGCGAGGAAAGCGCGCACGCCGGTGCGATTCCAGTGGACCTCTCCCTCGGGCCCCAGCTGAGGGACCGGCGGTGGCTCCGCCGCCCAGCGGTTCAGCAGCTCCCGATCCTCCCCCTCAAAGCCACTCCCCTCGACGCAGGCCAGACCCAAACGGTAGAGGGCCTCGCGAAGCGCCCGCGCCTGATCGAGCTCTTTGGCCGTCGGCTCCGGATCGCGCTCCGCGAGCCCGGCTGCCAGCAGCCACCGGCCGAGATCCTCAGGTGTTGCCAGCAGTTCTCTTGGCTCACCCTTGAGCCGGGCGGCCAGCGTCGCCGGTAAGTCCAGAGCCAGCCTCCCCGAGCGGAATTTGAATCCATCCCGGATCTCGGGCAAGGGTTCTTCGGCCGTCCTCTTCATTGTCACCGCCTCACTGTGTCGTCTGCAACCCCATTGACAGGTTACATCATCTCCCCTATAACTGCCTGGGTAACCTAACGAACAGGTTACGAATTCCTCGCGGGAGGTTCTCCATGCAACTCGAAGGCAAGAAGGTCGTGATCATCGGCGCCGGTTCCGGCATTGGCCGTTCCCTCGCCTTCGCCGCCTCGAAAGCCGGAGCCACCGTCGTTCTCGCCGGCCGACGGAAGGAGGCTCTGGATTCCACCGGAGCCCTGCTCAGCGGTCCTTGGCAGTCGTACCCGCTCGACGCCGCGGTGGAAGAGGAGGTGGTCGCGTTCTTCCAGGAGGTCGGACGCTTCGATCACCTGGTGAGCACCGCCAGCCAGGGCGTCGCCGGGCCGATCGCCAAGCTCGACGTCGAAGCCATTAGCCGGGCCTTCACAGCCAAGCTTTGGGCTCCCATTTTCTTGACCAAGCACGGCGCCCCATGGATCGCCGCAGATGGCTCATTCACCTTCTTTTCTGGGATTCGCGCCGCCCGGCCCGGGGCGGGCACCTCGATCACCAGCCTGGTCAACGGCGGGCTCGAAGCCTTCGCCCGGGCGATGGCCGTCGAGCTCGGACCGGTGCGCGTGAACGTCATTTCCCCCGGCATCGTCGATTCCGGCCCGTTCTGGGAACGGCTCGGCCCCGAAGGGCGCGAGAAACTCTTCACCGACTTCGCCCAGAAGTCCCCGGCCCGCCGGGTCGGACAGCCCGAGGACGTCGCCGACGCCGCGCTCTTCGCGCTCGCGAACCCCTTCCTGACCGGCACCGTCCTCGCCGTGGACGGCGGCGGCCTTCTGATGTAGCGCACGGACGAACCCATGAGACGCATCATTCTCAGTAGACTCCCCCTCGGGACGAACTGGGCCAGAAGATACCTGGCAGCTCGCGTGAAAAAGTGTGGCATCCATACATAGCCAAGAGCGCGGCCTTCGCTGGCCTTGGCGTCGCCTGTAGACGGCAGCTCTTACCCAAGGAGGCCGAACCGTGGCCAATGCACCGCAAGGCGAGGTTCTCGACGGCTGCGGGATCCGGTTTACTCGGGACTATCTGGTCGAGGTCGAAGAGGATCGGCTGATTCACCGGATTCAGCGACCCGAGGTCGTGCGGATTGCTCTGCGCTGGGGGTTGGTCGCCCCACGGCCCACCATTCAAGCCGTGTTGGGGATCGGCTGTCTGCTCGGCAGCGTCTACTTTCTGGTCGATTTCATCCGGGGGTTCATGGCGAGCGGCAGCCGAATGGTCGGGCGGGTTTTGATCTGCATCGTCGTCTTGAGCGTGATGGGAGGCTGGGCGTTCGTCGAGGCCTGGAGGAAGGGGTACTACCTGGAGGTTCAGACGAAGAAAGGGCTGGAGAAGCGGCGCTTCGACCGCAAGGTTTCGCGGGAGGAGATCGAAGCGTTTCTCGCCTCCGTGCAATCGAAGTTGGGCTGGATCATCGACAACACGAGCATCGAGGAGGCCGGCCGGGCCTGAGTTTTCGCCGAGCCAATCTACGGCGTAGCGTCAGGTTCGAGTCGAAGCTCGACGCGCCCTCCCTCTTTCCCCACCTCGACCAAGCCGCTCGCCGTGCCGAGCGGGCTCTCGGCCGTCACTTCGTAGCGCCCCGGTTCGAGGCCGGTGAGGGTGAAGAGGCCGTCGCGATCGGAGACAGTGGTGCTCCGTGGTAGTTCGACCTCGGCGATCGGGCTTCCGACGGAGAGTACCTTGGCTGCCTCGATCGTGACCCCGGGGGAGGGATGGCCGCTCGAATCGCGCAGGGTTCCTTCGATTCGGACGCCCCGCGAGAGCAGGAATTTGAGATCGAAAAGCCGTTGACCGGCGGGGATCTGGAGGCTCCCGACGCGTCCGCAAACGTAGCCGTTGGCGCAGGCCAATAGATCGAAGGCGCCGGGTAGAAGTCCCTCGGCGGCAAAACCGCCCTGGAGGTCCGACGTGTCCAGCGGCTGCGCTATGCGCTCTTTCGTCCGCCGGCCATGGGTCAGGATCTCGACCGTGCGAACGGTGAACAGCTCCGCTCCGGCAATCGGCGACCCTGCCGTGTCGGCCACGACCCCGAACACGGCGACGGCGTCTTGGAGAGGGGGCGCGCGATCGAGGCGGGGGGTGACCGGCGCGTCGCGCGGCCCGGTGACCGTCGCCGAGATCTCGCGCGAGGCGTGGCCGGTCGCCGCGGCGCCGAACGCCGGCCGGCCCGAGCCGGCGAAGAGGATCTCGAAACTTCCCTGCGAATCAGCAATGCCACCCCGGCCCGGTGCGCCGTTGCCGCGCGCCCAGACGATCGATTGCGGGATCGGTTTCTCGGAGGTCGAGTCGAGCACTTTGCCGCGCGCTTTCCTCGGCGGGCCGAGCCGGACCGCCACGGGTCCCTTGGCGCCTTCCTTCGGCGCTTTGACCTCCACCCACTCGCCGCTCTCCGAGACGACGAGGAGGTGAGCGCCTTCGGGGCTTACGGCAGGAACCTCCGCAAGGCCTTCCTCGTCGATCTCGGCGATGGCGCTTCCGGCCGCATAGACCAAGGCGCCGGAGGCGGGCCGGCCCGCGGAGTCGCGAACCGCGAGCGACAGGCTCGGGCGGGCGGTCAATTTCATCACCGTCCAGGGGGCGTCGGCCGGAACTTCGACGAGAGCGGTTCCGCCCGGCGATTCGGCGAGAACCTGAATCTTGGCACCCGAGTCCCGGTAGACGACGGCTCGCCCTTGAGAATCGGTGCGGGCGCGCTCGACCGCGGGACGCCAGGCGCTCGGGTCGGCGGGGGTTTCCTGCGCGGCGGGAGAGGCGACTCGAACGGTGACCTCCCGGGCCGGTTGTCCGTTCGGGTCGAGAACCTGGATCGCCAAAGGGAGGACGGTGACCGGTTTGATGGGCGCCAGTTGGATCGGCTCGACCAGCGGCAGGAAAGGGATCGTGAGTCTCCGAAAACCCTGGGCGCGAGCGTCGATCCGGTAGCTGTCCGGTTTCGGCACGATCAGGAGAAACGTGCCGTCCGCGCGGACTCGTGCGGTCAGAAGGGCGTCGGGCTCGTCCCCGTGAAGGGCCGCCCGTTGCGCATCGAAGCTCGGAAACGCGGGCCGGAGCTCGACGACCAAGGCGGAAGGCGGCGCGCTCGTCCCGGCGATCGGCAGCACGCTCCCGCCGACCAGGAACGGCTCGGCGGCAGACTCCGCGAAAGCTTCGCCAGCCAGGAGGAAAAGGATTCCGAGAGAACGGCCCCAGGCCGGCACCCTGCTGGGCGCCGCTTTCGACATCGACATGAAACCGCTCCTCGCGCGGGGATCCCGCGATCGGTTGGGATTGTACGAGAAGCGGCCCGAGTACCGACTTGGAGCGAGCAGACTTGTGGCATCCTGTCCAACTGAGGCATCACGATGATGAAACGGTCTCCCGATCCCTTCTGGCGAAATTTAGCCTTCTGCGGCGGCGTCAACTTTGCCGTGTTCGTTGTCATCGCCCTGTATCTCGGTGGGAGCGCTTTCGGCACCAGTCCCAGCGGAGGCCACTACTATTTGGCGGACCATGGGCATTTGACGGAGGTGGGGCGGGGCGTCTGGATCTATAGCTGGGCGCATGCGTTTCTCACCGTGACCACGTTTCCGTTGGTGGTCATCGTGGCCTTCATCCGGCAGCTGATGTACGGCCCGGGCTTGGACGGCAGGGAGCGCGGCATTCGCTGGCCATGGCGTCGGCTGTAACTGCGGCTGCCTTTTTCCCTGAAGTGGGATGAGGCACCTGTCGCGGGTGCCGGGTGCGGCGGTAGCGGGACGGCTCTCATGTTTTCAGCGTTCCCCGAAGGGTAGACTGAGGGCCTCCTTTCGAGAGGGGAGAACCATCGCGTTCGGGCGTCGTCGGCAAGCGCCCCGTATGAGGCTCGTCATGGCTAGAGGTTCGATTCGGAGCGGCTGGCGCCGAGGAAGTCGGCGATGGGGCCTCGCCGCGTTCTTGCTGGTATTGGGCCTGCCGGCCGCGGCCCAGGGGCCGGAGCTGGTCAAAGACATCGCCACCGGTTTGCCCTATTGGCCGGGGTCGTATGCGAGCCTGCCGGTGTTCTTTCATGGACGGGGCTACTTCGGGGCGGACGACGGATTCCTGGGCTACGAGCTGTGGTCTACCGACGGCACCCAAGGCGGCACGCGGTTGATCGCCGATCTTTGCCCCGGTCGCTGCTCGGGCAATCCGCAAGTATTTACCGTGGCCGGTGACCTGCTCTACTTCGTTGCGGGCAACACCACCGGCGGCTTCGACTCGTTCTGGATCTGGCGTTCGGATGGCACCGCCGCGGGAACGTTTCCGCTGGTCGATCTGAACATCCTCGGTTTCGGCTCCGCCTTGCCGGTCACCTTCCTCGCGCCGTTTCGAGGGGGCTTGGTGTTCGTCGTCCACGAGCGGGACCGGCGGGCCTGGGGGCTCTGGAAAACCGATGGCACACTCCGCGGAACGCGCCAGATCGCGCCGTTGCCCGGGCGTTTCGATCCCACCGACGCGCCCAATAATTACGATTGGCCGCGCCCGTCGGACGATTCCCGGAGGTATTTCTTCACTTGGAACGATGCTCTTTGGGCGACCGACGGCACCGCCGCGGGGACCGGCCCCGTGCCGACGCCCATCGTCCCCTGCGCGGCGGGCGGCGCCCGGCTCGGATCTCTGGTGGTCTATTCAGGAGAGGTGAATGGGGGCGACTGCGAGCCCTGGGTGAGCGACGGCACTCCACGCGGGACGCACCGGCTGCGCGATCTGGCGCCGGGAGAAGAGGGATTCTCCTTCCCCGGTCCTTTCTATGCCGCGGGCAATCGGGTCTATTTCTCCGCCTTCGATCGCGACGAGCACCGGCGGCTCTATAAAACCGACGGTACGACGCGCGGAACCGTCGCCGTGCGGGCGCTCGGCGCGTCGCCCGGCCTGGGCAACACGGAGATCCTCGCGGTGGTCGGCTCTCGCGTCTACTTTCAGGCAGACGACCGCGTACATGGCATCGAACTGTGGCGCACCGATGGGAGCCCGTCTTCGACCGCTCTGGTCGCCGACCTCACCCCGGGTCCGGGCGACAGCTCTTTCCGTCCGGGAGGGCAGAGCCTCGGCGGCCGGATGTTCTTCGCCGCCGGCACCCGCGAGGGATCCGGACTTTACGGAACGCGCGGCACGGCAGACTCGACGGTGCGCCTCGCCCCCCTCGGCGGCGGAGCCCTGTACCTCTCGTCGGCGGGCGGCCGGGTTTACTTTGCCGGGTCGTTGGGCGAGGGCCGCCAAGAGCTCGGCGTCACCGATGGCACGGTCGCTGGTACCCACGTTTTCGATTTCGGCCGGCCGGTCCGATCGTCAAAACCTCATCGACTGATCGCCGCGCCGGGTGGGCTGGCGTTCCTGGCCGACGATGGCGTTTCCGGCGTCGAGCTCTGGCGCTCGGGAGGACCCAGGGAAGATACGGAGCGGCTCGCCGAGCTGATTCCGGGGGACGGCGAAGGCATCGATCTCCACTCGGGGTCGGGGGGCGTGTTCTATTTCACCTTCGACTCCCAGCACTTCGGCTGGACGGACGGACGCACGGTGCGCGACGTCGTGCCCCCGGGTTCGCTGGGATGGCCGGCAGGTTTCGTCGACCGCCCCGGGACGACGCTCTTTTTTGCGAATCGGCTGGCTCCCGAAGGGAATTCCCAGAAATGGATTTGGCACAGCGACGGCACTCCGGAAGGAACGGCGGCGGTAGCTCCGGCTGCCGCGCGGGGCGATAATGTTGGAGTCGCCGAGATACCGGGGGGCAACGTCCGGTTCGTGGTTCAGGACATCCCGAGTTTCTTCCCGGAATTCATCTCGAAGCTCTCGGAGACCGACGGTACCGCCGCCGGGACACACTCTCTCACCCGGTTTGCTTTGCCCAAGCTCGGCATTCTTAGGGAATTCGTCGCGGCCGGGCGCAACGTGTTCGGCGCGTTCACAACCGATTCCCGGACCTCCCTTCGAGCGAGCGACGGCACTTCGGAGGGAACCCGCGAAGTCTACGCCATCCCCTTTCCGTTCGAGCTTTCGTTTCTCGAACAGTTGACGCCGGTCGGCGACCAGATCTTTTTCCCGGGTGACGACTTCGAGAAAGGGCGGGAGCTTTGGGCGAGCGACGGCAGTCCGGAAGGAACGCGGCGGGTAGCCGACCTCGCGCCCGGCCCAGCCCCCTCCTCGCCGA
>DATMZU010000754.1:0-5241 GCA_035607435.1 Thermoanaerobaculia bacterium | reverse complement strand
GCGGTAGAGCTGGCCCGCGAGGCCGCCCAAGAACGCGACCGGCACGAACACCGAAATGAGCACGAGGACGATCGCGACGACCGGGCCGGTGACCTCGGTCATCGATTCGAACGCCGCCACGCGCGCCGATTTGCCTTCGGTGCGCATGATGCGTTCGGTGTTTTCGAGCACGACGATCGCGTCATCGACGACAATGCCGATCGCCAGCACCAACCCGAACAGGGTGAGCGTGTTGATCGAAAAACCGAGGGCGTACATGCCGGCGAAAGTGCCGATCAGCGACACCGGCACCGCGACCATCGGGATCAGCGTCGCGCGGAAGCTCTGGAGGAACAGGTAGACCACCAGGAGCACCAGCAGCAGCGCCTCGGCGAGCGTCTTGATCACCTCTTCGATCGACACCTGGACGAAGCGCGTGGTATCGAACGGAATCTGGTACTCGATCCCCGAGGGGAACGATTTGGACAGCTCGTTGAGCTGCTTGATCACGCCGTCGGCGGTGGACAGAGCGTTGGCGCCCGGCTGGAGGAAGACGCCGATGAAAATCGCCTGCCGGCCGTCCAAGCGCGCCTCGGAATCATAGGAACCCGAGCCGAGCTCGACCCGTGCCACGTCGGCGAGCCGCAGGATCTTGCCGTCGGGCGCGGCGCGCAGCACGATCGCCTGAAACTGCTCGGGCGTCTTCAGCCGATCCTCGGCGGTCACCGTGTAGGTGAGCTGCTGCTCGTTGCTCGCCGGCCCTTGGCCGATCTTGCCGACCGCGAATTGGGCGTTCTGTTCGCGGATCGCGGCGGCGACGTCGTTCGGCGTCAGCCCGTAAAGCGCCATCTGGTCGGGGTGCAGCCAGATCCGCATCGAGTAGTCGCGGGCGCCGAAGATCTGGGCGTTGCCGACGCCGGGCACGCGCTTCAGGGGCTCCAAAATGTTGATCGAGATGTAGTTCGAAAGGTACACCGGGTCGTAGCGCCCGCCGGGCGACGAGAACGTCACGATCTGGATGAACGCGTTGCTCTGCTTCTGGACCGTGACGCCGTTCCTGCGCACCTCTTCCGGCAGGCGCGGCTCGGCGAGGCGGACGCGGTTCGAGACGTTGTTGGCCGCGAGGTCGATGTCGGTGCCGATCTCGAAGGTCACCGTGGTGGTCACCAGGCCGGCCGACGTCGAGATCGAGGTCACGTACAACATCCCTTCGACGCCGTTGATCTGCTCTTCGATCGGCGCGGCGACGGTTTTCTGGAGCGCTTCGGCGGTGGCCCCGGGATAGATCGAGGTGACCGTGATCTGCGGCGGCGCGATCTCCGGGTATTGCGCGATCGGCAGCGTGCGGATCGCGACGAAACCCGCGAGCACGATGACGATCGAGACGACGCTCGCAAAGATGGGGCGACGAATGAAGAAGTGCGAAAACATGAGGCGGCCTCAGTTCTTGCCGCCGGCCGCGTCGGCGCCGGATTTCGCCGCGTCGCCCGGAGCCGCCGGAGGAGCGGCCGCATCGACCACCTGCACCGTCGCGCCGGGCTGCACCTTGACCACGCCATCGACGATCACCCGATCGCCCGCGATAAGCCCCGAGTTGATAATCCAGTCCTGGCCGAGCCAATCGCCGGCCACGACCGGCTTCACCACGGCCTTGCCGTCGCCGCCCACCACGAACACGAACTTGCCTTCCGCGTTCTGCTGCACCGCGCGCTGCGGCACCAGGATCGCACCCGGCCGCTCGACGCCGAGCAGGCGCACCCGGACGAACTGGCCGGGGACCAAAGAGCTGGTGGCGTTCGGCAGCTGGGCGCGCCAATCCTGCGAGCCGGTGGCCGGATCGATCAGCGAATCGGCGAAGTTGACCCGCCCGCGCTCCGGGTGGACCGAACCGTCCGGCAGCACCACCTCGACCTCCAGGTTGCGGCTGCCGGGCGAGCTCATCGTGCCCCTCGCCACTCCTTCGCGCAGCGTCTGCATGGTCTGATCGGCGGCGGAAAAGCGCACCCAGATCGGCTGAACCTGGGAAATTCGGGTCAGCAGGCCGCTATCTCCCGGACCCACCAGGCTCCCCTCCGACTTCTCGGCCCGGGAGGACACGCCGGAGATCGGCGCCTCGACGCGCGTATAGGAAAGGTTGAGCCGCGCCTGGTCCAGCCGCGCCTGCGCCGCCTGCACCGTGGCCTTGGCTTCCTCGACCGTGGACACCGCGTTGTCGTAGTCCTTCCGAGGGGTGGCGTGGGCCGCGAGCAGCGGCTCCAGCCGCGCGACGTCGCGCTGGGAGCGGCCGAGCTTCGCCCGCTCTTCGGCCAGGCTCGCCTCGGCCGCGCGCACCTCGGCGCGATACTCGGCGGGATCGATCACGAACAGGGTCTGCCCTTTCTTGATCGGCCGGCCTTCCTCATAGCTGCGCGAGAGCAGAATGCCCGAGACGCGGGCGCGCACCTCGACCTCGCGCGACCCCTCGATCCGGCCGGTCAGCTCGTAAGGGACGGGCACCGTCCGCGGCTCGACGGTCACCACGGTCACCTGCGCGGGGGGCGGCGCGGCCGGACCGCCTGCCGCACCGGCTCCGGGACCGGCTTTCTTGCCGCCGCATCCGGCGACCACGAGCAGCGCCGACAGCGTCAGCGCCACGGGAAAAAACCGGGCGGCGATGCGCCCCACCGGCGTATTGGATCGATTCATTGCTCGCTCCTAGAGGGATGAGACTTCAAAGTACGTGCGGCCGGCCGGGAAGTTCGGGGACGGCTTGCCGGGTCGGCCAAGTAGCCATGGAGAAACACGTCGACCGCGCGGCGCGCCTGATGGCTGACGCGCTCGGCCGAAAGATCGACCTCGTCGCCGCAAACCGCGGCGAACAGAATCTCGCTTTTGAGCAGGGCGATGAAATGTCCTGCCGCCTCGCCCGAGTCGTCGAGCCGCAAGTGGCCCGAGCGCGCATTGGCCGCGAGATAGTCGGCCAGCCGGGCGCGCACCCGCCCTGGGCCGCTGCGCAGCAGCGCCTCGCGCAGGGCGGGAAATTGATGTCCTTCGGCTAGACACATGCGATGCCAGCGCAGCGCGTTCGGACAGAGGATCATTCCGAGGAAACGCTCGCCGAACAGCAGCAGCGCCTGTTCGAGGGACTGCGACTCCAGCTCGGGCTCGGCGAACTCGATCAGGATCTGTTCGGAAATCTCGGCCACGATCGCCTCGAACAGCCCCTCTTTCGAGCCGAACGCCGAATAGAGCGTCGCGAGCGATCCGCCGGAGCGCTTGACCACGTCGCCGAGGCTGGTTTTTTCATATCCCCGTTCGAGAAACAGCTCCGCCGCCGCCTCGATCATCGCGCGTCGGCGCGCATCGCCCCGTCCCGAGCCCGGAGCGACGGGAGACGGCGTCGCGGGATCAGGCGCCGGATGGGGAGGAGAGAAGAGTAGGTTCGTCACGAACCGTAACGTAGCTTACATTACGGACGCTCGTCAAGCTTTCGCCTGTCCGCCGATCGCCAGGAACAGCTCGTGGACGATCTCCTTGAGCTCGACGGTGTAGCCCGCGAGATCGCGCATCGCGGCTTCGAGCTGCTCGGGGTTCGGCCGGGTGAGCGCGCCGCCCGGGCGGGGTTTGACCTTGTAGGTCATCCGGTCGTCGAGCAGCTGGAGCTTCTGGTACGCGTCGCGGAAACGCTGCGGGTCCATAAGGGGTCAACCTCCGGCTTTCGGTACGGCTCTCGCGGATTCCGCCGGGGCGGCGAGCGCGATGCATTTGTTGACCAGCTTGCCGATCTCTTCGGGTTGCAGTTTGCCTTGAAAACCGGGCATCGTCGTGTAGCCGCGGGTGATGCGATCGTGGATCAGCACCCGGTCGCCCGCGGCGCCCATCGGCGAACGGGAAAGATCGACGCGCGGGTAGAGCGGCAGGGTTCGCGGATCGCCCTTGCCGTCGGGACCATGGCAGCGGGCGCAGTTTTCGGCAAACAGGACCTCTCCCGACCGGATCGGCTTGCCCGAGCCGCAACCGCCGATCAGAGCGCTCAAGACGGCGAGAACTCCCAAGCCGACGAACGGACGGCTCATTTCGGCGGCGACTCCGGAGCCCGCTCGCCGCGCAGGACTTTCAGGTAGTAGACGATCTGGCGGATCTCTTCCCCGCTCAACTGGTCGGTGAACGCCGGCATCTCGCCGAACACGCCGGCCTCGATCAGATTCTGGAGCGATCCTTCGTCCGCCGCCGCAGTCCGCCAGGTGTCGTCGCGCAGATCGGCGTAAGCATTCCCCATGTAACGCGGCGTGTTGCCTCGGGCGTCCACGCCGTGGCAATCGGCGCAGTGCTTGCGGTACAGCTTCTCGCCCTCCGAGCGGTGGGGAAACAGCTGATCGCAACCGGTAAGACCGAGCATCGCCGCCATCGAAGCAGCCAAACCAGCGGCGAAAGCGAGCGGAAGCCTGGTTCGGCGCGGGATCATCGGCAAACTCCTCGGTTGGCGAATCGTGAGAGATCGACGGTTGGCGATATTACCAGGAGCCTCGCCCTCCGGCATCCGGCGAGAATGCGCTACGTCCGCCGATGCACCAACGTCGCCGTCGCCTGGTCGAGCGGCCGGACGACGATCTCGTCGATGTTGACGTGGGCCGGCCGGGTGGCGGCCCAGACGACGCAGTCGGCGATGTCTTCTGCGGAGAGCGGCGTCATTCCCTTGTAGGGGGCCTTGGCCTTTTCTTTGTCGCCGCCGAAGCGGATTTCCGAGAACTCGGTTTCGGCGAGGCCGGGGGAGATGTCGGTCACCCGGATCGGCCGGCCGATCAGCTCCAGACGGAGGGTTTTGGTGAGCGCGCGCAGGGCGTGCTTGGATGCCGTGTAGCCGGCTCCCCCGGCGTAGGTTTCGAAACCCGCGATCGAGCCGATGTCGATGACGTGGCCGCCGCCCGAGGCTTCGAGTTTGGGGAGCAGGGCGCGGGTGAGGCGAAGGACGCCCATCACGTTGGTCTCGAACATCGTCCGCCAATGATCCTCGTTCGCCCGTTCGATGGGGTCGAGCCCGAGCGACAGGCCGGCGTTGTTGACCAGCAGGTGGAGCGCGGGAATCTCGGCGGCGAACGCCTCGACGCTCTCGGTCGAGGTGACGTCCAGGTAGAGCGCCCGGCCGCCGATTTCTTCGGCCAGGCGTTCGATTCGATCGAAACGGCGGGCGCCGAGGACGACTTCGAAACCTACGCTCGAAAGCGCCCGGGCGGTGGCGGCGCCGAATCCCGCCGAGGCGCCGGTGACGACGGCGATCTTCTT
>DATMZU010000277.1:0-5436 GCA_035607435.1 Thermoanaerobaculia bacterium | reverse complement strand
CCACCCGGGTCGAGATCGAGAGCGCGCGGCCGATGGCGACCCCCGCCGAGACCCCCATCCCCCGGACTTCCAG
Source organism: Thermoanaerobaculia bacterium (assembly GCA_035607435.1). Classification (GTDB taxonomy): domain Bacteria; phylum Acidobacteriota; class Thermoanaerobaculia; order Multivoradales; family UBA5704; genus DASYKS01. The sequence continues at coordinate 5,363 of DATMZU010000277.1, read as the reverse complement.
CATCTGCATCTGGTCTTTCCCGTCGTTCACTACGACTCCTCACCAAATCGGTTGGCGATCAATTCCGCGATCGCATCCAGGGCTTCGACCTCGTCCGGCCCTTCGGTTCGCACGATCATCCGCGACCCTTGAGCGGCGGCCAAGAGGAGGATGCCGAGGATGCTCTTGCCGTCGATCTCCTCGCCCTCGCGAATCAAGGTCACCCTGCTTTTGAATCCACTCGTCGTTTGTACCAGCTTGGCGGCGGCCCGGGCATGGAGACCGAGGCGGTTGACGATCTCCAGCTCACGTTCAATCATCCGTGCACAGGCCCTCGCGGTCGGTGGTATTAGGTTTTGATTCGGCGCCTTCGGCGCAGCACGGTTTCCGGATGCAGTCGCTGCCCAGGCGGACGCTATCGACCACCTTGGCCTGCAACCAGCGGGCGAGGTCGGGGAGCGCCATGGATTCGGTTCCCGGGCAGCCGAGCCGGACGATCATCGGCAGGTTCAAACCCGCGAGAACCTCGACCCGATCCGGCGTCAGCTGGGACATGGCGATCCGCGCGGGCGTGCCGCCGAACAGATCGGTCAAGACCAGCACGCCATCCCCGTGGTCTACGCTCGCGATCGCGGCGCGCAACCGGTCGGAAGAGCGGGTCGGATCTTCGTCCCAATCGAGCGAGATCTCATCCACTCCGGCCGGCCGGCCGAGAATCTTCTCCGCGGCGGCGAGCAGCTGGTGCCCCCACTCCCCTTGCGTGACCATCAGTCTTCCTACCATGGAAGTTGCCTCTGCTTGGGTGATTGGCCGTTCGGCCGCGGGCCTCGCCCGCCGCTCATTCACTTCGCGATATCGCGGTGAATCACGCGCGCGGGAAAGCCCAGCTCTTCGAGCTTGCCGCGAAGCTTCTCACAGACCGCGACCGAGCGGTGCCTGCCGCCGGTACAGCCGACCGCTACCGAGAGGTAACTGCGGTTTTCGGTGCGGTATTTCGGCATCAGGAAGGCGAGCAGGTCGGCCAGGCGGTCGATCAGCTCGGCGTAATCGGCTTGTTGTTCGAGATAGGCCACGATCTCGTCGTCCTGGCCGGTCTTCTCGCGCAGGCCGGGAACGAAATGCGGATTGGGCAGGAAGCGGACGTCGAACAGCAGATCGGTGCCGTACGGGATGCCGCGCTTGAAACCGAAGCTGACCAGATTGACCGCCATCCCGGGCTCGACTCCGAGAGAGAATTCGCGAAAAATCTGACTGCGGATCTCGTGGATCGTCAGCTCGCTCGAATCGAGCACCCGGTCGGCCAGCGCGCGCAGCTCGGCGAGCAGATCGCGTTCGCGGCGAATCCCCTCGATCGCCGTGCCGTCGTCGGCCAGGGGGTGCGGCCGGCGGCTTTCGGAAAACCGGCGCACCAGCACCTCGTCGGACGCTTCAAGGAAGAGCAGCGTCGGCTCGATCTTCGTGCGATCGATGCCCCGGATCAGCCGCGGCAGCTCGTCGGCGAACCCCGGCGCGCGAACGTCGGTGACGACCGCGATCCGATCGTGTCCCGGCACGTTTTCCGCCGGGTGGGCGAGGAACTGCTGGAGCAGCGGCAGCGGCAGGTTGTCGACCGTGTAGTAGTCGAGGTCTTCGAACCCGCGGGCGACGACGCTTTTGCCCGAGCCGGAAAGGCCGGTGATCAGGACCAGGCGGATCCGCTCCGGCCGGGTCGTCTCCGCGGGCGACTTGGAGTCAGCGGCGGCCACGGTTCCGTTCGATCTCCGCTTCGAGCTTGCGCACGAACTCGCGGGCCGAATGATGCCCTTGGAGCTTGAGCACGTGGTTTCGCGCCGCGATCTCGACCAGGACGCTGACGTTGCGGCCGAGCGCCACGGGCATGCGGATGTAGGGGCAGGGGGTGTCGAGGATGTGGTAGACCGATTCGTCGAGCCCGAGGCGATCGTAGGCGCGGCCGTCCACCCAGGGTTCGAGCTCGATCACCAGGTCGATGTTCGCCCGTTCGCGCACCGAGGCGAGGCCGAACAGGTCCTGCACGTTGATGATCCCCAGGCCGCGCAGCTCCATATGGTGGCGCACGGGACCGGTTGAAAAGCCGGCGAGATCGCCGTTGGGGAACCGCTTGACGGTCACCCGGTCGTCGGCCACCAGGCTGTGGCCGCGGGTGATCAGGTCGAGCGCCGACTCGCTCTTGCCCACCCCGCTCTCGCCGATCAGCAGCACGCCGAGCCCATAGATCGACAGCAGCACGCCGTGCAGCGAGGTCGAAGGGACCAGGTGCTCTTCCAAAAAGAAGCTGATCCCCTTGATCACGGTGGACGAGAGCGCGGTCGAAGAGAGGACCGGCACCTCCCGCGCCTGGCAGTAGGAGAGGAAGCCGGGCAGCGGCGAGATGCCCTTGGTCAGCACGAACACCGGCACCGGGAGGGCCGTGATGCTCTCGAATCGCTCCCGGCGCTCCGCCTCCGACAGGGTCGAGAGGTATTCGGTTTCGCTCTCGCCGACGATCTGCACCCGCCCCGGTTTGATGTAGGCGTAGTACCCGGCAAACGCCAGCCCCGGTTTCTGTACCCGCGGATGGCTGATCTTGTTGTCGAGATGCGATTGGCCGGAGAGCACCTTGAGATGAAGGTCGAGCAACTCCTCGCCGAGCAGGTCGCGGACCTCGACCGAGCCGGACGAGGAGACGGTGCCGGTCTCCACGTCAGTTCTCTCCGTCGAGCAGCGCGAAGATCGCGGCGGGCGAGCCGGCGGCCAAGACCTTGTCGATCCGGCCGGGAGCACGCACCCAACGCGAGATCGCCGCCAGCACCTGGAGGTGCTCGGCCGGCGACTGGCTGGGCGAGACGACCAGGAAGAACAGACGGACCGGCAGGGCATCGACCGCGCGGAATTCCACCCCTGAGGGAGCGATGCCGATCGCCAGGATCGCGCGGGACAGGCCGGAGAGTTTGCAGTGCGGAATCGCCACCCCCCCGCCGACGCCCGTCGAGCCGAGCGCTTCCCGTTCCGCCAGGCGGGCCGCCAGCTCGCGCGCGTCGGGCACGGCGCCCGCCGCCGCGACGCGCGCGGCCAGCTCGTCGAGCACGTTCTGCTGGGAGCGTCCGCCGGACCCCAGATCCGGAAAGATCAGCTCCGGGCGGGTGAGAGTCGCGAGTTGCATGCCCTCCCGCCTAGAACTCGGGGGCGATCAAGCCGAAGTTCTGATCTTTGCGCTTGTACAGGACCGAGACCCGCTCGCTCGCCGCATCGAGGAAGACCACGAACTCGCTGCGCGAATCGCCGAGCTTCTGCGCCGCCTCTTCGAGCGTCATCGGCTTGATCTCGATCCGGCTCGACTTGATCACGCGCGGACCGCTGTCGTCGGCCAGGGTTCCCGCTTCGAGCACCTCGACCGGCCAATGGTTCGCCGCCGCCTCGCGCCGTCGGCGATCGACCCGCCGCGTCTTGTCGCGCTCGGCCTGGCGCTCAGCTTTTGCCACCACCTCGCCGATCGCTTCGAACATGTTGTCGTCGCTGCTCTCTTCGGCCTGGATCGAGCCATGCCGGTGATGGAGATGGAGGTCGGCGACGAACTTCCGCTTCTCGGCCGAGAGCGTCATTCGCGCGTCGATCGGCTCGTCGAGCAGCTTTTCCAGCTTCTGCAGCTTCTCCAAGACCAGCTCGCGAACGCGATCGTCGATGGTGTAGTTGCGCCCGTTGTACTCGATATTCACGCGATCCCCCTCTGCCGTAGAAGGCGTGCTCTCCTGCTCAGAAGATTTGCTTGCGGTCGTTCGAAGACGGAATGTGCAGCTCGTCGCGGTATTTGGCGACGGTGCGGCGGGCGATCTGGATCCCTTCCCGGTTCAAGATCCGCATCAGCTCGCTGTCCGAGAGCGGCTGGCGCGGATCTTCGGCGCCGATCATCTGCTCGATCTTCCGCTTGACCGTGAGCGACGAGATGTTGTCGCCGTAATCCCGGTCGATGCCGCTGTGGAAGAAGAACTTGAGCGGGAACAGGCCGCGCGGCGTGTGGATGTACTTGTTCGAGACGACTCGCGAGACCGTGGACTCGTGCATCGAGATGTCCTCGGCGACGTCGCGCAACACCATCGGCCGCAGGTAGTCGATCCCCTGGTCGAGAAAATCCTGCTGCTGGCGGATGATCGAGGCCGCCACCTTATAGATGGTCCGCTGCCGTTGATCGAGGCTCTTGATCAGCCAGACCGCCGAGCGCATTTTGTCCTTGATGAAGCTCTGCGCCTCCGCCTGCTGCCCTTCGCTGCGCATCTTGGCGAGCATCCGCCGATAGGCGCGCGAGACGCGCAGGCGCGGCAGACCGTCGTCGTTGAGCTGGATCACGTACTCGTCGCCCACTCTGCGCACGAACACGTCGGGTTCGATGTAGTGCACGCGCTCGTTCGAGAATTGCCGTCCCGGACAGGTCTCGAGGGTCCGGATCAGTTCGATCGCCGGCTCCAGATCCGCCAGCTCGATGCCCAGTTTCTTCGCCACCAGGGGAAACTGGCGGCGCAGGAAGAGATCCCAGGCCTCGGCGATCACCCGCCGCGCGAGCGCCTCGTCCGGGTGATCCCCCAGTTCCGGGTTCTCCCGCGTGCGGCGCTGGGCCTGGTGGTCGAGCTGCAGCTCCAAGCTCTCGCGCAGGTTGCCGCAGGCGATCCCCGGCGGGTCGAAGCTGCGCACGACCGCGAGCGCGGCTTGGACGTCTTCGAGCGAATAGCGATGCACTTCGGGCTCGTCGGGATCGTCTTCCATGGCGCGGATCTCTTCGACCGTCGCCACGAGGAAGCCGTCGGCGTCGAGATTGCCGATGATCAGCTCGCCGATCTCCCGCTGAATCGGGGTGCACTCCCCCATGTGCAGCTGCCAGAGCAGGTGGTCGTAGAGATCGGCCTCGCGCGACAGGCTGTTTTCGAGCGGCGAGGCCTCGCGCGTCTCGATCATCGACGGCTCGTAGGAGGAGTCCCACTCGTCGCCGAAATAGGCGTCGAGATCGATGTTGTCCATCGACTCCTTGTGGTCGATCACGTCGCCGTTTTGGGCTGCCGGTTCTTCCTTGAGCGTCAGGTGCTCTTCTTCCTCTTCGACCTCCGGGCTCTCGTTCGCCTCTTCGAGCACCGGGTTCTCGACCAGCTCCTGGGCGAGAACGGTCTCCAATTCCATGCGCGTCATCTGCAGCAGCTTGATCGCCTGCTGCAGCGAAGGCGTCATCACCAGCTTCTGGGACAGTTTGAGCGAAAGTCGTTGTTCGAGGGCCATGGCGTTGCGACCGCTTAGAGAGAAAAGTCCTCACCCAGATAGATCTTGCGCACCTGTGGATCGGAGGCGAGCTCCTTGGGTGTGCCCGACTTCAAGATGGACCCGTTGTTGATGATGTACGCCCG
>DATMZU010000753.1:0-3785 GCA_035607435.1 Thermoanaerobaculia bacterium | reverse complement strand
CAGATGGTCTGGGCGGATCACAGCGCGACCTCGCCGTTCAAAGACAACCAGTACGCGATCTGGCACAACGGCACCCCGGCCTTCATGAGCACCCGGAACGCGGTCACCAACACCTGGAGCGCGCCGATCCAGGTGAGCGGTGCGGAATCGACCGGCACGGCGATCGGCGGCGACGCCAAAACCAACTCGTTCGGCGATGCGTTCGGCTTCTGGCCAACCACCACGAACGCCCGGGTGTTCGTGGTCAAATCGACGAACGGCGGTACCTCTTGGGGCACGCCGGTCCAGATCGCGACCACGTTCGACACCTTCGACATCGGTTGCCCGTCGTTCAACAACCGGCGCGCCTTGATCTATATCTCCGGCGGCGCTTTTCGGACGGCGACCAAGAACCTGGTCTACGCCACCTGGAACGACCTGTCGGGCGAGGCCGGCTGCACCGCGCCGGGCAACGAGCCGGGCGCCAACGCCGCTTCCACCTGCAAGATCCGCATCTGGTTCTCCCGCTCGACCGACGGCGGCGTGACCTGGGAACCGAAAAAGATGATCAACAACCAGGCGAGCTTGAACGATCAGTTCAATCAGTGGCTGGTGGTCGATGAGACGACCGGCGCGCTCGGTCTGATGTACTACGACACGGTGGGCGACCCGACGCGCAAAAAGGTCGATGTTTGGTACCAGTCGTCGTTCAGCGACGGCGTCACCTGGAATGCCCCGGTCAAGGTCACCTCGGCGCAGACCGACGAGACGACCGGCGGCCAGGACAGCGGCAACCAGTTCGGCGACTACAACGCCCTGTCGGGCATCGGGGGCATTTTCTGGCCCTCCTGGACCGACCGGCGCGCGGGAGCGCGCGAAGAGATCTTCACCGCCAAGGTGAACGACGGCGCCTGCGCCTTCCCCGGCGCGCCGACGATCGGTACGGCCACCCCTACGGCTCCGAACCAGATCCAGGTGACCTTCAGCAACGGCGCTCCGCCCTCCTCGGTATTCAACGTCTACCGGGCGACCGGCACCTGCGCGGCACCGGGAACCTTTACCCGCATCGCCTCGGGCATCGCGGGCAGCCCGTACCTCGATACGACCGTTTCGGGCGCCATCACCTACGCCTACAGGGTGGCGGGAGCCGACGCCACGAACACCTGCGAATCGCCGCAGTCCGCCTGTGTCCAGGCGACCGCGACCGGCGTCTGCACCCTGCCGCCGAACTTCGCCGGTGTCGCCTCGGTGACCAACAATGCGACCTCCACCTGCTCGGTCGGCGTGGCCTGGGCGGCGGCGACCCCCCAGTGCTCAGGTCCAGTCACCTACAACGTCTATCGCTCGACCACCCCGGGCTTTACCCCGATGGTCGCCAACCGCATCGCGGCCGGCGTCTCGGGCACCTCGTTCAACGATCCGGGTCCGCTGGTCAACGGCACCACCTACTACTACAAGGTGCGGTCGGTCGATGCGGGAAATGCCGCCGAGGACACCAATACGGTGGAGAAGAGCACTCAGCCGACCGGCCCGATCGCGGTGGCGAACTTCACCGAGACGTTCGAAGGGGCGGGCGGCTTCGACAACGCGGGTTGGACCCACATGCCGATCGCCGGTGGCGTCGATTGGGTCCTGTCCATGGCTCAGAGCCAGACGCCGACCCATTCGTGGAACTCGGTGAGCCAGACCACGGTCTCCGACCGCGTGCTGGTTTCGCCCGGGTTCGTCGGCCAGGCGGCAACCACGCTGTCGTTCTTCCACACCTTCGCGTTCGAAAGCAACACGTCCACCTCCTGCTTCGACGCCGGAACTCTCGAAGTCTCGACCGACGGCGGCACCACCTGGACGGTCATGCCGGACGCGAACTTCACGGCGGGCGGCTTCACCGGCACGGTCTCGTCGAGCTTCTCCAATCCGATCGGCGGCAAACGCGCCTGGTGCAACGGCACGATCGGCGCGATGACCCAGGTGACGGCGAACCTTGCTTCGTTGTCCGGCCAGAGCTTCAAACTGCGCTGGCACGAAGGGGACGATTCGAGCGCGGTCGTCACCGGCTGGTTCGTCGATTCGGTCACGCTCAACAACGTCGGCTCGGCGAGCGTCTGCGCGATGCCGGTCTCGCTGATCGGGTTTACGATCGAGTAGAGCGCCCCTTGGTGACGTCCCCTTGCGGCCCCCGGCGAGCTCGTCGCCGGGGGCCGTTTTGCTGCGGTGGGGGTGGGACCAACGATTTGACGATTCGCGCCCGAGCTGATAAAAGCGCGCAGTCAATTTCGCTCCGTAGCCATAGGGGAAGCCATGAACCGAAAGACCCGGATGTCCACCGGGCTCGCGGTCTCCGTCGCGACATTGCTCGCGACCGCCGCCTCAGCCCAAATGATGCAGCGCAACGATCCCGGCCCGCTCGGGCGTCTCGTGACGCTCAAGGAAGCCTTGAACCCGCCCGCCTCGACCGCGCCGCTCGACCAGACCTCGGTCGGTCTCGCCGCGAACGTCACCGGTACCTGGGCCGGCTTCCAGTCGGAGGTCGGCGGCACCTGGGTCGGCTACGTCGATAAGCGCAGCGGTTACCTGGAGTTCGCGGAAGGTTCCGGCTGGCCCTGGATTCCGGGCACCGGCAACAGTCTCGCCAAGGCGGACATCGCGCAGTACCTGGCGGGTGCCGATCAGGTCGATATCGCGTCGCTCGATCGCATCGCGCGCGCCAACCTGCCGGTGGTCGGTCCGATGCTCGGCGTCGAAGATGCCGACCTCAAGCTTTCCGCCGGCCGCTCGGGCCGGATGTCGGACTACCTGTGGTACGTCGATTACGACGTCTACCGCGGCGGCTGGAAGATCGAAGGCGCCCGGGTCATGTTCCGGATCAATCATGGCAACATGGTCCAGTTCGGCTCCGAGGGCGTGCCTCCGCCGGGGATCTCCGCCCCCTTCCCGCGTCTGTCGCGCGAGGAGGCGGTCCAGGCGCTCGGGACCTACATCGGCGGCTTTACCGACCGGGACGGCCTGGTCGATTCCGGCTCGCTCAAGATGATGACCCGCGCCAAGATCGATCCCTCCGCCGCCGACCGCTTCCGGCTCGGCGACGGCTACGGCCTGCTGCCGGTCTGGGAAGTCTCGTTCCGACGCAAGGAGACGGTCGGCACCTGGCGCGCCCGGATCGATGCGATCACCGGCAAGGTCATCGAGTTCGGCGACGTCAACGAATACGCCCAGGCCAAGGGCGGCGTTGTGCTCGTTCAGCCCTCGCTCGGCGAAACGTCCAAGCCGGTGCCGTTCACCAACATCTCGACCGGCGGCTTTACCAACTCGGCCGGCGTCTATACCCCCGCCGGGGCGGCGACCACGAGCTTGAACGGTCAGTTCGTCCGGCCGGTCGATAGCTGCGGCGCGATCTCACTCGCCGCGGACGGCATGAACAACTTCGATTTCGGCAGCTCGGCGGCGAGCGATTGCTCGACTCCGGGCTTCGGCGGCGCGGGCAACACCCGCTCGTCGCGCACCCAGTTCTACTGGGTCAACCGGGTCAAGGAAGTGGGCCGCGGCTGGCTTCCGGCGGTCGCCTGGCTTTCCGCTCAGCTGACCACCAACGTCAACCTGAACCAGACCTGCAACGCCTACTGGAACGGCTCGACGCTCAACTTCTTCAAGTCGGGCGGCGGTTGCGGCAACACCGGCGAGCTGCCGAGCGTCTCGCTCCACGAGTACGGCCACGGGCTGGACAGCAACGACGGCACGGGCGCTCCGCCGGAGAACGGCAGCGGCGAAACGGTCGGCGACTGGACCGCCTCGCTTGCCACTCACCTCTC
>DATMZU010000750.1:0-10476 GCA_035607435.1 Thermoanaerobaculia bacterium | reverse complement strand
AAGTAGGCTCCCCCTCGCGCCAGGCGCCGGGCAGAGGAGAGGGCGACGGCCAGCGGGAAAAGAGCTGCGAACAGCACGCCCTCCGGCCGGGTGAGGGCGAGCCCGGCGGCGGCGAGCCCGGCGAGGATCGCGATCCGCCACCCCTCGGTCTCCCGCAGCGCGCGGAGCGAGAGGAGACCCAAGCCGACGAACAGGAACGCGTAGAGCGGATTTTCGAGCCCGGAGACCGACCAGATGACGAAACCGGTCTGAGCGGCGAGAAGGCAGAGGGCGAGAGCCGAGAGCCCGCGGCCGACTCCCGCCCGGGCGAGCAGGCGATCGAGCAGCGCGAAGGTGCCGAACGACAGGGCGAATGAGATCAGCTTCGGTGTCCAGAGCGGATCGAATAGGCGGACGACCGAGAAGGCGGCGAGGAGGAACACCCAGAGCGGATTCGAATAACCCTCGACCGGGAGAACGCCCGGTTGGGCGACCAGGCCGGCACCATGGGCCAGGTTTCTCGCGTAGGCGAAGGAGATTCCCGCGTCGTCGATCTGCCAGGCGCCGAAGGCCGCGGCATGGAGGGCGAACAACGCGAAGGCGGGGAGGATGGTGGTCCAGCGGAACCCCCCCTCCTGTCCTCCCCCCTTAGGGGGGGGGGGGACCCTTCGTCGGCCTTGATCGGACGATTCGAGCGACGAACCCTCGGCCTGGAGGTCGGCGTTCGGGTTCATTCCGCGGGCTCTCGGTCATTCGATAGCGCGGTGGTCAGTCCGCCTTTCGGCATCTTCCAACGGTCGTGCATCCAGAGCCATTCGGCGGGGTGCTCGCGGATCTCGCGTTCGGTCGTTTCGAGATAGCGGCGGGTCAGCTCGACGATCGCCTCGTCTCCATCGCCTTCGGGGAAGATCGGCGGGCGGGCGACGAAGCGGTAGCGGCCGTGCGGCTCGGCGAACGCGAAAATCGGCAGGACCGGGGCGCCGGTGCGTAGCGAGAGCCGGGCGACCACCGGGCTGGTGAGGGCAGGGTGGCCGAAGAACGGGACCACGATCGCCTCCTGCGGCTGGACTCTTTGATCGATCAGGATGCCCACCCGCTCGCGGGCGCGGAGAACCTGGATCATCCGGCGGGCGGCTCCCCGTTTGTGGATCACGGCGTAGCCGAACCGTTCGCGGATGCGCTTCAGCTCGGTTTCGAGATGCGGGTTGTCGGTGGGCCTCGCGATCGTGTGGATCGTGCCACGGTAGAGGCCGATCGGCCGGGCCGAAAACTCCCAGTAGCCGAGGTGCGAGCCGAGGATGAACACCCCTTTGCCGGCCTGCTCGGCCGCGTCGATGTGCTCCCATCCTTCGTACGAGAAGCGCTCGCACAGCTGGTCGAGGCGGAAGCGGTCGGCCGAGATCGCGTCGCACACCGCGCCGCCGAAGTGGCGGAAGCACTCTCCGGCCAGGCGGCGGTGCTCGTCCGGTGGCAGGTCGGGGAAGGCGATCGCGAGGTTCTTCTCGGCGATCTTCCGGTGCCGCCGGTCGAGCCGGCCCGCGAGGCCGCCGATCGCCCGGCCCACCGCGCGCGCCGCCTCATGCGGCAGGGTGCGCAGCAGGCCGCGGACGGAGAGGAACGCCGCCTGCTCGATCCGGTGGCGGACGGGAGAGTCCTTCACGCCGCCCCTTCCGGGGGTCCATCCGCGGGATCCGGCGCGAGGCTGAAGGCTCCGGGGCTGCGCCTGCGAGCTTCGATCCTGGCGAGCGCCTCGTCCAGCCAACGCCAGAACGCGGGCTCGGGCTCCGCCCGCACGGGTAGCTCGGCGAGCGGCGCGGTGAGACGGCCGCGCAGCTTCACTCCGTCCTTGGTGGTCGCAAGCACCGCCTGGGCGCCGCTCTCGGCGAAGGCCTTCTGGATTTTCGCCAGGCTCGCGTCCGGGTAGGCGAAATGGTCGCCGAAGCGCAGCTCGCCGCGGATCTCGTAGCCGAGCGCCCGGGCGGTTTCGGCGAACGAATCGGGACGCGCGATGGCCGAGATCAGGAAGACCAGGGCACCGGGGGGGAGAATCCGGCCGTCGGCGAACCGCGGCGCACCCGGAAGGGTGCGGCTGGCGAAGCCGGGTCCGGTGAAACCGTAAGGCCGCAGCGCTTGGCCCAGCTGGTCACCGAGGCCGCCCCCTCCGGCCACTGAGTCCGGTGCGCCGGTGAGCAGCACGGCATCGGCCCTGGCCGAGGCGGAGAGCGGCTCGCGCAGGCGGCCGCCGGGGAGGAGCTTTCCCCCCGCGAACGGATCGGCGGCGGGGAAGGCGAGCAGGTCGAGGTCGCGGCGCAGCGCGAGATGCGAGAAGCCGTCGTCGAGCAGGAACAGGTCGGGAGGAGGCGACAGCCGATGGAGCGCCTGGAGCCCGGCGTACAGCCGGTCGGGGCCGACCACCACCGCCACCCCGGGCAACTCGGCGGCGAGCAGCACGGGCTCGTCGCCCGCGAGGTGGGGGGCGAGGAGCGGGCCGCCTCCGTCGCTCACGATCCGCACCCCGCGCCCTTGGCTGGCGTAACCGCGGGAGAGGATGCAGACCTTGCGCCCTTGGTCGCGGAAGTGGGCGGCGATCGCCGCGGTGAGCGGTGTTTTGCCCGAGCCGCCGAAATGGAGATTGCCGATGCTGATCACCGGCCGGGACAGGCGGCCGGCGCGCTCGGTCCACCAGCGCCCTCGCAGGCGATGGGCGGCGCCATAGGCGCGTTGCCAAAGCGAGGTCGGAGGGGGAGGGGTCGGTAGGCGCATGGGTCGGAGTCAGGTCGTCGGGCGTTCCAGCAGCGGTCGGATCATGTCGAGAGTTCGCGCCACGGCGCCGCGGTTCTCTTCGACCAGTAGGGCGCCGCGCCGGCCGAGGTCGCGCGCGGCATCCCGGTCGTCGAGCCAGGAGCGGAACGCCGCGCCGAGATCGGCCGCGTCCGCCACCCGGCGCCAGGCGGAAGAGGCATCGAAGCGCGCGGCCATCTCGGCGAAATTGTGCATCGACGGTCCGACCGCCACGGGTATCCCGAAACGCGCCGCTTCGAGCGGATTGTGGCCGCCGGTCGGAACGAGAGTACCGCCAATGAAGGCGCCGGACGCTATTGAATAAAGCCCGGCGAGCTCGCCCAGGCTGTCGAGCAGGAGGACGGCGGGTTTTCGAGCCGAGCCGGGAGCCGCCGCCAAGTCGCTCCGGCGCAGGTACGGCCGCGTCGAGCGGTCGAGGAGCGTCGCGACCTCCCCCCAGCGCTCGGGATGGCGTGGCGCCAGGACCAGCAGGGCGCGTGCTTCCAAACCGGTGGTCGCCGCGAGCAGGGCTTCCTCCTCGCCGGCCATGGTCGAGCCGGCGATCAGGATCTCCCGCCCGGCAGCCACTCCGGAGACCGCAGCGGCAAGCTCCGGGGCGAGGGACGGTTCCGGCGTGTCGTACTTGAGATTGCCGGTTATCGCGATCCGCTCGGGGCCGACGCCCAAGGCGATCAAGCGCTCGCGATCGGCCTCCGACTGGACGCCGAATCGATCGATCGCTCCGAGCAGGCGGCGGGCGAGCGGGGCGAGCTTCTTCATCCGGCGGAAGCCCTTGTCGCCCATCCGGCCGTTCGCCACCAGGACCGGAAACCCGCGGCGCTTCGCCTCGGCGAGCAGCAGCGGCCAGTAGTCCCCTTCGACCAGCAGCAGGGCGCGCGGCGGGCCGGCCGGAAAGACGTGCTTGAAGAATCGATCGATCGCCGGCCCCAAATCGAACGGCAGGTAGGCGACCGCCGCCCGGCCGGCGAACGCGGCCCGTGCGCGCTCCTGGCCGGTCGGGGTGATCGTCGTAACCGTAAGCGCCAGATCGGCAGGCAGTCCGCGGGCAAGCGTCGCGGCGACCCCCACCTCGCCGACCGAGACCGCGTGAAGCCACAGGCCTCCTTCAGGGGATTTTGCCGTTCTCCCCTCTCCCCCTGGGAGAGGGGCCGGGGGTGAGGGCTGAGAGGGCAAGCCGCCACCACCCCCCAGCCGTCCCCGAAGCGTGGGCCGATAGTGCCCGCCCCGCCGAAGGAGCAGGATCGGGCCGGCGAGGAGGAGGGCGAGACCCATCCCCAGCTGGTAAAACCACCACTTCGGGGAGCGCATGCGGCGGGGAGTATAATGACCCGCTCGGGCGGAAGGGTGGCCGTGGGACGGGTGAGAGGGGCGGCGGTGGGAATCGCCGGAACCTAGACACCCCGGCCGACTTCTCCGTAAGAACTTGTCGATGCTAAGGCTCGTCCACTCCAATCCGACCCCCCGGCCCGCCCCGCGCTGGTCCGAGGCGAGCGATCGGGATCTCCTCCTCGCCGTCCGCGGCGGGGACGAGGCCGCGCTTTCCGAGCTGATCGGGCGCAAGACCAAGCCGTTGCTCCAGCTCACCCAGCGCATTCTGGGCGACCTCGAAGAGGCGCGGGACGTCGTGCAGGTGACCTTCTTCCGGGTCTGGGAGCACCGGGCAAAGTTCGACGAACGGTGGAGCCCGAACACCTGGATCTACCGCATCGCCTCGAACCTGGCGATCGACCACCTGCGCTCCCGGCGCAGCCGCGAAAAGAGCACCGAGCCGGTCCGGCAACACATGCGCCAGGCGGCCGATTGGCGCTCGCAGAAGGACATCTCCCGCCTCCAGCAGACGGAGGTCGCCGGAATCTTCAAAGAGCTGTCGGACGAGCTGACCGAAAAGCAGCGGATGGCGTTCCTGCTCCGCGAGGTCGAGGGGCTGTCGTCCCAAGAGGTCGCGGAGATCCTCGACTGCCGCGAATCGACCGTCCGCAATCACCTGTTCAACGCCCGAAAGCTGCTGAAGAAGACGCTGCTCGCGCGCTATCCGGAATACGCCGCCCGTTATGCCTCGGACCCGAATCTCGGCGAGGAGGTGAGCGCATGAACGCCTGCCCGAGCCTGAATTGGCGCGAGCTGCTCGCCCCCCGGTTCGAGCGCTCCTCCTCGAACGCCGAGCCGGAAGGCCTTGCCGAGGCCCTCGTCCATTTCGACGCCTGCCCGGCCTGCCGCCGCGAGGCGTGCCGGATCGATCCGACCCTGATTTTCCGTCGCCTGCCGGCTGCGGCGCTCGATTTCGACCTCGAAGCCGAGCGGATGCGCCTGGCGGTCGCCGGCATGCGGGCGTCCGAACGGGTCGAGACCCGGCGGGCCGCCGCCTTCGGGGGCGGCTTGGGCGGTCGCCCTCTGGCCCGTCGGCTGCGCAGCCACGGGGTGCGCTGGACCTTGGCGGCGGGGCTCGCCGCGGCGTCGCTGGTGTTGGGCGGGCGGGGCGACCTGGCGGGTTCGGGCGGTCGCCCGCTTTCCGGTCGCGCGGGCTCGCTCGCGGTGACCGGCGGGGCGGTGCCGGCCCGGCTGGACCGGTTCCAGGCGCCCGTGGCGGTCGAATCCGCGGTCGAGGATCTGGGTCGTCCCGAGGCCCGGATCTACCAGCTCGACGGCGAGCGGCTCTCGGTCGTGATGATCGTCGACGAGAAGCTGGATGTGTGATTCGTCGCCCCGCCGAGACGGCAGGGCGGGTCTTCCAGTAAAATTCCAGGGTCGATCGAAAGTTTCCCTCATGAACCTCCGTCGCCGTCTCCTCGCGGGCCTGCTCTGGGCCTTAGCTCTGCCGCTCGCGCAGGGGGCGCTGGGTTTCGGCCCGGCTTCGGCGCAAACGGCAGGGCAGGCGAGGAAACCGGCGTCCGCGGCTGTCCCCTCGGGGCTCACGCTCCACGCCTATACGTTCGTCCACCAGCCGGCGCGCGAGGCTCTGTCGCTCGTCCATCCGCTGCTCTCGCAGCGCGGCACGGTGGAGCTGCAACCGGCGGACAACACGATCGCGATCCGCGACACCCGCGCGGTGATCGCCAAAATCATGCCGTTGCTGCGCGAATTCGACCACCCCGTCCGAGCGCTGTCGGTCGAGGTGATGATCGTCCGGGCGAGCCGGGCGGTGATGTCGCCGCCGGTCAGCCACTCGGACCTTCCTCCCGATCTGACCCGCCGCCTGCGCAGCCTGCTGCCCTACGAGATCTACGACCTGGCCGCCCGCGCCGACCTCTCCACCGCGGAGGGGGAGTCGGTGGCCTATGACCTCGGGCAGGATTTCCAGGTCAGCTTCAGGGTCGGCACCGTGCATTCCGATCGCAGCATCCGCTTGGCCGAGTTCCTGGTCCGCCGCTCCGGTCGGAGCGGCGCGGGCTCCGGGGCCTCGGCCAAGCCGAAACCGCTGATCTTCACCAACTTGAACCTCGCTCTCGACCAGAACATCAGCCTCGCGCTCGCCAAGAGCGAGGAGAGCCGCGAGGCGCTGATGATCGTCTTGACGGTTCGCGCAGCCGAACGGGAGCCCTAGCCTCCATGCAGTTCGTCTGTCGGGTCGGGACTCCAGACGGTCGGGTCGTCGAGGAAATGGTCGTCGCGAGCGACGAGGCCGCGCTACGCGCGGAGCTGACCAAGCGCGGCCTGCACCTGTTCGAAGCGAGGCGCAGGGGCCTGCCGGCGAGCGCCGGGACGCGTGGGATCGGCGCGCGCCTGGGCCGGCGGAAGAAAATCGCGACCCAGGAGTTTCTGGTCTGGAACCAGGAGTTGGCCGCGCTGCTCAAGGCCGGCCTGCCGCTGCTGCAGGCGCTCGACCTGATGCTCGAACGAATGAAGAATCCGACGTTCCGCGAGGTTCTGGGCGACATCCGCGACCGGGTCAAAAGCGGCGAAGAGCTGTCCGACGCCTTCGCCATCCACGGCGAGCTGTTTCCGCGGCTCTACCCCTCGGCGCTCAAGGCGGGCGAACGCAGCGGCGAGCTCGAACAGGTGATCCGCCGTTTCGTCCGCTACCTGAAGCTGGTGCTCGATGCGCGGAAGCGGGTGATCTCGGCGCTGGTCTATCCGGTGGTCCTGATCTGCCTGTCGATCGCGATGATCGCGGTGATGGCGATCTACGTCGTGCCGAAGTTCGAGGTGTTCTTCGCCGACATGGAGGTCGAGCTGCCGCTGATCACCCAGATCACGCTCGGCATTTCCCATTTTCTCAACGAGCGGACACTCTTCTTGTGGAACTGGGCGTGGATCGCGCTCGGCCTCGCCGCGTTCGTGATTTCGATGCGCAAATATGCGCAGACCCCCGCGGGGCGGATTCGGGTCGATGGCTGGCGTTTGCGCATCCCGATGCTCGGAGCGGTGTTTCACCGCTTCGCCCTGTCGGAGTTCTGCCGTTCGCTCTCCACCCTGCTGACCGGCGGCATCCCGCTGGTTCCGGCGCTCGAAATCGCCACCGCAAGCGTGAGCAACGCGGCGGTACGGGCCAAGATCGAGCCGCGCATCCAGATGGTGCGCGAAGGGCGGCCGTTCCATGCCGCGCTCGAAGAGAGCGGCGTGTTCACCGACATGTCGATCGACATGGTGAAAGTCGGCGAGGCGACCGGCGCGCTCGACGAGATGCTGTCCTCCGTTTCCGACTTCCTCGACGAGCAGGTCGAGGTGCGGATGCAGCGGCTGCTCTCCCTGGTCGAGCCGATGATGCTGGTGTTCATGGGTATCATCATCGGGTTGCTGCTGGTCTCGATCTACCTGCCCATGTTCAGCTCGCTCGGTCAGAGCAAGTTCTAGTCGCGTTTTTAAGTTCGAGGTGAAGGAATGGTAGTGGCGAACGTCAAACCGATGGTCGAAGACAAACCGTTCACGGCCGAAACGGTCGAGCAGGCGCGGGATCGGATCGCCCGGGAGCGCAACGAGGCCGAGGAATTCGCCGCCCGCTACGGCCTCGAATTCGTCGATATGACGCATTTCCGGATCGAGAACGACCTGTTCCGCAAGGTGCCGTTCGAGCTGATGCTGCGCTACGGCTTCCTGCCCTCCGAGCAGCTCGCCGGCCGGCTCGCGGTGGTGATGGCCGATCCGTCCGACGTGGTGAAGATCGACGAGATGGAGCTGCTGCTCGGCCAGCCGGTCGAGGTGAGGATCGGAGTCCGCTCGGCGATCGACGAGATCCTGCAGAAGTCGGAGAGCACCCAGCGCGTGCTCGACGAGGCGAGCGAGGATTTCCGCATTCAGCTGGTCCAGGAGGACGAGGACGGCGAGGAGATCCTGTCGATCGACCGGATTACCTCCGACACCAGCCCGATCATCAAGCTGGTCGATTCGACCATGTTCAACGCGATCCAGCGCCGGGCGAGCGACATCCACATCGAGTCGCGCGACAACGAAGTGATCATCAAATACCGGATCGACGGCGTGCTCTATCAGGCCATGGAGCCGATCGACAAGCGCCATCACCAGACGATCATCAGCCGGATCAAAGTCATGTCCGAGCTGGACATCGCGGAGAAGCGCATTCCCCAGGACGGCCGGTTCCGGCTGCGCCTCAAAGGCCGGACGATCGACTTCCGCGTCTCGATCATCCCGTCGGTCCACGGCGAGGACTGCGTCATCCGAATCCTCGACAAGGAGTCGATGAACAAGGAGTTCAAGAATCTCCGGCTGGAGATCCTCGGCTTCGACGACGAGACGCTGCGCAAAGTGCGCAAGTTCATCCGCGAGCCGTACGGCATGGTGCTGGTCACCGGGCCGACCGGCTCGGGCAAGACCACCACGCTCTACGCCTGCCTCTCCGAGATCCAGACTTCGGAGGACAAGATCGTCACGATCGAAGACCCGGTCGAATACCAGCTGCGCGGCATCACCCAGATCCCGGTGAACGAGAAGAAGGGGCTCACCTTCGCCCGCGGCCTGCGCTCGATCCTGCGCCACGATCCGGACAAGGTGATGGTCGGCGAAATCCGCGACGAGGAGACGGCGCAGATCGCGATCCAGTCGGCGCTCACCGGCCACTTGGTGTTCACCACGGTCCATGCCAACAACGTGGTGGACGTGCTCGGCCGGTTCCTGAACATGAACGTCGATCTCTACAACTTCGTCTCCGCGTTAAACTGCGTCCTCGCCCAGCGCCTGGTGCGGAAGATCTGCGACCATTGCAAGGTCCCGGCGAAGCCTTCGCGGCTGATTCTCGAAGAGAGCGGCCTCGATCCGGCGGTCTATGGCGATTTCACGTTTTACGAGGGGGTCGGCTGCATCGAGTGCAACGGCACCGGGTTCCACGGGCGCCTCGCGGTGTCCGAGCTGCTCGACCTGTCGGACCACATCCGGGAGCTGATCCTGGACCGGCGGCCGGCCTCGGAGATCAAGCGCGCGGCCAAGGAGGAGGGCATGACCTTCCTCCGCGAGTCGGCGCTGGAGAAGGTTTTTCAGGGGGTCACGACGTTGCGCGAGATCAACAAAGTCACTTTCGTCGACTGACACGAAACGAATGGGCGAAACCTCGATTCCCATCTGGCGGCGCATCCTCGGCTTCAGTCCGATGCCGGTGCCCGCGCACGTCTTCGCGCTCGACGGAGAGCGGCTGCGTTACGCCCATCTGCCGCGGCAGGGCGAGACGTTTCGTTTCCGCTCCTACCGCCAGACGGCGCTGGCCCCCGACACGTTTCTCGCGGGTCCGCTCGGCGGTCCGCTGCGCGACCCGCGCGGTTTCGCCGACAAGGTGGCGGCCCTCGTGCGGACGGTCAAGGAGGGCGGCACGGCGGTCAAGGCGGCCTCCCTGGTGGTGCCCGACGGCTGGCTGCGGGTGGTGTTCACCGAATCGGGCGACCTGCCCCGGAACGCCGGGGCGATCGACGAGGTGCTGCGCTGGAAGCTGCGGCGCCTGGTGCCGTTCCGGGTGGACGACCTGCGGCTCGACGCCACCGAGGTCATGCCGCTCAGCGGCCAGGAAGAACCGCGCCGGCTGCTGCTCGGCTTCGCGGTCGAAGCCCTGCTCGCGCAGCTCGAAGAGGCGTTTTCCGCCGCGGGCGTGCGCCTGGGGCTGATCACCAACGCGAGCCTTGCCCTCGCCTCGGCGCTCGATGGCCCGGCGCGCGGCGGCGCCTCCGAGCAGCGGGCTGAGCTTTCCGGCTTGGTGCTCGCCGATTCCGGCTCCTACACCCTGGTGTTCCGGCGGGCCGGCGAGCCGGTCCTTCACCGGTTCAAGGCGTTCGCCACTTCGCTCCCCGACGACGCGCGGTCGGGGCTGGTCGAACGCGACCTACGACTCACCCGCAACTTTCTCGACGAGCATTTCCCCGGCGAGCCGCACGGCCAGCTGGTGCTGGTGGCGCCGGCCGAGCTCGAACCGCTCTGGGTCGATCTGGTCGATCAGGGGCTGGGCCTGCGCGCCGTGCCGCTCGACGGCCGCCAGCTGCCGCCCGTCCGGGCCGAAGAGACGACCGCGCCCTGGCGCGAGCTGGCGCCGCTGCTCGGAGCGGTCCGCATGGAGGTCGCGTGAGCGCCGCCCGCAAGAACCGTGAGCCGCTCGAGCCGCTCAACCTCGCCCGGCGGCCGTTCGCCAACGGCCGGCCCGTGGTGCGGGTCTCGATGCTGTTGGGTCTTCTCGGCGTCGTTCTCCTGTTCGCCAACGTCGCCGGCTATTGGAGCTACCTCGCGGAATCCGAAGCGAAGCGGGCCGAGCGCGCCGGGTTGATC
>DATMZU010000742.1:0-17086 GCA_035607435.1 Thermoanaerobaculia bacterium | reverse complement strand
GCTGGGCATTCCGCGCGAGAAGTTCGTCGTGGTCTCCGGTATCGGCTGCTCGTCGCGCTTCCCGTACTACATGAACACGTTCGGCTTTCACACCATCCACGGCCGGGCTCCGGCGGTGGCCACCGGTTTGAAGCTCTCGCGGCCGGAGCTGGAAGTCTGGATCGCGACCGGCGACGGCGATGCGCTGTCGATCGGCGGCAACCATTTGATCCACACGCTGCGGCGGAACGTCGGCGTCAAAATCCTGATCTTCAACAACCGGATCTACGGCCTGACGAAGGGGCAGTACTCTCCGACCAGCGAGCTGGGCAAGCGGACCAAATCGACCCCCGCGGGCTCGGCCGACTACCCGTTCAATCCGCTGTCGCTCGCGCTTGGCGCCGGGGCGACGTTCGTCGCTCGGACCGTGGACATCTATCTGCCGCACCAGAAGGAGATCCTCCGCCGCGCCGCCGCGCACAAGGGGACGGCGTTCGTCGAGATCTACCAGAACTGCAACATTTTCAACGACAAGGCTTTCGACTACATGACCGATCGGGAGGTCCGCGACGACGCGGCGATCTACCTGGAGCACGGCAAGCCGTTGGTTTTCGGCAAGAACAAAGACCGCGGCATCCGCATGCGCGGCACCGAGATGGAAGTGATCCAGCTGGGCGGCGAGCACACGGTGGACGACTGCCTGGTCTGGAACGAGAGCCTCGACAACCCGGCTACCGCGTTCCTCGCCGCCCAGCTGCTGCCGCCCGATTTCCCGACCGCGCTGGGCGTTTTCCGGACGGTCGATGCGCCGACCTACGAGCAGCGGGTGATCGGCCAGATCGAGGAGGCGACGGCCAAGCAGGGGGTGGGTAAGCTCGAAGACCTGCTGCGGCAGGGGGACACCTGGACGGTGGGGGAGCAGCCCGCGGCGCACTGAGCTTTCTCCGCGAAACGAACGACGGCCGGCACGCCTCGGAGGGCGTACCGGCCGTTTGGATTTCTAGACTTCTTTCGAGAGCCTACCGCAGCGCGGGAGACTCGATTTCGTAGGTCACACCGCCTTGCACCTTTTCGCTCCGGACGTTGGTCTGGCGCACCTCGAAGACGTTCGGTTCGGTGCGTGTCTTGAGCGTGTTGGTGGCCGTGTCGTCGAAGCGGAGCGAGATCGCGCCCTCCTCCCGGCCGCGCATGGAGAGTTGAATCCAGGCGCCGTCGCCGAGGATTTGGATCGATGAGGAACCGGCGATCGAAACGTTGCCGCCGCGCATGCCGCTACGGCGCCAGAGGTCGAACAAGGCGGCGCCGAGATCGACCGTGATCCGGCCGCGGCGAAGGAAGGGATTGAGCACGCCCGCCTCGATCCGGTCGTGGAAGCTGACTTTCACCTCTGCGGCGCCGGTGTCGATGTTGCGGAGGATCATTCCGGCGTTGAAGCTGGCCAGGCCGACCAGATCGACGACGTTGACGTTTCTCCACACCAGGTTGTTGCTGTTGCGGACGTTGACGTTCGGATCGGCGACTTCCACCGGCAGGGGATCCTGGGCGGAGAGGATGCGGACCAGCAGGCAGACGTGCCCCTCGAACGCCGGGAGCCAGGGGATCACCACGGTCGCCGTGCCGTTCGGATCGACGTTGGTCACGGCCGATCCGACCGTATGCCAATCGATCGGCCAGGCCAGACCCGCCGAGGCTTTCGCCCAATAGAGCGCGACGGTGACGTTTTGGGCCAGGACCGTTCCTTTGTTGTAAAGGCGGACGTTGACGTAGTTGAGCTGGCCGAATTCGGGATTCTGGTGGGTCGGAACCGCGTCGTCGACGTTGCGGATCCAGATGTCGCGGCTTCTCCACATGTCCTCGTTCAAGGGATCGGGTTCCAGGCCATCGTCTAAGGGCCGGTCCTTCGACCAGACGTCGGTCTTTTCGAGACCGGTGACGACTTTGCAGGCCGTGGGCGCCGCGGCGCACGCTTCGTTGCCGTTCGGCTGGGCGACCACCTGATAGGCGTACTGCGACGACGAGGCGACGTTCGTGTCGTTGAAGGAGAGCCCCGCCACGTCGTTGGCGATCTTGGCGAAACCGGAATCGCAACCGTTCTCGCTCCGGAAGACGTCGTAGACCTTGCCGGCGCCGGAGCTGGTCCACGAGAGGGCATTCTGATTCGCGCCCGGGGTGACGGTGAGCGTCGGAACGGCCGGCGCCGCGCAGCCGGCGAACGTGGTGTTGGCGCCGCTATCGGCCGCGCAGGCGATCTTATGGCGGTTGAGCGCGGCGAAGATCGCGCCGCCGTGGGGAGTGCCGTTGGTCAGGTCGCCGTCATCGTCGTCCGCCGCGCGCAGCACCCGGAACAGGCTGCCGTTGACGCAGCCGTCGGAGGTCCAAACGGCGGGGACGTTGTCGCATTTCCAGGGCTTGGTCGCCGTCGGGCGGGACAGGTACCAGAGCCGTTCGGCGGTGTTCCAAGCCTTCGCCGAACCGGGGGCCGGCAAGTCGCGATTGGCGAAATCCCAGATCGATTCGGTGGCGATGTACGACTCGCAATGCCCCTCGGTGCCGCAGAGCGAGGTCCCCTTGACGGGGCAGAAGGGCTGGACGAAGTTCGCCACGGTGTGCGGGACGTTGCTCTCATGCTTGGCCCAATCGATGTCGCGGACGCCGGTGCAGGCGGTGCAGGGATCGCCGTAACCGCCGCAGGCCTTGCCGACGATGAACCCCGAGCCGCTGCACGAGTTGTGGGTCATCAAGACCGAGGTGATGTCCGCGTAGCTCTCTTTCGAGGTGCTGTCCGCGCCGGAAGCGCCGTCGTTGGCATCGAGGCCGTGGCCGTATTCGTGGAGCGAGACACCGGGCAGCTCGCCGGTGTTGCCGCACGCCTGGGTCGAATTCGGAAAGACGCTCGCCTGGTAGAACTTGAGGACGGGCGAAGCCCAATAGGCGTTGCAGATCTGCGCCACGTTGACGTTGACCGTCAGCTTCTGGCCGAGCCAGGCATTGTTCGGCAGCCAACCTCGGCCGACCTCCTTGATCCGGTTGACCCAGTAGAACTGGGTACGGGCCGACGAGGTATTGCCGGCGCCGCCGGAGCCGGGCGTCGCGCAATCGGTGCCGCCGGGGTTGCTCAGGAAATCGATGTTGCCGGCGCCGTCGGAGGTTTGCGAGATCGCGCCGCAGAAGGCGTCATTGATTTTGACGAACGTGCCGTTGAGCGCGGAGGTCACGGAGCCGTTCGTGTAGTTGTAGAGGCCCGCCGAGTTGACGGCACCCGGGGGAATGCTGATGTCGGCAAACGGCAGCGGCAATAGGCTCTCCCCCGCGGTGGCGTCCGCGCGGACTCCGCCGCGCACCTGGGCGGTCGCGAAGTCGCGCAGGTCTTCGATCGCGAGGATGCGTCCCGAGGCCGCATCGATCCGGACGCGCCAGGGCGCGCCCTTGCGCTCGACCGAGACTTCCCAGACGGGATGCCATTGCACCCCGCGCCCCGGCTCGAACTGACCGACCCGGCCGGGCAGATCGAGCCCAAGAGCCACCAGATCGAGACGCGTCTCGGTGATCCGATCGACCCCGGACGCCTTGGGAAACGCCGCAGCGGCGATGGCCGCGGCGCGGGCGCGATCGAGCGTCGCGCTCTTCGTCTCGGTGCCCGGCGCGGCTATCCCTTCCGTGCCGAATTGGATCA
Organism: Thermoanaerobaculia bacterium; assembly: GCA_035607435.1. GTDB lineage: Bacteria > Acidobacteriota > Thermoanaerobaculia > Multivoradales > UBA5704 > DASYKS01. The sequence continues at coordinate 13,434 of DATMZU010000742.1, read as the reverse complement.
GGTTGCCGTTGTTGATCCGAAAAAAGACGCGCGCCCCATCGACCGGTAGCCCGGCGTGGACGACGTCGAAATCGACGTACCAGAGATAGTCGGACTGGCGGCCGGAGCGACCCGAGGAAAGCACCAGCTCTTTCGGATCGACGCCGAGGGCGTCGCTGAGCGGCGCCATGAACGTGCGGGCGATTTTTTCGAGCGTGGAAAGATCGGTCTTCGCCTTGGTGCCGTAGCGGCTCCGGAGATCCTGCACGCTCAGCCGATTGCCGAAGCCCGGAATCCAAGCCAAGCCGGGTCCTTCGGCGTAGTCGAGGCGGCCGGTGCGGCGATCGATCCAGCCGATCCATTCGCCGGGCTTTTCCGCCGCGGCGGCGGCGCGGAACGCGTTCCATCCCTGCTCGACCTCCGCGGAGACTCGAGCCTCCTCCATGCGATCGCTGTCACGGGAGATGTTGAGACGCGGATCGGCGAAGCTGTCGGCGGCGAGAGCGTCGCCTTGAAGAACGGTCTGTGCGTTGAGCCGAGGGCTGACGGCGAACATCGAGATCAGCGCCACGAGCGGGACGGCGCGAGAAATCCAACGGGTGACGACGCGTGATGACGACATGCTCTTCCTCTCATTTCTCCCCGATCCCGCGCGGCCGACCGATTCGGTCGCTCGGGTTGAGCCGGGGTGGTTGAGAGGCTTGACGATGCTTCGGTCGATCGGTATTAGGTCGGCTGCGAAAGAGAGGGTTTGCGGGTGTCGCTGGTAGAGTGAGACGCGATGCCCGACCTGTTCATCCTGGCCCACGGGGGCACCTGGGACCTCCGCTTCCAAATCTCCTCGCTCGCCGCAAGCACCGTGGCGGCGGGGGAGACGGTTGAGATCGCCCTCTTCTTCGGCGCCCTCGACGCCTGGGTGCAAGATCGCTGGGACGACCTCGACCCCGCGCCGCCGGTGACCGCCGAACGGCTCGAAGCGCTCGACCTGCCGCCACTTTCGTCCATGCTCGCCGAAGGGCGCGCGAGCGGCGCACTCCGCCTGTTCGCCTGCAGCGCCTCGGCACGGTTTCTTGGTTTGGAGCTGGCCGCGGTGCAGGCGAAGGTCGATGCGATCTTGGGCTGGCAGAGCTTCGCCCAACGCATTCGCGAGGCGGGGGCGGTGGTGACGCTGTAGGGAAGACATACGCCGCCGTCATGGCCGCGACTCGTTCCTCCGGACATTGGACCAGAGAATCACATGCGTGTAATCTCTGGAGGGCGCACCGGAGGACTACCCGATGAAGTTTCTTTCCGTCAGTGATCTCAGTACAGAGTCGGCCGAAGTGTGGAAGGGCCTCACGGCGGAGCGGGATGTGGTTGTGACCTCCAACGGCCTGCCCATTGCCATCCTCTCGACGGTGACGGAGGCGACCCTTGATGAGACCTTGGCAGCTCTCCGCCGGGCGAGGGCGGTGGCCGCGGTGTCGGAGCTGCAGCGGCGATCGGTCCAGCTGGGTACCGACGCCATGACCTCAGCCGACATTGACGCCGAAGTAGCGGCGGTTCGGCGAGACCGTAGGCAGCAAAGCAAATCCCCGCAATGAAGATCGTTCTGGACACGAACGTCCTCGTGTCCGGCCTGCTGCAACCCGTCGGACCTTCCGGCCGGATCGTCAGCCGGGCGGTTGCCGGTGAGTTGAGCCTTTGTCACGACGAAAGGATTCTGGCGGAGTATAGGGAAGTCCTTCTGCGCAAGAAGTTCCGTTTCGACCCCGAGCGCGTCGAAGTTCTGCTGGAAGGGATTCAGGCCGATGGAATAGTGGTCGAAGGCCGTTCTCTCGCGATCAGCCTTCCCGACCCCGATGACGAGCCTTTTTTGGAGATCGCTTTGGCAGGCGAAGCCCAATGTCTGGTCACGGGCAATGCGAAGCATTACCCCTCCGAGGCGCGAAGCGGCATGGAGGTGCTCTCTCCCCGCTCGTTCATTGAGCTCTATCCGGAGCCACCGGACAGCCTGACCTGAGCGACGCTTTCAGAAATTCGCCCAGCCGCCTACCTCTTCGCCATCAGCCCAACCGCCACCAAGCCCATCAACACCGCCAGCGCCGCAAACCCAAACCCGCCCAGCGTCGGGATCTCCGTCACCGCGGGCGCCCCCACCACTTGAAAAACCGTCGGATCGCTTGTGCCGGCCGTGGCCGGATCGTCGGACGAAGCCGACGACTCGTTCGTGCCGTCGCCGTCCGCATCGTAGTGGGCGGTCGCTTGGTTCGAGACGGTGGCACCGGGCGCGAGGAGGGTGCTCAGGCGGACGAGCAGGGTAATCGTCACCGTTCCGCCCGCGGGTATCGAGCCGTCCCAGTTGAGGAAGTTGGTCGCGGTGGCGATGCCGGAGGAGGCGGTGACCGAGACCGGGGTGAAATCGGGGGAGAGCGGGTCGGTCAGCTCGGGACCGGGGTTGTCGAATTGGGTGGCTGGTCCGTGGTTGGTGATGACGATCGTGTAGGTGGCGAACGAGCCGGGCTCGAAGGTTCCGGTGACCGACTTGGTCACCGAAAGGGTGGCGGGAGAGACGACGGTCGTCGGTTCGGTATCGGTCGCGACCGCGGGGCGGCCGGAGGATTCGAGCTCGATCGAAGCGGCGCCTTCGATGGTGGAACCCGGCGAGAGGTCCGCGTCGGCTCGCACCGTCACGGCGAGCACGGCGGTGTCGGGGGTCCAGGTGTCCCGGAGGCATTCGACCAAGCCGCTCGCGCCGATGGCCGGCGAAGTGCAGGTCCATTCCGCCCCGGTCGGCGGGACCAGGGATTGAAAGCTGGCGTTGGCCGGCACTACGAAGCGGAGCGCCACGTTCTGATTGTCTTCGAGCGTGGTGGTCGCGGTGACCGTGTAGGTCACGTCGGCTCCGGCTGCCACCGGGTCGGGAGTGTCGGTCACCGTGATCGAGAGGCTGGGGGAGACGGTGCCGACCGTGGTCGTCTGCTCGGCGCTGTTGTCCTTGGGGTCCGGATCGGGCGTGGTCGAGGTTGCGGTCGCGGTGTTTATCAGGAGCGGTCCGGCGTCCGCCCGGACCGAAAGAGAGAAAGACGCGGTGCCGGGTGGGAAGGACGGAACCGAGCAGGCCACCGTTCCAGAGGCCCCGACCGCGGGCGTGATGCAGCTCCAGCCGGCCTCCGGGGTGATGGCGAGAAAGCTCGCGCCGGCCGGCAGGGTGTCGTTCATTTGGGCGTCGAGCCCATCGCTCGGCCCTTCGTTCGAAATCTGGATCGTGTAGACGAGCGTGCCGGCGAGCGCCACCGGGTCCACGTCGTCGGTCTTGGTGATCGACAGGCTGGCGGAATCGACGTTTCCCGCGCCGGCCGGAGAGAGCCCGACCAGCGTGAAGCCGACGAATAGGACAGAGAGAATGCGAAAACGGGACGGGCGCGAGGCGCTCGGGTAGACCATGACGACAAATTCCTTTTGAGCAGGGGGAGCGCGCGATGCGACGGCCTGGGGTGGGGAGGATTGTACCCCGCAGGGCCGCGCGGCCGAGGCCGCCCAATCCGCCCGGACCGCGCGTTGACGCCCTCCTCCCTCGAATGCTAGCCTTCGCCGAAGTTCAGGCGTTCCAGGTTGGGCCGGTATCGGCGATAACGCGCGACATTCCGCTATGACCTCTTCCCGCAATTCGGGCTCGTTCGGTGCCGTGCGCGATGCGGATACCGACAATATCGACCTGACGCCGTTTTCCGAGAGCGGCCTCACCGCGTCGATCAGCACCTCCTCGCGCGGCATGGAGCCGGAAGCCGCGGCGGTCGAGGTCGAGGCCGGAATCATCCTGATCGCCCATCCGGAAAACCAGCGGCTCGGCTCGCGGTTTCGCCTTTCCCCCGGCACCACGCTCGAAATCGGCCGCAGCGCCGCCACCGGCATCAGCCTGCCCGAGGTGCTGTCGATCTCGCGCACCCATGCGCGCCTGCGCTATTTCGGCCACCGGGTGACGATCGAGGACCTGGGCAGCACCAACGGCACCTACGTGAACGGCCGGCGTATCAACGGCCAGGCCGCGCTTCAGAGCGGCGACCGGTTCCAGACCGCCGCGGTCCATTTCAAGTTCCTCCATGAGCGCGACCCGGAGCACGCCTACCACGAGGCGATCTACGACCTGGTGATGCGCGACGGGCTGACCGAGATCTACAACAAGCGGAAATACGACGAAGAGTTGCAACGCGAGTTCGCCCGCGCGCTGCGCCATCGCCGGCCGCTGTCGCTGATCGCGTTCGACATCGACGAGTTCAAGCAGGTCAACGACACCTACGGCCACCTGTGCGGCGACTTCGTGCTCAAACAGCTTGCGAGCCTGGTGCGCGAGGTGGTGCGGCCGGAGCAGATCTTCGCCCGCGTGGGCGGCGACGAGTTCGCGATCCTCGCCCCCGAGACCGAGATCGAAGGCGCCGAGACGCTGGCCGGCAAGCTGTGCGAGCGGGTGCTGGAGCTGGACTACCGCTACGAGGATTATAAGATCGAGGTCTCCTGCTCGTTCGGCGTCGCCGGTCTCGATCCGTCGATGCGCTCGCCACAGCAGCTGTTCGAGGCGGCGGACGCCGCGCTGTTCGATTCCAAGCGCGCCGGGCGCGGACGGGTGAGCGTGCACCACCCGGAAGCCCCGACGGGCAGCGTCTGACCCGGGCCTTAAGTCCCGTCGAGGTTTCGCTTGAGCCGCAGCGACCGGCTTGACCGACGGCGCCCGCGGGGGCGGGGAGGCGAATTCCTCTTCCCCTTGGACCTGCAATCGGACCCAACGACTGCGCAGGCCGCATCGCCCGGGATAGAATCCCGCCCCAGGGAGGACCCGGTGCCGTTCTACAACTGCGATCGCTGCCCTTCGTACTGCTGTTCGTACCCGCGCATTCAGGTCGAGGAGAGCGATCTCATCCGGCTGGCGAAGCATTTCGGCCTGTCGTACGGGGCGGCGCGGAAGAAATTCGTCCGCCGCGGCGAGGAGCCGAACGAGCTGATCCTGCGCCATACGGCGGACGAGATCTATGGCACGGCCTGCCAGTTTCTCGACCGCACGACGCGGCGCTGCACGATCTACGAGGCCCGCCCGGCGATCTGCCGCACCTACCCGGGCGACGGCCGTTGCGGCTATTACGACTTCCTGAGCTTCGAGCGCCGCGCGCAGGACGATCCCGATCACGTGCCCTCGACCTACAACCATCCCCCGTCGAGCCCCGCCAACCCCAAGGCCTCCTCGGACGAGTAGGAACGCCCTAGCGTGCTCCGGGAGCTTCACGTCCGCAATCTCGCGGTGATCGAGAGTGCGACGATCGAATGGGAGGCAGGTTTCGCCGTGCTGTCGGGCGAGACCGGCGCCGGCAAATCGATCGTCGTCGATTCGCTGTCGCTGCTCGCCGGGGCGCGCGCCTCGGCCGAGATGATCCGGAGCGGCGCCGAAGGCTTGAGCGTCGCCGGGGTGTTCGCGCCGCGCGGCGACGCCTGGCGCAGGGTGCTCGACGAGGCCGGGCTCGACGCCGCGGGCGACGAGCTGCTGATCCGCCGCGAGATCGCGAAAAACGGCCGCAATCGCGTGTTCGTGAACGACCAGCCGGCGACGCTGCGGCTGCTCGCGGATCTCGCGCCGCTCGTCTTGCGCATCCACGGCCAGCGCGAGGAGCTGGGCCTCACCACGCCCGATCTGCAACGCTGGTGGCTCGACCGGAGCGGCGGCGCCGAGGCCGAGCGGCTGCTCGCGCGGGTGGCGGAAACGCACGAGCGGTGGGCGCGCCTGGCCGAGCGGCTGGCGCGGGCGAGCGGCGATCAAAAGGCGCGGCGCGAGCGGCTCGACTTGCTCCGCTTCCAGGCCGAGGAGATCGATGCGGCGCGCCTGATCGCGGGCGAGGACGAGAAGCTGCGGATCGAGCGCGAGGGGCTGCGCCATGCCGACGCGATCGCCCGGGCGCTCGGCGCCTCGCAGGCGACTCTGTCGGAGGATGAAGGCGCGGCGGTCGAGCGGCTTGGGCGTGCGCGCGACCTGCTCGCGGGCATCGTCGATTGGCAGCCGGAGGCGGCCGGCTGGCTTGCCGATCTCACCGAGATCGAGGTGCGGCTCGCCGATCTCGCCCAGACGCTCGCGCATCATCTGGACGGGCTCGAAGCCGATCCGGCGCGGCTCGATGCGGTCGAAGAGCGGCTGGCCCTGGTCGAGCGGCTCGGCCGGCGTTTCGGCGGCTCGGTCACCGCCGTGCTCGCCTACCGCGCGACGATCGAAGAGGAGCTTTCCGAGCTGGACGCCGACGCCGCCGATCGCAGCGACCTGTTCGTGCGGGTCGAAGAGGCTCTGGGCGTCTACCGGGAAGAGGCGCTCGCCCTCTCGGCGGCCCGCAAGGTCTGGGGCCGCGAGCTGGTGCAGCGGATCGCGGCGGAGTGCAAGGATCTCGGCCTTGCCAAGGCGCGGCTCGAAGTGGCGCTCGAACGGCGTAAGCGCGCCGGGGGCACGTTGATCGTCGACGGGGTCGAGGTCGAGCCGGGACGCGACGGGATCGACCAGGTCGTCTTTCTGTTCGCGCCGAACCCGGGCGAAGAGCCCCGGCCGCTCGCGCGGATCGCCTCGGGCGGCGAGCTGTCGCGGCTGTTCCTGGCGCTCCAGCTGGCGGCCAAGAGCGAAGGCGCCGAGGCGACCCTGGTGTTCGACGAGGTGGATGCCGGCATCGGCGGCGCCGAGGCCGCGGCGCTCGGCAAGAAGCTCCAGCGCCTGGCGCGCGGCGGCCAGATCCTCGCGGTCACCCACCTCGCCCAGGTCGCGAGCGCAGCGGATCATCACTTTCGAGTGGCGAAGAAGGTTGCCGGCGGACGGACCCGGGTGGTGGTCGAGGCGCTCGACGCCGCCGGGAGGGTCGAAGAGGTGGCGCGCATGCTCGCCGGCTCGAAGGTCACCGACCTCTCGCTCTCGCATGCGCGCGAGCTGATCGCCGGAGCGGCGCGCAAATGAGTGGGGGTTCGACCGTCGAGGAGCTCCGGGCGTTGCGTTCGCGCGGCGGCGTGATCGCTTTTCCCACCGAATCGAGCTACGGGCTGGGAGTCGATCCGAAGAACGCCGCGGGGGTCGCCGCGGTCGAGCGGATCAAGCGGCGGGGTTTGAACGATGAGACCGCTTCGGAGCATAAGCCGTTGCCGGTGGTGATCGCCGATCTTTCGCAGCTCGCCGACCTCGGCATCGACCCCGATTCGGAGCCGGTGCGCCGGCTCGCCCCGCTCTGGCCCGCCCCCTTGACGGCGGTGCTGCCGCTCTCGGCCGACGGCCCGGACCTGCCGGCGGCCTCGGGAGAGAGAACGCTCGCGGTGCGCATTCCGGAGCCCGCGGATCTGCGCGCGCTGCTCGCGGCGATCGGCCCGCTCACGGCGACCAGCGCGAATCGCACCGGCGAGCCGCCGTTGCTGGAGGCCCGGGAGGTGGCCGTGCTGCTCCAAGAGGCCGGAGCGGTCGAGTTCGCGGTGATCGAAGGCGAGGCGCCGGGCGGTCCGCCGTCTACCCTCGTCGCCTTCGACGCCGATCAGGTCCGCATCCTCCGCCAAGGTCCGTTCCCTGCCGAGCGCCTGCATGGGCTGCCGGCGTCGTTGTCCTCATCGAGAGGAGAGGCATGAGCTTCAGAGTCTGGAATCGCTACGCGCTCGCACTCGCACTCGGGGCCGTCCTTCTTCCCGCCGTCCTCGCGGCCGCTCAGGTGGCCGCCTCGCCGACATCGCCGTTTTCCGCCCCTTCCTACTCGATCGACGAGGTGAAGGTCGGCCAGAAAGGCTACGGCGTCACGGTGTTTCAAGGCACCGTGCCGGAGCGCTTCGAGGTCGAGGTGGTGGGGGTGATGAGAAACCTGGCCCCCGGCATGAGCTACGTGCTGGTCAAGCTCTCCGGGCACGGCCTGGAAAAGAGCGGAGTCGCTGCCGGCATGAGCGGCAGCCCGGTCTACCTGGACGACCGCCTGCTCGGCGCGGTCTCGTTCGGCTGGCCGTTCTCGAACGAAGCGGTCGGCGGCGTGACGCCGATCGCGTTGATGCGCAAGATTGACGATGGCGGTGATGGCAGCGATGGGGGCGGCGCCGGAAAGGGAGCCGCTGCGGCCTCCGAGAGCCTCGCCACGGGGCGGCCGATCGTGCCGCTCGCCGATCTGCTGGCGCGGCGGATTCCGCCGGATCTTCTCTCCCACGAGCTCGCCTCGCTCTCCGCGCGCTTCTCTCCCGAGGGGACCGGCGCCCGGGGCGCCGTGGTCTGGTCGGCCAGCGGCTTCGGCGAACGTTCGGTCGCCGCTCTGCGGCAGGGCTTCGGCTCGACCGCCTTGGCGCTCGGCGGCCGGGCGGACGGCGCCGCCGGTGCCGTCAATGAGACGCCGGGCTCGGGCGGCCCGGTTCTCGGAGCGGCCGATCTGGTGCCCGGCGGCGCGGTGGCGGGGGTCATCCTGGATGGCGACTTCCGGCTCGGGGTCACCGGCACGGTGACCGACCGGGGCGGCGATTCACTGGTCGCGTTCGGCCATTCCTTCCTGGGCGCCGGTCGGGTGTCGATTCCGATGGCGCCGGCCGAGGTAGTGACGATCCTGTCGAGCCAGTACAACTCGTTCAAGATCGCCAACCTCGGCCCGGTCGTCGGCGCGGTCGAGCAGGACCGCCGCGCCGGCATCGCGGGCCGGATCGGCGCGGTGGCGCCGATGTTTCCGATCGTGGTGAGGGTCCACGGCGAGCGCGAGCATACCTACCACATGCGGATCGCCGACGTGCTCGACCTCCTGCCCGGAATGGTCGGCACCGCGGCGCTCGCGAGCCTGGAGGCCGCGAGCCGCACGGCCGGCGGCCAGTCGCTCGACCTGTCCGCCCGCATTTCGATCGCCGGCCATGGGGATCTGGCGATCGCCCAAAGCTTCGACGGCGACAACGCGACCAACGAGGCGGTCGCCTATCTGCTCGCGATCGCCTCGTATCTCGCGCAGAGCGACCTCGAACGGATTCACATCCAAGCCATGGAGGTCGATTTCTACCAGGCGAGCGCGCCGCGCGGACTGTCGATCGACGGCGCCCACGCCGAGCGGACGGTGGTCCGGCCGGGCGAGCGAGTCCGTTTGCAGGTCGATCTTCGCGCGTTTCGCGGCGCCACCTCCCGGCAGGTGCTCGACCTGCCGTTGCCGAAAGACCTGGGTCCCGGGCGCTACTCGGTCTGGGTGGGCGACGGCGCGAGCGTCGATGCCGCGCGGTTGCAGCTCGAACCGGCGAGCCCGGAGACGCTGCCGCAGGCGCTCGCGCTGCTCGGCTCGTTTCATACCCGGCGCGAACTGGCGGCGATCGTTTCGCTGCCCCGGCCGGGCGTGGTCGCCGGAGGCGCCACGATGCCGCAGCTGCCGGGCAGCGTCCGCTCGCTCTGGGGGGCGGGGGGCGCCGGGCTCGGCACGCCGTTTTCGGGCGCGGTGGTCGCGCGCGCCACGCTGCCGCTCGACGCGCCGGCCTCGGGGTTGGTAAAGATCGAGGTCGAGGTGCGCGCGCCGGGCGGCGCGCCGGCCGAGCCGGGCAGCGATGCGATCGATGCGACCGATGCCTCCGCCGAGATCGCCGCGCTCGCGCCGGCCGATCGTTCCGACTCGATCGCGACAGAAACGCCCGCAACCGCCGGCCACCTTTGAGAATCCCGGGAGAGAGATTGATGAAACCAACGCTCGCACAAGTCGCCCGGGTCGCAGCTCTCGGCGCCGGAATGCTGTTCGCCGCATCGTTCGCGCAGGCGACCGAGGTCCGGATCTTTCAGGTCCAGACCGGCGCCGACTTCCGTTCCGGCACGCTCGCAGGGGTGGCGCTCGATCCGGGAGGTTTCCTCGACCTCGCGCCGCGCGTCGAGCGGGTGGCCGCGCTCGCCGAGCCGTTCGTGCTCTCGGCGGTCGCGATCCCGGGTGGCTGGGCGGTCGGCACCGGCAACGACGGCAAAGTGCTCAAGGTGACCGCGAAAGGCGAGGTGAGCGTCCTGTTCGACGCCCCCGAGCCGGAGGTCTTCGCGCTCTGGGCCGATGCCGACGGGACGCTGTTCGCGGGCACCTCGCCGCACGGCAAGGTGTATCGCATCGCGACCTCGGCCAAGGCCAAGGCCGACGCGGAGGCGAAGCCGTTCTTCGATCCCGAATCGACCTACATCTGGGCGATCCGCCGCGCCGCGGACGGCGCGCTGCTTGTCGCGACCGGCACCGAGGGGAAGCTGTTTCGGGTGGAAGGCGACGGCAAGGGAAAAGTCCTCTACGACGCCGACGAGCCGCACCTGCGCAGCCTGCTGCCGCTGCCGGCGAGCGCCGGGGGAGACGTGATCGTCGGCACCTCGGGCGACGGTTTGATCCTGCGGATCGCCAAGGACGGCTCGGCGCGCACGCTGTTCGACGGCGCGGAGCCCGAGGTGGCGGCCTTGGCGCTCGGTCCCGACGGGACGATCTACGCCGCACTGGTCGCCTCGGAGGCGAGCCTGGTGCCGGCGGCCGGGGGAACGGCAGCGGCCGGGGGGGCGGCTTCCGCGGCGTCCGGCGGGGGAAAGCCCGGCGAGCCGACGGTCACCGTGACGATCGGCGAGCCCGAGCCGGCCGGCGGCGGCAAGGCCGGTTCCCTGCGGAGCGAAGTGGTGGCGATCGCCCCGAACGGCCTGTCCGAAGGGATCGGCACCTTCGCCGACGAGACGGTGTTCGACCTGCTCTGGCAGGACCGCCTGTGGGTGGCGACCGGCCTCGAAGGCAAGCTCTATTCATATCGCGCCTCGGGCGCCTCGGCCGGCCGGATGGAGCTGGAAAAAGACACCGACGAGCGGCAGCTCGTGGCCCTGGTGGCGGGCGCCTCCGGACCGACGATCGCCACCACCAACGGCGCCGCGCTCTATCGGACGACCGCGGAGCTGGAGCCCCAAGGGACGTTCACCGGCGCGGTGCTCGATGCCGGCGCGCCGGCCAAATTCGGGCGGCTCCGGTGGCGCGGCGAGGTGCCGGCCGGCGCCTCGGTGAGCTTTTCGGTGAGGAGCGGCGCAAGCGCCACTCCCGACCGGACCTGGTCGCCCTGGAGCCCCTGGCGCGCGGTCGCGACCCGCGACGAGGTCGCCCTCTCCGGCGCCGACGGCGCCCCGGTCGGCCGCTATCTTCAATGGCGGGCACAGCTGGCCGGCTCGAAGTCCCCGCCGGCATCGCCGCGGATCGCCGCGGTCGAGCTGTCGTACCGCCAACTGAACCAGCGGCCGAAGATCGACGCGTTCGGCGCGCTGCCGCCGGGCCAGATCCTGGTGCCGCAGAACTTCAATCCGTCCAATCAGGTGTTCGAGGCGGTGCATCCGAACCGGGAGGGGCTGTTCACCACGCTCGCGCCGGCCGAGGAGATCGACGACGGCGGTCGGTTGAAGTCGCTATGGAAGCTCGGCTACCGCTCGCTGCGCTGGAAGGCGAGCGATCCGAACGGCGATCCGCTGCGCTACACGCTCACCTTCCGGCCCGCGGGCAAGGGCGTGGGCGAGGACGCCGGAGCGGTTCCGGTCGAGAGTCCGGGCTGGCTCAAGCTGGCGGCCGACCTCACCGACGAATACCTGAGCTTCGACGTCGGCGCGCTGCCGGACGGCCTCTATCGCTTCCGCCTGGAGGCGACGGACGCCGACGCCAACGACGCCGGAGAGGGCCTGTCCGCCGAGGAGGTGAGCCCGGCGCTCACCGTCGATCATTCGCCGCCGGCCCTGGCCGGAGTGACGGCGGAAGGCACGCGCCTCCGGGTGACCGTCGAAGACGTCTGGAGCCCCGTGCGCGACGCCCAGGTGAGTTTCGACGGCGGAGAGTGGCATCCGGCGCGGGCGGCGGACGGGTTGCTGGACGGCCGGCGCGAGGAGCTGATCCTCGATATTCCGGCCGGAGCCCGGTATCTCCTGTTGCGCGCGACCGACGGCGCATACAATGCGGCCACTTTCGATCTGACCGACAAAATAGCGAGGGCGAAGGGCCGATGACAGGCATTCCGACGCGACGGATCGCGGTCTATCCCGGTTCGTTCGATCCGTTCCACAACGGCCATCTGGACATCGTCGAGCGTTGCCTGCCGATCTTCGACGAGGTGGTAGTGGCGGTGCTGTTCAACGAGGAGAAACGGCCGATGTTCTCGGTCGACGAACGGGTCGCGATGGTGCGCGGCCTGCTCGCCGAGCGCTTCCCGGGCGCGCCTTGCCGGGTCGAGAGCTTCTCCGGTCTGCTGGTCGATTTCATGGCCCGCCTGGGAGCCCGCACGGTGGTCCGGGGACTGCGCGCCGTCTCCGATTTCGAATTCGAGTTCCAGATGGCGCTGATGAACCGGCGCCTGAACCCGAACGTCGAGACCGTCTTCATGATGCCGAAAGAAGATTTCAGCTACCTGTCGAGCCGGCTGGTCAAAGAGGTCTACGGCCTCGGCGGCGACCTCACCGGGCTGGTGCCGCCGTCGGTGCTCGCGCTACTCGCCGAACGGCTTCGCCCGGAAAAGCGCCCGTGAATCCGACCGCTTTGGGCAACGTCGCGGATCTCGACCGCTTCGCGCTGGAGATTCCGAAAGTCGAGCTGCACATTCACCTCGAAGGGTCGATGCGGCCGAACGTGCTGCTCGATCTCGCAAAGCGCAATCGGGTGGCGCTGCCGGCGGCGGACATCGCGGGGCTGCGCGAGTGGTTCCGCTTCCGCGATTTCGATCACTTCGTCGAGATCTACCTCACCTGTTCGCGCTGCCTGCGCTCGCCCGAGGATTTCCGCGCCCTCGCGGCCGACGTGCTGGCAAGCCAAGCGCGCCAGAACATCGTCTACACCGAGGCGCATTTCACCATCCAGACCCACCTCGGCAACGGCGCGGACGGCGAGGCGGTGCGCGAGGCGATCGCCGACGCGGTCGCCGAGGCCGAGCGCGATCTGGGCGTTACCCTGAGGCTGATCCCCGACATCGTGCGCAACGTGAGCGTCGAAGCCGCGGACTCAACGATCGAGTGGGCGCTCGCCGACAAGACCGGGCTGGTGGTCGCGGTGGGCCTCGCGGGAATCGAGAACGGCTATCCGAACGAGCCGTTCCGGGAGCATTTCGACGCGGCGCGGAAGGCCGGTCTACGGCTGGTCGCCCATGCCGGAGAGCACGGCGGGCCGGAGTCGATCCGCTCGGTGCTCGACGTCGTCGGCCCCGACCGAATCGATCACGGCGTCCGCGCGACCGAAGATCCTGCCCTGGTGCGGGAGCTGGTCGAGCGGCGGCTGCCGCTCGACATCTGCCCTTCTTCCAACGTCTGTCTCGGCGTCTATCCCGATCTGGCGACTCATTCGTTCGATGCGTTGCGGCGCGCCGGGGCGGCGGTCAACGTGAATACCGACGACCCGCCGTTCTTCGATACCGATCTCGCGACCGAGTACACCCGGCTGGCGCGGGCGTTCGGCTACGGCGCGGACGACCTCGCCGGCTTCTCGCTCGCGGGTCTCGAGGCGTCCTTCCTGCCCGAGCCGC
>DATMZU010000273.1:0-6587 GCA_035607435.1 Thermoanaerobaculia bacterium | reverse complement strand
GAGGTCGAATCGCCCGGAATCGCGGGCTCGGCAAGTGAGGCGGTAAAAGAGGTGGGCGCCACCAGCTCCAACTTCCGCAGCTTCGGGGTCGGGAAGAGGACGCGGAACTCCTCGATCCGGGTGTCGAAACCAAACGAGCGGTAGAGCTCGGCGATGAATTCGGCGTTCTGCTTGCCGTACGGCGAGCCGAGGTGGTGCGGATGCGCGGAAAGCCGTTTCATCCAGGCGCGCTGGTCCTCGGCGCGGAGCCCCTGATCCACCTGCTGCTCGATGGCCCGCTCGGCGGTCGAGCGATCGGTCGAGAAACCGAGCAGAGTTGGGGTTTGAGACCCGTCGGCGTGAGCGAAACGAGCGGCGAAGAGCAAAACGAGACCGAGCCGGACCGATCGGCGCATTCGAAACCTCCGAAACGAGGGGAGTGGGGGTGACGCAAAAACCGCGGCGACCCTAGCACCGGCTCCGCGGGCTGTAAACGCTCTCGGTCCCTCGCCAAGACCATAAGATGGAGAGAATCCAGGAGCCCTATCATGCGCATTGAAACTCTCGCCATTCACGCCGGACGCCGGATCGAGCCCGCCTCGGGCGGAGTCTCCGCTTCGCTCCATCTCGCCACGACGTTCGAGCGGGCGGAGGACGGTTCCTACCCCAAGGGCCACATCTATTCGCGCGAGAGCCAGCCGAACCGCAGCGACCTCGAACAGTGCCTGGCCGCGCTCGAAGGGGGAACGGCGGCCGCGGCGTTCGCGACCGGTTCGGCGGCCACGGCGACGCTGCTTCAGGCGCTCGCGCCCGGCGATCACGTGATCGCCCCGGACGACGTGTTCTACGGCACGCGCACCCTGCTGACCGAGACGTTCGGGGCCTGGGGTCTCGAATCGAGCTTCGTCGACATGGCGGATCTCGACGCAATCGAGCGGGCGCTCCGCCCGACCACGCGGCTGGTCTGGCTCGAAACCCCGTCGAACCCGCTGCTCGGGATCGCCGATATCTCCGCCATCGCGGAACGGGGCAAGCCCCACGGCGCGCTCACCCTGGTGGACAACACCTGGGCGACCCCGGTGCTCCAACGGCCGCTCCCGCTCGGCGCGGATCTCGTCCTCCACTCGACGACCAAGTATCTCGGGGGGCACTGCGACGTCCTCGGCGGCGCGCTCGTGGCCCGCGAGGAGAATCCGCTGTTCGCCAGGGTGCGGCGGCTCCAGGCGAGCGCCGGAGCGGGCGCCTCGGCGTTCGACAGCTGGCTGGTGCTGCGCGGCATCCGCAGCCTGCCGGCCCGGATGCGGGTCCACGGTGAAAACGCAGACCGCCTCGCGACGTTCCTTGCCGCACACCCGGCCGTGGAAAAGGTGTACTTCCCCGGACTGCTCGACCATCCCGGCCACGAGATCGCCAAGCGCCAGATGTCCGGCTGGGGCGGCATGCTGTCGTTCGTAGTCCCCGGCGGGCGGGCGCGTGCGTTCGAGGTTGCCTCGAAGGTCAAGATCTTCACCCGTGCCACCAGCTTGGGCGGGGTCGAAAGCCTGGTCGAGCACCGCGCGTCGGTCGAGGGGCCGAACACCCGCGCGCCCGAGGGGCTGCTGCGCGTCTCGGTCGGCCTGGAGCATTCCGACGACCTGATCGAGGATCTCGCGCAAGCACTACGATAGAAGTCCGCCGGGCGAAACAAACCTCGAATCGGGATCGTAGGGCCTTTTCAGGAAGTCTTGTTGCCTTGGACCCTGAGGAGGGCCGCCCATGGACAGTCTGCTGCGCGAAATCCGTTACGCCCTTCGCATGCTGGGCAAGAGCCCCGTCACGACGATCGCCGCCATCGCCTGCATCGGCCTCGGAATCGGCGCCACGACGACGATCTTCAGCGTGGTCAACGCGATCCTTCTTCGGCCGTTCCCGTTCGCCGACCCGGACCGCATCCTCGCCGTCCATTCGACGCAACTGTCGAATGAAATCGAGCATGGGGCGATCTCCTACCAAGCCTACCGCGAGCTCGCCGACCAGGCCGGCAAGAACGGCGCCTTTTCCGAGGTCGCCGCCTTCACCATGCGCAGCCTGACGCTCACCGGCAAGGAAGAGCCCGAGCGGGTGGTCGGCCTCGAAATGTCGGCCAATCTGTTTTCCCTCCTGGGGGTGAAACCCGCGCTCGGCCGGCTGTTCCGGCCCGAGGAGGACAAGCCGGGAGCGCCGGGGACCATCCTGCTCTCGCACGAGCTCTGGATGCGCCGCTTCGGCGGCGATCCGAAGGTCGTGGGCACTTCGATCCTGGTCAACAACCGCGCCTCGACGATCGTCGGGGTGATGCGGCCCCGCTTTCAATTCCCGGAAAACAACCTGGCCTGGGTGCCCCTGGCGCTCGACCATCATGACGATCCGCGATCCGAGCGCAATCTCGGAGTCTTCGCCCGCCTCGCGCCGCAGGCGACCGAACCCCAAGCTCAAGCCGAGATCGAGACCTTTGCCGCCAAGCTCGCCGCCGATTTCCCCGAAGAGAAGGGCTGGGGGGCCGAGGTTCGCACCCTCCGCCGCGACATGGTCGGCGAAGGCATGAACCGGATGGTGCTCACGCTCATGGGCATGGTCTTGTTCGTTCTGCTGATCGCCTGCGCCAACGTGGCGAACCTGTTCCTCTCCCGGGTCGCCGCCCGGGGCCGGGAGCTGGCGGTGCGCGCGGCGATCGGCGCCGGCCGAAAGCGCCTGATCCGCGAGGTGTTGACCGAGAGCGTTTTGGTGGGCCTCGGCGGCGGGCTGCTCGGGGTGGTCCTGGCGAACTTCGGCGTGCGCTGGATGATGTCCTCGATTCCGGCGGACAACCAACCGCCGTTCTGGATTCAAATCGTGATCGACGGCCCGGTCCTCGCGTTTACCGCGGCCGCTGCGATCGCCACGGGCATCCTGTTCGGCCTGGTCCCGGCCCTTCAGGCGACGAGCAAGGATCTCCAGGCAATGCTCAAATCGGGAGGGCGTTCGGAGGCCGGCGGCCGTTCCCGGCTGCGCGGCGCCCTGGTGGTCGGCGAGCTCGCCCTGGCGCTGGTGCTCCTGGTCGGCGCGGCCCTGATGACGCGCAGCTTCCTCGCGGTCCAGAGCGCGGACCCGGGATTCGACCTCGAAAAAGTCATGACTCTACGCATCTACCTACCCGGCGAGAACTACGCCGATCCTGCCGCCAAGGCTCGCCGCGTCGAGGACGTCGTGGGCCGTCTGAAGACTCTCCCGGGGGTCGAAGCGGTGGCGGCCTCGAATCTGATTCCGCTCGGCGGAGGAGGCGGCGGCGGAGCGATCGAGATCGCCGGTCACCCCGAGGAGCCGGGCAAGGAACCTCGGACGTTCTGGGCCGGCGTGACCGCCCATTTCTTCGACGCAGTGGGGGTAAAACTGGTCGCCGGCCGTACCTTCACCGACTCCGAAGGAGCGAACAAAGCGCCGCTCGCGGTGATCAACCAGGCCTTCGCCAAGAAGCGCTGGCCCGGGAAAGACCCGATCGGCCAGCGTTTCCGGCTGCTCGAAGAGGAAGGCCGGCCGTGGGTCACGGTGGTGGGCCTGGTCCCGGATTTCCACTACAACGGCTTCAGCACGGAGGACGAAGGGGTCGAGCCCGCGGCGTTCCTGCCCTACGTTTGGAACGCCACGCCGAACACCGGCTTTTCGATCCGCACCAACCGGCCGCCCGAATCGGTGGCGCTCGCGGCGCGCCGCGAGATTCGCGCCAGCGACCCGGGTCTGCCGGTGTTCGACGTCCAGAGCCTGCCCCATCTGTTCCGTTCGGCGATCTGGGAGCAACGTTTCTTCGGCGGCATGTTCTCGGTCTTCGCGGGCATCGCGCTCCTCCTCGCGGCGATCGGTGTGTACGGCGTGCTCTCGTACCTGGTCGGCCAGCGCCGCAAGGAGATCGGAGTTCGTGTCGCGCTCGGCGCCCACCGCAATCAGGTGCTCCGGCTCGTGGTCGGCCAGGGCGCGAAGCTCGCGATGCTCGGTCTCGCGATCGGCATCCCTTTGGCCCTCGGACTGTCGCGGGTTCTCTCGAAGATGCTCTACGGCATCGAGCCGTACGACCCGGCCTCCTTCGCGGCCATCTCGCTTCTCCTGGCGGGCGTCGCGGTCCTTGCGAGTTATCTGCCCGCAACCCGCGCCACCCAGGTCAGTCCGGTGGAGGCGCTACGGAACGAGTAACCGATTTGAAGTCGCCCGAAGCGTTGTGCTATAAAACGCGCCGCGGGTTTTTCGGCGCATTCGTCTAGGGGTCTAGGACGTCGCCCTCTCACGGCGGGAACACGGGTTCGAATCCCGTATGCGCTACCAAAATTTCGAGACCACCAGCGCCCGAGCCTCTCGGGCGCTTTGCTTTTGGGGTGCCTTCGCCCTGGCCCTGACGAGCCTCGCCTGCGGCGAGCCGGATCCGCCGCAGGTCGTCGTCCGGCCCCCCCGACCGCGCCCCAAGCCTCCGGCGATCGCCGCGCGACCGGCGAACGCCCCCAGCGAGCAATCCCTGGTGGAGGCGTACATGACGATGGGGCGGCGGCCGGACCCTAGGCGCTGCGGTCCATATCGGCTCACGACCAACAGCTCGGACCCGCGACTCCTCGCCGCCTGCGAGAAGATCGGCGCCACGCTCGACCGCGTCTATTCCGAGCGGTTCGGGGTGACCCCCGTCGGCCCACCGGCCGAGGAGATCATCCTGTTCCGCGACCTCGCGGAATATCGCCACTACGTCGAGGAGGACGGTCGCCTCGCGGCGGGCTACGCGGGTTTCGCGAGCGACATCGACGGCTTGGTCGTCCTTCATGCCGGCAGCGGCCGGAAGAGCGCGATCACCACCCTGGCGCACGAGCTGACCCACCTGGTACACCGCCGCTCCCTAGGCACGAACCTCCCGCCGTGGCTGTCGGAGGGGCTGGCCGACGCGATCGGCTACGGCACGACGGAAGAAGGGATCGGACCGCTCCGCGGCGTCGTAGGGGTCGAGGCGCTCGCCGAGCGGCTGCGCGGCGCGCTCGACCGAGGGTGGGCCCGGCCTTTGGCCGAGCTGACCGCCTTGCCGCGCAGCGGGTTCGACCGCGGGGTCCGCTCGTTCGATTACGAGCAGAGCGCGCTGCTGGTGCGGTATCTGTTGCTCGATCGGGAGCTTGCGCCCCGCTTCAAGGGGTACCTCGCGGCGCTCGCGCGGGGGGAGCGCTACGACCCGGAACGATTCAGGGCGGCGCTCGGCGTTTCGTGGGAGGGGATCGAGGAGGGATTTGATCGGTGGTTGAGGTCGGAGCGCTAGTCCGCCGCCTCTTCCGCCGCCGCCAACATCCGCAGGAAGTTCTCCCCCAGGATCAGCCGCAAGCCGCCCTTATCCACCCCGCGGGCCAGCAGCGCGTCGGTCAAGTCGGGAAACCGGGCCGGGGATTCGAAGCCGCGGAGCGTTTCGTGAATGCCGTCGAAATCGCTGCCGATTCCGACGTGCTCTTCGCCGCCCAGCTCGATCAAGTGGATCAGGTGGTCCACGAACTGGTCGAGCGTCGCCTCGGGGAGCGGGCGGTCGGCGTAGAGACGGGCCAGCTCGCGGGCGACCGGGCCGGGCTCGGCGAAATAGCGGGCGGACAGCTCGCGGCGCTCGTCGGCCAGGCTCGCCTCGCGTTCGGGGAGCGCTTCGGCGGCGGAAGGATCGACGAACGGGGGGAAGCTGTTCGCCATCACCACTCCGCCGCGCCGGGCGATCTCGCGGATCAAGTTATCGGGGAGGTTGCGCGGATGGTCGCAGAGCGCCCGCGCGGAGCTGTGGCTCGCGATCGGCGGAACCTTCGAGACGTCGAGCACCTGTTCGACCGCCGCGTCCGACACGTGGGAGACGTCCGGCAGAATGCCCGCCCGGTTGAGCCGGCGCACGAGATCGCGCCCTTCCGCAGAGAGCCCGCCGTGGCGCGGCTCGTCGGTCGAGGCGTCGCACCATTCGTGGCTGCCGAAATGGGTGAGCGTGACGTAGCGAACGCCCCAGCGCGCGCACTCGTCGATCATGCCCGGCAGCGGCAGCGGCCGGCCGTTTTCAAGCCCGAACAGGACCGAGACGATGCCACGGGCGGCGTTTTTGCGGATGTCTTCCGCGCTGCGCGCCCCTTCCAGCTCGCCCGGCACCAAGTGTTCGAGCGAAACCTCGTAGAGGCGCCGCGCGTGCTCGCGCCCCGCTTCTGGATCGAGGCTCGCCGGAAGAAACAGCGCCCAGGCGAGCGCATCGACGCCCCCTTCCTTCAGTCTAGGGAGATCGACCTGGCGATCGTGCTGCCGCTTGCGCAGATCGACCGGCTCTTCCCAAAGCCGCGTCGGCACGTCGGTATGGCCATCGAACACCAGACATTCGTCATGAAATCGCATCGGGCGAAGTGTACCTTGCCGGGGCGAGCGCCGCCGTCGCATAGCCTACTGGGCAGGGGCTCCACGCATCGGGCGAGGCTCAGAACACCTCTGATCTGGCCCAGGTCACCACTGATCTGGCCCAGATCACCACTGTTCCGGCCTAGATCACTACTGTTCTGGCCCAGATCACCACTGTTCTGGCCCAGATCACCACTGTTCTGGCCTAGATCACCACTGTTCTGGCCTAGATCACCACTGTTCTG
>DATMZU010000731.1:0-3015 GCA_035607435.1 Thermoanaerobaculia bacterium | reverse complement strand
GCGGGCACGATCAAGTTCGACGAGCTGACGCTGGAAGTCGCCGAATCGGCGGGCGTCGCGGTGCTCCGGGTCGAGCGCTCGCAGGGCGAGAGCGGCGCGGTCACGATCGACTACGCGACGAGCAACGGCACGGCCACCGCGGGGCTCGACTACACGTCGGTCGCCGGGACCCTCTCCTGGGCCTCGGGCGACGAGCTGACCAAGACCTTCACGATTCCGATCGCCAACGATTCGCTCAATGAAAGCTCCGAGACGATCGGCCTCACCCTGTCGAATCCGACCGGCGGCGCCTTGATCGATTCCCTGCGCGGCACCTCGACCGTGGTGATCCTCAACGGCGGCGGAGGAGGCGGTGGTGGCGGTGGCGGTGGAGGCGGCGGTGGGGGTGGTGGCGGTGGCGGCGGCGGCGGTGGCGGTGGCACCGGAGTGATCAAGTTCGATCAGAGCGATTTCGCGGGCTTTGAAGGTTCGAACGCCCTGGTCACCGTCGAGCGCTCGATGGGCGAGCAGGGAACGGTCTCGGTCGCCTTCCGCACCGAGAGCGGCACCGGTATCGCCGGAGTCGATTTCGCGGTCGTCACCGGGACGCTCACCTGGAGCCCCGGAGACGAATCGAACAAGGTGATCGAAGTCCCGCTGCTGGCCGACGGAGTCGCCGACGGCGGCGAGACCTTCCGGGTGATTCTGTCGAATCCGACCGGAGGCGCCACGATCGACGGCCAGCGCGGCGTCGCCGTGGGGCGCATCCTGGAGAGCGGCGACGGCGACAACCTCGGCGATGACGACAGGACCCGGCCCGGCGTGCTCAAGTTCGACGACGCTGGCTACCAGGTGATCGAAGGCAACGTCGTCGCCCGCGTCGCGGTCGAACGTTCGAGCGGCGTCAAGGGCCAAGTGACCGTCCGCTGGACCGCCGCGAACGGCAGCGCTCTCGCTCCCGCCGATTTCACGGCGGCCTCCGGCACCCTCACCTGGAACGCCGGAGACGGCGCCAAGAAGTTCTTCCAGGTGCGCATCCGTCCCGACGCCGTGCGGGAAGGCAACGAGACGATTCGGCTGGCTCTCTCCGCCCCGACCGGCGGCGCGACGCTCGATCCGGACCGCAGCAACACGACGCTCGACATTCTCGACAACGACGGTTCGAGGGCCGGCTGCGTGCCGGGCGCCAACACCCTGTGCCTGGCGGCCAATCGGTTCCAGGTGACGGTGACCTGGCGGACGCCGCAAGGCGCGAGCGACCAAGGCGCGGCCGAGCCTCTGACCAGCGAGGCGGGGCTGTTCTCGTTCTTCGGCGATCAGCAGTACGACCTGCTGGTCACCGTCCACGACGCCTGCTCCTCGGCGAACGCCTTCCAGGTTCTCGCCGGTGCGACCACCAAGCTCGACTACACGCTCACGGTGCTCGACACCCGGACGGGCCTGACCAAGCAGTTCACCAATCCGGCGGGCCGTCTCGCCCTGCCGGTGGACGACATGGCGACGTTCAAGACCTGCGGTTCGTAGGCACCGGCTGTTCGTCGCGGCTCTGCTCGCCGCGATCTCCTCCTCGGCCCGGGCGGCGACGCCCGGGCCGTTTTTTTGTTGATGCCGCGGCCGCCTTTGACCTTCCGCCTGCGAAGCATCTAAAGTTGCCGCCACGCCGAATCAGCAAGTAGGGAGGGGTCCTCGGGGATGGTGCCCAAGAGCCAGAACTGGCCGGAGACACAGACATGGTCTGCTCCCCTCGGAGAGCCCCTGCCCCCTGTCTCGGCACCCGGCCTGACGATCCTCGGCCATCCCCAGGTCCAGCGGGTCGGCGAGCGGGCGAACCTCCTCGAACTGTCGTCGGGACGGGAAGCGATGCTTTCGCGCGGCGAGCCGGCGTTCGCTCCGCCGGGCGAGTCGGCTTTCGCGCCTCTTGCGGTGCCGTACCTGAGCCGCCGCCCTTGGCTTCTTCAAGCGACGGGCGACGGCGGGATCCGGTTGCTCCGGTCCGGCTCGCCGACGGGGCTCGTCGCCAATGGCGAGCCGGTCGACGGCGAAGCCTCTTTCTCCGCGGCAGAAGTCGATCGCGGCGTGGTGCTTCTGCTCGCGGGCCGCGTGGTCCTTCTGCTGCATCGGTTCCGGCCGGTCCTTCCCGACGGCCTGCCGCGCTTCGGCCTGGTGGGTCTGAGCGACGCGCTGCTCGACCTCTGCCGCCAGATCGCGCGGGTCGCCCCCCTCGAAGTGCCGGTGCTGCTGCGCGGCGAAACGGGAACCGGCAAGGAGCTGGTGGCCGCGGCGATCCACCGCGCGGGCGGCCGGCGCGACCGGCCGTTTCTGGCGCTCAACATGGGCGCCCTGCCCGCGTCGCTCGCCGCCGCCGAGCTGTTCGGCGCCAAGCGCGGGGCCTATACCGGCGCCGAGAAGGCCCGGCAGGGCTATTTTCGGCGCGCCCACGGCGGCACGCTCTTCCTCGACGAGATCGGCGAGACGCCCCAAGAGGTGCAGCCGCTCCTGCTGCGCGCCTTGGAGAGCGGCGAGATCCAGACGGTCGGCAGCGAAGAGCCGGCGCGGGTCGATGTGCGGATCGTCGCCGCCACCGACGCGGATCTCGAACAGGCGGCGGCCGCCGGACGCTTCCGCGCTCCGCTTCTCCACCGCCTGGGCGGATACGCGATCCGCCTGCCGCCGCTGCGCGAACGGCGCGACGACATCGGCCGGCTGTTCTTCCACTTTCTGCGCGAGGAGCTCGCGGGCGTCGGCGAATGGCATCGCCTGGCCGATCCGGGACCGGGCGCGCCGCTCTGGCCTCCCGCGGCCTGGATCGCCCGCTTCGCGGCAGCCTCGTGGCCCGGCAACGTCCGCCAGTTGCGCAACGTCGCCCGCGCCCTGGCGATCGCCGACCGCGGCACCGAGGACCCTGCCGGGGAGCCCCGGCTGCCCTCGGCGATCGAAGAGCTGCTGCGCGACGGGTCGGCCTTCGAGCCGAGGGCGGTGCCGGGGCGGACGGCGGGATCGGCCGCTCCGCCGGCCGCGTCCGGCGCCACGACCCCG
>DATMZU010000726.1:0-9902 GCA_035607435.1 Thermoanaerobaculia bacterium | reverse complement strand
AACTTCGGATTCGGGGTTCGGGTCCCCGCGTGATCCCAGGGGCCGACGATCAGGTAGTGGCTCGCTTTGGCCGCGGCGTTGCCGTACTTCATGTGGTCGCGGTAGAACGCGAAAGCGCCCTGCTGGTCGCCGTCGTAGTGGCCGGTGATCGTCAAGATCGGGATCGAGATCTTCGCGAACTGTTCGGGCGTCGGCACCATGGCGTCCCAAAACGCATCGGGATGGGGGTGCGCGAGCCAACGATGGAAGATCGGCAGAGGATTGCCCACGATCTCGTCGAGATCCGCAAACGGCCGCCCCGAGAGGTACAGCTCCTTGAACTTGGCGAACCAGAAGCCGCTTTCGCCGAACAGCTTGCCGTTGCCGGTCTTGCCGCTGGTGTAGGTCAGCCACTGCACGTCGTAGGGGTAGAAGACGTTGTGGTCGAACGGAAAATCGACCCCCGGGTGCGCCGAAGCCGCGGGCACGATGGTCGCCAGATGCGGCGGCAGCTCTTTCGCCGTCGCCCACTGATCGAAGCCCGCGTACGAGCCGCCCCACATGGCGACCTTGCCGTTCGCCCAGGGCTGTTTCGCGAGCCACTCGACCACGTCGTAGCCGTCCCGATCCTCCTGCGCGAACGGATCGAAGTCCCCCTCCGAGCTGCCCCGCCCGCGCACGTCCACCAACGCATACACGTAGCCGTTCCGGGCAAAGTACATCGCCCGGTCGTGATAGCTGTCGGCAATGTAGGGCGTGAGCGTGAAGATCACGGGCAGCCCCCCGCTCTGCCCGTGCGGCCGGTAGACCGTGGCGTTCAGCTTCACCCCGTCCCGCATCGGGATCTTGGCGCCCCAGATCAGATCGACGTCCGGAAGGGGAGCGTCGGCCGCGCGAGCCGGCCCGTGGACGGAAAAGCCGAGGACCGCGCAGAGCGCGAGCAAGAGCCGGGAGGAACCAGGAATCATTCGAGCGTGCATGGAAGCGGCCTCCGGGAAGAGGGCAGGGGGTGGAGCTCGAGAGGATATGTCAGGCGCAAGGAGAGAGGCAAAACGCCCTGGGACGGCCCCGGTCGAGGGGAGGGCTGGAAGCCTCTCAGGAGGAGACGAAGCTTATTGCCGCGTGGCTATGGAAGGGAATAGTCTGTTGAAAGAGGGGAGTGATGCACTGACGGAAAGGCAGGTTCGCATGACTCTCGGAAGGATATTCAAAACACTATCTCTTGCACTCTTCGTGCTGATGGCTCTTTGGACTCCCCAGCAGGCCGGCGCTCAAGGGTTGGAGCAGGCTCAGATGAAGGCCATCGCAGGTCTCACCCGGTTGGCCTTCGGCTGCGCCGCCTCGACCAGTCCCGACGGGGCGTGGACGCTCGCGCCTCCTCCGCATGATCAGCTGGACATGACCGGATCGCCGAATCAACGCATGTTGGCGCGGGCTTGGTATTACGGTTGGGCGCTGCGTCCCGAGTCCGGCGCGACGACGACTCAGAAGAACGAGGCGCGGACGCTGGTCCAACAGTACCTCGACGTCCAGAGCCGCAGCGTCGCCGGGCTTGGCGGTCCGTTCGGTCACTACTACGACACGGGAGGCGCCACGCGCAACGAGGAGATGACCTCCAGCCACTACCAGCTCTGGGCGGCGGCGATCACCGGGGCTTACGTTTTCGCGCTCGGCAACGGCGGAAGCGTCACGGCGTCGTCCGTGACCTCGACGCCCGAGACGGCGGTCCGCGACTCGGCCCGGCGTTGGTGGGCCGACGAGAAGCGTCTGTACGACTTAATCTCGCGGCCGAACGGATCCAACCTCGAAATCGATTCGCCCGGCGCCCGCTTCACCTCCTTGGGGGGGTTAGGCACCAACGCCCTCCGCGACGACCTCTACCGCCTGCTCCGCGACAAGGCTCCGAACAACGTCCAAACCTGCTCCTTCTTCAAGGATTCCTCGTCGTCGTTCTCCATGAACACCCTGCTCGGATTGGGCACCAAGCCTTTGGCCAACCTGGGGACTGCGCTCCCGGGCGAGACCGCCAGCCCCAAGCTCTGGGACACAATGTGCACCTACATCCTGGGCAACGATTGGGCGCTCTACTTCCCGAAGATGCGCGAAGCTCTGAACCCGCTCTTTTGGGTGCAGAAGATCGGCACCTCGAAGACCTATTCGGAGCCCCACTTCGGCGGGTTCGACACCACGATGGTGCCGACCAATAAACCGCAGAACATGACCGGCGCCACGGTCCGAACGATCCTCGGATTGGGAGCCGGAGCGTCGAGTTGCCCGACCGGCGCGCAGTTGCAGACCTTTACGCCCTGACCAACCTCCCCTCGACCTGCTCGCCCGCTCGCGTTCGCCCGCGAGCGGGCGGGCCAGTTGTGAACCGACCGCGGGGCGCTGGCGCGGTTTTAAAGTCCTCCGACGCGAGACCTCTTGCATGATCAAACACTCCTAGATTAGGCTTGCTGCAAGAAAAGGAGGCTGTTCATGCGAAACCGATACATCCTGTGGGTTCTTGCCGTTACCGCGATCCTATCGTCCATCCTTCCGCCGGTTGCAGCGGCCTGCGAAGACTGTTTCTTTAACGCGCAGAACATCGCAACTTGCCGCCCTGTCTTTGATGGCGAGACAGGCGTTACAAGTTGCCAGTCCATCGCGACCGATTGCATTTTGTCTGGGACCTTTTGCACCGAAATCACCGCTGGCGGCGGCGGAGGAGGAACCGGTGGTGGCTCGGGCGGTGGCGGCTCATGCCATACCTCCGGGGGAGGGGGATGCCCCGCCGAATGCTTTAGCTGTTCGGGTGGTGGACGGCCTCGGATCTGATGAAGAAAGCACTTCTGTGCAGCACAGTTTTTCTGGCAATTGCCAGGGGAACTGAGGCGGCGGAGCCTGAGAAGGCTGCCGAATTTCACCCTGTTTCGGTGTGCTTCGATACCTCTCTTCAGGCGCCCTCCAAGGATCCATTTCGTGGCGAAGTAAAACTCACGCGCCAGCTGTCCGCGAAAACCGCTGAGACGAAAGGTGGTATTGCCTCCGTCATGGTGGAGGCCGGACGGAAAGCCTGTCTTTCAGCTCCGGCGGGCTCGGTCTGGGATGCCGAGGTCGTGGCACCGGGTTTTTGGGTTCGCCGCTTCGTTCTGACAGTCGGAGTGTCAGTCGAACAAGTACAGCCGTTGGAAGTTTGGCCGCTTGGCAGCGTCGTTGGCCGGCTCGTTTCGACGGAAAAACCTCCGGTTCTGCCGAAGAAATTGATCGTGACGACCTTGCCGGCCAGGAGCTCCGCAAAGAACCGAAAATCACCCAAGGGGGAGATCGAGTGTCCGGTCGATCGCGAGGGAAGGTTCCGTTGCGAAATGCCCGCGGCCACCTACGATCTTTCCGTTTTCTCCGAGGGCTTCATTCCGCTCTATTCGTGGGACGTCTCGGTCCTTGCGGGAGGGCAAGCGGATCTGAAGGCGCTCACTCTCCGTCGAGGGGCTTCGCTGGCTGGCTGGGTGGAGGCCGATTCTGGAGTGGTGATCGATATCGCCCGATGCCAGGTCAAGATTTCCCCGACGGCGACGTTTGGAGGCGGGAACCTCGCTGCAGTTGAGAAGCTCACGCAGACCGGACGTCAGGCGAAGGTCAACGCAAGGGGATTCTTCCAGGTCGTGGGTCTCGCTCCGGGCTCCTATACGGTCGACGTGGAGCAAGAGGGTGCGCTTGCCGAATCTCGTGGCCCTATCCAGGTGGTGGTCGGCGACGAGACGTATCTGCCAGAACCCTTTCTCCTTAAGGCTCCGTTAGACCTCGAATTCGTGGTGGAGCCGGCGAAAGACTGGCTGGGGAGATCGTGGGCCGTCCAGGTCGAGCGCGGTCTCGGACGCGGAGACGTTCGAACGGAAACGGTATTCCAGGGAAAAACGTCCGACGAGGGCGTCGCACGGGTGAAGAATCAAAAGAGAGGTCAATTTACGGTCTCGATTTCCGATTCGACCGGACAGAAGATGCTGACCGAGCATGACCTTGAATTTGATTCTCCAGCCGACGCTCGCCACACGTTCCAGATCCGATGGGTTGAAATCGAAGGCGAGGTTCATCTGGGTAAGGCGCCTCTTCGTGCGACCCTCTGGTTTGGCGGCCAACACGGCGTAACCTCGATTCGTTTCGACAGCGACCAGGAAGGAAAGTTCTCGGGGGTCCTTCCTCGGGAAGGGCACTGGCCGATCGAACTGGCGGCTGACAAGCCTCGAATTTCCCTGGAACTGCATCGAACCATTGAGGCGCGGAAGGGACACGCCGAGATTGAGATCGAAGTTCCAGGCACGCACCTCTTTGGACGGGTGGTTGATGCGGAGGGACATCCGGCGGCACAAGCGACGGTTTCCGTCCTCGAAGGCGACGGCGCGAACCAAGGGCTGGTCACCGAAATGGAGGGTCGATTCGAGTTTCGCGGCGTAGCCCCTGGCAATCTGACACTAGGAGCTCAGTCGCGCCGTGGGGATCTTGTCGCCACCGATCAAATGTTCGCCCTACCAGACGACGGCGAGATCGGGCCGATCGAATTGGTCCTGCGGGGCACCAAGCGTTTCGCGGGCCGGGTCCGGTCGGCGCGTGGGGTCGAAGGCGGTGCGGTGGTCTCGGCCCTTGGCGTGCGACCGGGTCGCTACGGCAACGACCGAACCCGCACCGCGGCGGACGGTGGTTTTGAATTGAAGCTTCCCTCGGTGGTCGAGGGGGCTGTCGCGGTCGTTGGAGTCTTGGGCTCTGCACTCACGGCGTTCGAGCTTAGGCCGGGTGAGAAGGCCGACTTGGTCGTTGCTGACGTCAGTGGAACAGTAGAAGTGGACCTCGGTGCTACCTTGAAACAGCGACTCCAGGAGCAGGATGCCTGGATGATGCTGTTCCAGAACGGCATGGAGCTGCCAGCCAACTCGCTCTCCGACTGGGCACGCTCGCGCGGAGAGCCGGCTTTCGGCTTGACGGCCAGCCGTTACTCCGATCTTGCGCCGGGCGAATACTCGGCCTGCGTGGTTCCGATCGCGGCTCGTCTCGCCCTGGGCCAGACCGGTTGGTCCCCGAAACTCGCGGTCGAATGCCACTCCGGCTCGCTCTCCGCTGGTGGAACGTTGCGCCTGGCGTTCGGTAAGTCGGACGAGCACCCTCAAGGGAAGTAGGCCGGAGCGCCGCGGGCGACACCATGTTCGGTATCGGGATAGTGGGATACCGAACGGGGAGGTGCCAATGATTCCCAAGACCTGGCGGGCGTCGAAAATCGTCGCACTGGTTTTGCTCTTGGGGAGGGTTTGGGCGGCGGGACGGCCGCCCGCTACGCGCCGCCCTCCGGTTCGGTGACGATCTCGACTTGGCGGCGGGCCTGCTCAAGAGCGACGACGAGGGTAGATTTTCGGGCATCCTGATCCGCGACGGACTTTGGCGGATCGAAGTGAAGACGCAGGCTCCTCCCTTCTCCCTGGAGATGGAGCGCACCATCGAGGCGCAAGGCGGTCGAGCGAAGATCGAGATCGAGATTCCCGGACCTGTCGAATGAAGCGCTCTTGGGGAAGCGTCGCCCGGCGGCGCGCTTTTCCCTCCTCCCGGCACTGCTTTTTGTGGAAAGCCTTCGCCTACCTTCAAGGCGGAATCCCCCGCCGAACAAAGGAGATCCGATGCGCGTAAGAATCGCTCTGCTCTGCCTCTTCGCCTCTCTGGTGGCCGGTGTTGCCTTCGCGGCTCCCGCCGCTCCTGCTGCGCCGCCGCTGCCCGAAGTCTCGGGGGTCGCGGCGCCTGCCGCCCCCTCGTTCCTGCTGCCTCCGGCCGACGGCTCGAACGGTGCCGTTTGGATGAGCGCGGCGTGCGACTTCCGGTTGAACAAGTGCCTCAGCCATTGCAACGGCGAAGTCGACTGCGAAACCATCTGCAACTGCGTTTGGTGGAGCTGTACCTACGGTCCGCCCCTCCCCAACGGTTGCTAGAACCCGGAGGTCGAAGAAAAGACGGGGTAGGGAGGCGAGCCGGAGGGGCGCCTTCCTTGACCCCCTCTTCCGCCGGTTGCTACGATCCCGGGCAGGTTTCGGGCGTCCGCCCTTCCGCCGTGCCAACGTAGGGTCCCCTCCGCGAAGCAGGTTTTCGCTTTAGGAACGTGCATGAAGATCGAGCTCACCGAAGAGCAGCAGCTGCTGCGCGAGAACATTCGCCGGTTCGCGGACGAGGTGGTCAAGCCGCGGGCCAAGGAGATCGACGAGACGGGCGAGTTCCCGCGGAGCTTCTTCGACCAGGCCGGCGAGCTGGGGCTGGGCGGCGTCGCGGTGCCCGAAGAGTACGGCGGCGCGGGGATGGACACGATCTCCTACGCCCTGGTGATCGAGGAGGTCAGCCGCGTCTGCGCCACCTCGGGCGTGATCTTGTCGGTCAACAACTCGTTAGTCTGCGATCCGCTCTTGAAGTACGGCACCGAGGAGCAGAAGAAGGAATTCCTCACCCCGCTCGCGGCGGGCAAAAAGCTCGGCTGCTTCGCGCTCACCGAGCCGGGCGCGGGAAGCGACGCGGGGGGCCTGCTCTCGACCGCGCGGCGCGACGGCGACGACTACGTCCTGAACGGCAACAAGGTCTTCATCACCAACGGCACCCATGCCGACATCGCACTGGTTTTCGCGAGCATCGATCTCTCGAAGAAGCACAAAGGGATCACCTGCTTCATCGTGCCGACCGATCTGCCGGGCTACAGCCATGGCACCCACGAGTTCAAGCTCGGCGTGAACGCCTCGGGCACGACGGAGCTGGCGTTCCAGGATCTGCGCGTGCCGGCCGCGAACCGCTTGGGCGAGGACGGCGACGGCTTCAAGATCGCCATGTCCACGCTCGACGGCGGCCGGATCGGCATCGCGGCCCAGGCGGTGGGCATCGCCCAGGGGGCGTTTGAAGAGGCGGTCGCCTACGCTCAGCAGAGAAAGCAGTTCGGCCAGGCGATCTCGGAGTTCCAGGCGATTCAGTTCTATCTCGCCGACATGGCGACCGAGCTGGACGCCGCGCGACTGCTGACCTGGAAAGCCGCGTGGGCGAAAGAGAACCAGAAGCGCTTCACGCTCGAAGCCGCGCAGGCGAAACTGTTCTCGGCCGAGATGGCGCAGCGGGTGACCAACAAGGCGCTGCAGATCCACGGCGGCTACGGCTACACCAAGGAATACAACGTCGAGCGCTACTTCCGCGACGCCCGGATCACCGAGATCTACGAGGGGACGAGCGAAATCCAGAAGATGGTGATCGCGGACTGGGTGATCAACAAGGGATGAGCATCGACTTTTCCCTTACCGAAGACCAGGAGCTGCTACGCGAGCAGGTACGCCGATTCGCCGAAGAGCGCATCCGCCCGGGGATCGAGCAGCGCGAGCGCGACCACGAGTTTCCGAGCGGCGTGATGGCCGAAATGGTCGATCTCGGCCTGCTCGGCATGATGATTCCGGAACAATACGGCGGCGCGGGAGCCGACGTGCTGACCTACGCGATCGCGGTCGAAGAGCTGGCGCGCGTCTGTCCGTCCGTCGCGGTCACCATGAGCGTCACGAACTCGGTCTGCGCCTGGCCGATCCAAACGTTCGGCACTGAGGCGGCGAAAGACCGCGTCCTGCCCGAGATGGCGGCGAGCGGCAAGCTCGGCGGCTTCGGCCTCACCGAGCCGGGCGCCGGTTCCGACCCCTCCTCCATGCGCACGACGGCGCGCCGCGATGAAGACACCTGGGTGCTGGACGGCGAGAAGGCGTGGATCACCAACGCGGGCTTCGCCTCCTGGTACGTGGTGCTCGCGCGCACCGATCCGAACGCGGGAAAGAAGGGAATCTCGGCGTTCGTGGTCCCGGCCGACGCGCCCGGTTTTGCCGTCGGCAAGCCGGAAGAAAAGATGGGCCTACGCGCCTCGCGCACCGCCTCGATCACTTTTTCCGGCTGCCGCATACCGGCCGACTACCTGCTCGGCCAGGAAGGCCACGGGCTCGCGGTCGCCAAGGCCACTCTCGACCACTCCAGAGTAGGCATCGCGGCCCAGGCGCTCGGCATCCACCAGCGCGCCCTGGAACTGGCGGTCGCCTACGCCAAAGAGCGGGTCCAATTCGGCCGGCCGATCGCCGAGCACCAGGCGATCCAGTTCAAAATTGCCCAGATCGCGACCGAATTGGCCGCCTCCCGCGCGCTCACCTACCGCGCCGCGATCGAGAACGGAGCGGACGCCGGACGCTACGCCGCGCAAGCGAAGCTCTACGCCTCCGAAGCCGCGAACCGCGCCTGCGCCGAGAGCCTGCAGATCCACGGCGGCAACGGCTTCCACGCCGACTACGAGATTTCCCGACTTTATCGGGACGTGCGGGTGACGACGATCTACGAGGGGACCAGCGAGATGCAGCGGTTGGTGATCTCGCGGCACCTGTTGCGGTAGGGAGGGCGCTCAGAGGTTACCCGGTTGGGTAGAATGGAAGAGTCCGCTCTGGAGGTTTTATGAGTCGCACGACCGTTGACGAAATTCTCATCCGGATCCGGGAGCTGCCTGACGACGACCGCTTGGTACTCGACGAGCTTCTTGCTCAAGAAGAAGAGGCGGAGTGGCGCGAAGAGGCAGCGAAAGCAAGAGAGCAAGCGAAAATTCAAGGCATCGACCAACAGGCCATTGATCGTGCCGTCAAAGCCGTTCGCTACGGCGAATGAAGGTTTTCTTCGACACCAATGTCTATGTAGCGGAAGCGCTGTCCGGCGATGCCGCTCAACGCATGCTGGCTGCGACGGTCAAGGCCGCGTGGCGCATCTCGATCAGCCCTTACGTTCTCGATGAGATCGAGCAGGTCATGTCTGTCCAGTTACGCTTTTCGCGACGCTTCGCCTTTCTCACGCGCCAACGGGCGAAGCGCAGGGCAACTCTTGTAGAACCCGGCCCTTCACGGCACCAGGTCCCGGGCGATCCCGGGGACAGTCCAATCCTCCAAGCGGCGATCGCTGCGAGCGTCGATATCCTCGTGACGAACGACGCTGTGCTCCTTGGGCTCTCTCCCTACGAAGGTCTCGAAATTCTCTCGATGAGCAGCTACTACCGTCTCCTGCTCGATCGGCGCCTATTGGCTTGAGGGTGGTGAAGTCATCGTCTCCAGGGGGAAGTGTGGCTTAAAGCGGTTCGGCCGCCAGGGTCGCCGAATCGCGGATCTCCCGGCTGACGAGACGTGCGCGTCACCACGATCTACGAGGGAACGAGCGAAGCGTTTGGTGATTGTGCGGCATTTGCTGCGGTAGGGGGCACAGGAATGATCGAAATCCCGATTCCTGGCCGGATATCGCGGTAAGGGCTCAGCCGGCCCAACAAGGTACGTCTCCCATTAGGCGGGCACGTCCCGTATTCCGGGGCACACGCCCCATTGTCTGAAAAATGGTCCGGCCCTTGGTTCTGCGTCCCGTATTCAGGAAATACGTCCCAGAAATTTGGGATGCGTCTCGTATTCTGACTATACGTCTCGAAAATTGGATGCACGTCCCAGATTCAGGATTTACGTCCCGTATTCTAGCTATGCGTCCCGTATTCCGATCGTGCGTCCCGTAATCCGGCTCTGCGTCCCGAATTCCGGCTCTACGTCCCGGATTCCGACTTACGACGTCCCCTTCGTCCTGGAGACATCCGGCACCATTGGATTTGCAGGCAAACTAGCTCAGCGGGGCGAGCAACCGCGCTCGAATTCTCCTGAGTCCGACTTGAGCCGCCGTCGAAACAGGCCCTCACCTACCGCGCCGCGATCGAATACGGGAACCGACGCCCGCCGCTACGCCGCCCAGGCGAAGCTCTACGCCTCCGAAGCCGCGAAACCGCGCCTGCGCCGAGAGCCTACAGATCCACGGCGGCAACGGTTTCCACGCCGACTACGAGATCTCCCCGGCTGTATCGCGACGTGCGGGTCACCACGATCTATGAGGGGACCAGC
>DATMZU010000725.1:0-10648 GCA_035607435.1 Thermoanaerobaculia bacterium | reverse complement strand
CCTGGTCGAGACGGTCAAGCCAGTACTGGCGCGTAATCACGGGAGCTACTTCGTTTGACCGCATGGTAAGTGGATTTTACACCTGGTCTGACCAAATGTAAAAAGCACTTACCACGCGGTCAAATTTCGAGGAACATCGCTTCCTCCCCAGGGGCGGATACAATCCTCTCCATGATCCGCCTCTACCGCATCGCGCCCGAAGGGCTCTACGCCGCGACCGACCCATCCACCGACGACGTTCGCGTTCTCTACTCCGACCCTTTCGAGTCCTGGCCCGGAGGGTGGGAGTACGGCCGCCGGGTCGATCTCGACGCCTCTTCGTTTCTGGCGCCGGTGGCGCCGTCCAAGATCATCGGGATCGGCCGCAACTACCGCGACCACGCGAGAGAGCTGGGCAATCCCATGCCCACCGAGCCGATGTTCTTCTTGAAGGCGCTTTCGGCGCTCTCCGGCCCGCGGGCGCCGATCGTCCTTCCTCCTGAGAGCGAGCAGGTGGAGTTCGAGGGGGAGATCGCCCTCGTGCTGCGCCACCGGCTGCGCCGGGCCAGTGCCGAAGAGGCGCGGACGGCGATCTTGGGCGTGATGCCCGCCTGCGACGTGACCGCGCGCGATATCCAGAAAAAGGACGGTCGCTTTGCCCGAGCGAAAGGCTTCGACACTTTCTGCCCGGTAGGGCCGGCGATCGGCGTCGATCCCGATCTGGACGACCTTTCGGTCATCACCCGGGTGAACGGCGTCGAGCGCCAGCGCGGTCATGGCCGCGACATGGCCTTTAGCTTCCTGGATATCCTGGTCTATCTGTCACGAATGATGACGCTCGAACGGGGCGACGTCGTGCTTACCGGAACCCCCGCGGGAGTGGGCTCGCTCGCGGACGGCGATGTCGTGGAGGTCGAAATCCCCGGCCTCGGCGTGCTGGTCAATCCGGTCGAGGCCTGGCGGGCGGCAGGCGAAGCGACTTCCGATCACCCGTAGGGGCGCAACATGCTGCGCCCTCGGTTCGGCCTGCCCTGCGGTCAAAGGGCGCAGCATGCTGCGCCCCTACACCCGGTAATGAACCGGCCCTGCCGATAAGTGTGACCGGTTCGGGGTCGCGGGTACTCTTCTCGCAATGGACCTCGAACGGATCGTCGCCGAGCTTGCGCCGCGCCTGCTCGCCTGCTGTTTCGCCTGGACCCGCGATCGGTCTTTGGCGGAAGAGGCGGCGCAGGAGGCGCTCACCGCTCTGGTCCAGCGTTGGCGTCGGTCGGGGCCGCCCGAATGTCCGGAAGCGTTCGCCTTCGCGATCGCCCGGCGCCGGGCCGCCCGGGCGCGCTTGAAGCAACGGCTGCTCGCGCCGCTCTCGATTCTGTTCGAGCGCCGCAGCCCGCAACGAAATCCGGAAGATCAAGCGGCCGATCGGGCCGACCTTGCGCGGGTCCGAGCCGCGCTCGCGGAGCTTTCCGGCCGC
Source organism: Thermoanaerobaculia bacterium (assembly GCA_035607435.1). Lineage (GTDB taxonomy): Bacteria > Acidobacteriota > Thermoanaerobaculia > Multivoradales > UBA5704 > DASYKS01. The sequence continues at coordinate 9,198 of DATMZU010000725.1, read as the reverse complement.
GACCGCTCGGCTCTCCTGTCCGTCGCGGTGGCGGAGTTGCCGCTCGCCGAGGGGGCGCGGTCGCTGGGGATTTCCGTATCCGCCTTGAAGATGCGCCTGCATCGAGCGCGACGGCGTCTGGCGCAGGCGATGGAGATGAGCGATGCAACCTGACGAAGATTCGACCGACGATTCTCTGGCCGCGAAGCTTCGGTCCGCGCTCGCCGTCCCGCCGGGCGCCGCGGAGCGGATTGCGCGGAACGCACTTTCCGCCGAAACCGAGATCTCCCGCCCACGATCTCGCCGATGGGGCGTCTGGTGGGCTCTCGCGAGCGTGCCGCTGGTCGCCCTCTGGTGCCTGACCCTGCCGGAAGCTCCTCCGCGGGGGTCTCCCGCAACGCTCGAAAAGCCGAGGATCTCCATCGTTTCGGTCGACGGCTTCGTCGTCACCGAAAAACCGCCCGAGGGGGGCGTCTGGCGGATCCGTTCGGGATCGGCCGCGGCGCCGCGCGAGGGAACCACCCTGATGATTCGCCAAGGAGGAACGCCATGAAACCGAAAGCAAAAATGTCCCGGGGCTGGTCCGTCGCGCTGGCTCTTCTGCTCGCCGCTCCGTTGGCCGCGGCTGTGAGCAAAGGGCTCGACGAAGAGCTGAACCTCGACGTGGTCAAGGCTTCCGGCACGTTCAACCTCTTCGCCCAGATCGCCGGGCTCGAACCGGTGATCGACCCCGCGATCGCCGAGCGCAAGCTCACCCTGCGGATCGAGAAAGTCCGCGTCCGCACCGCGCTCGACGCGGCCTGCGACAGCCTGGAGTGCCGCTGGCGGGTCGAAGGAGGAAAACTGATCGTCGAGGCCAAGCCGCGAACCCCGCCGAAACCGCCTGTCGAAAAGTCGGCGCAGCTCGACGAGCCGATCGATCTCAAAGTGACGAAAGCCCGCGCCGCGGACGTGCTGCGGACCTTCGGCGAGATCTTGAGCGTCGAGGTCGATATCGAGGACGGGGTCGCTGGCGACCTGACGCTCGATCTCGAAGCGACCCCCGTCCGCGCCGCGCTCGACGCGGTCTGCAAGAAGCTCTCGTGCCGCTGGCACATCGAAGAGGGGACGCGGCGGCGGCTGGTGTTCTCGGTGAAGAAGTAGGTACAGCCCTCACCCCCTTCCCCTCTCCCCAAGGGAGAGGGGAGAACAACAGAAACGGTTTTTGCTTTGCTCCCCTCTCCCTTGGGGAGAGGGCTGACGCGGCTACGCCCGATACCCCGCTACCCCCCTGTGCTAGCCTCCCCCAACGAAATTTCTTCCGATAGGGGAGAGCGATGAGCGAGCCCGTGAGCATCCCGGCGAGGACGTTGAGGACATCGCGCCCGATCGGCGAGCTGCCCGAATTCACCGTCCGGGCGATCTTCGCCGGGGTCGTGTTCGGCATCGTGTTCGGCGCGGCGAACGCCTATCTCGGCCTGCGAGTCGGCCTCACGGTCGCGACCTCGATTCCGATCTCGGTGCTCACCGTGGCGTTGTTCCGGTTGATGAAGAGCGACCGGACGATGATTCTGGAGGCGAACCTGGCGCAGACCGTCGGCTCGGCCAGCTCGTCGCTCGCCGCGGGGACCATCTTCACCATCCCCGCGCTCTTCCTCTGGGGGATCATCCCGCCCTTTTGGCAGATCGCGGGGCTCGCGTTCTTGGGCGCCCTGCTCGGGATTTCGGCGATGGTGCCGCTGCGCCGTCTGCTGATCGTCCAAAGCGCCGACGAGCTGCCCTATCCGGAAGGAACTGCCTGCGCCGAGGTGCTGCGGGCGACGACTGCGGAATCCTCTGGAGGGCGCTGGATCTTTCTGGGGCTTGGAGTGGGCGCCGCGATCAAGCTCGCGATCGGCGCCGCCTGCCTGATCGAATCAAATTTGACCACCCTGGTGCCGTTTCTGCCCAAAGCGGAGCTGGCGCTAGAAATCGCCCCCGCGCTGCTCGCGGTCGGCTACATCCTCGGCTATCGCCAGTCGGCGATCATGGTCTCCGGCAGCTTGATCTCCGCCCTCGCGCTTACGCCGTTGATCGGCCTGGTGGGCGACGGCCTGCCGAATCCCCTGTTCCCCGAATCGACGAAGCTGATCCACGACCTCACCGCCGGGCAGATCTGGTCGAGGTACGTTCGCTACATCGGGGCCGGAGCGGTCGCCGCGGCGGGGATCGTCACCGTGATCCGCTCGCTGCCCACGATGGTCAGGTCGCTGTCGGCCGTGCTTCGGGGCCTCAAGAGATCGAGCGCAACAGGAGCTGAGGGAGCGGGCGAAACCGTCGAGCGTACCGATCGCGACGTTCCGGGCTGGATGGTGCTCGCCGGGCCGGCGATCGTGATCCTCAGCCTGATCGGCATCCCCGGACTGCTGGCCGGCGAGATGAGCCTGGTTCCGCGGATCGCCGCCGCGCTCGGCGTGGCGATTTTCGGCGTCTTGTTCGTCGTCGTCTCCTCGCGGATCGTCGGCCTGATCGGGGTCTCGTCCAACCCCACCTCGGGGATGACCCTGGTGACGCTCCTCGGCACCGCGCTCGTCTTCGTCCTCTGCGGCTGGACCGACCCGTCGGCCCGCGCCGCGATCCTTACGGTCGGCACGGTGGTCTGTATCGCGGCGTCCAAAGCCGGCGACATCTCGCAAGATTTGAAGACCGGCTTCCTGGTCGGCGCCACCCCCGCGCGCCAGCAGCTCGGCCAGCTGATCGGCGCGGCGTTCGCCTGCTGGGCGATCGCCGGGACCGTGCTCATCCTCGGCCAGGCGTTCACGTTCGGCTCCGAGCAGCTCCCCGCGCCGCAGGCGACGCTGATGAAAACGGTGATCGACGGCGTCCTCACCGGCTCGCTCCCCTGGGGCCTCGTCGGCACGGGCGCCGCCTTCTCGCTCGGAGCGATGCTCGCCGGCCTCCCCGGTCTCGCCTTCGCGGTCGGCATCTACCTGCCGCTCGGAAGCTTGACTCCCATCTTCCTCGGCGGCTGCATCCGCGCCCTGGTCGAAAAGAAGCGGCAAGGCAAGACGATCGAAGGCGACCCCGGCATTCTCGCCGCCTCCGGCCTGATCGCGGGAGAGGGACTCGCGGGGGTCGCGATCGCCATGCTCGTCGCGATCCAGACCCGCGGCGGCGGCTTTGGAGAATGGCTTGCCGGCTGGCACTTCGCAGAGAAAGGCTTCGTCCGCCTCGAGGGCTCGCTCGCCTTGAGCCTCGGCCTGATCCTGATCGGCGCGATCTCCCTCTTCATCTACCGGGCGGGGAGCGCGGCGGAGGAGAGGCCGACGGAGGAGAGCGCGGGGTAAGCTCCTCCGGATGGATTTCGTCGCCGGTCTGGATTTGATCGCGGGTTTTCTCGCCGGCCGGGCGGGCCGTAGCGCCGTGATCGGCGGTATCGCGCTCGCCGCCTACGGCAATCCGCGGACGACGATCGACCTCGATTTCATCGTCGAGGGCGACCTCCAGGACGAGCTGATCGCCTTCTTGGAATCGGAAGGATTCGAAACCACCTTTCGCAGCAGCGGTTACTCGAACCACGATCATCCCGATCCGGAGCGCGGCCGTCTCGACTTCGTCTATGTGCGCGGAGAGACTGCGGCGAGGGTTTTCGCGGGATGTCGCCGCTTGCCCGGGCCCGGTGGAAGCACAATCCTCGTCCCCAAACCGGAGCACCTTGCCGCGCTCAAGGCGCAGGCGACGAAAAACGACCCCGCCCGAGTGCCGAGCGACATGGCCGACGTTCGGTTCCTGCTCGGGCTACCCGGCGTTGACCACCAAGCGATCCGCGAGTATTTTGAACGTGCGGGGCAAGGAGACCTATTCGATGCACTCGAACGATCGCTCTGACTTCCTGTTCGACATCGAGCGCGACATCCCGACGACCCCGGAGGACGTGATCGCTCTGCGCAAGAACCGCCCCGTCCGGGGCGAGAATTGGCTTGAAGACCTCCATCGCCTGACCCAGCAGCTCCCGGGCGTCCAGGAGGCGCTGCGCCGGCGCAAAACTTTCGAGGGCTGCGAGCCGTTCGAGCTCTAGTGGACGCTCGTCGAGCGCGCGCCGGAATGGACTCAAGCCCTGGCGGAATTCCCTCGGCGCGGGCGAAAATTCGCCGGGCGCTCTTCGAGGTTCCCTGGACGCTGGCCGCCGGACGTTCAAGCCCCGCGGGAAATCGGTCGGGGCTCCCGGCCCGAGGATCAAGTCACACAGGAAATGGGAGAAGTCCCGGAGAAATTCGCTCAAGTCCCCCAGAAAATCACTGAAGTCCCCCAAGAAACCACTGAAGTCCCTCAGAAATTCACCGAAGTCCCCCAAGAAACCACCGAAGTCCCCAAGAAACCACCGAAGTCCCCGAGAAAACCACTGAAGTCCCCGAGAAAACCACTGAAGTCCCCCAGGAAATCACTGAAGTCCCCGAAAAATTCACTGAAGTCCCCCAGGAAATCGAATTTCTGGGGGATTCCACCGAATTTCTGGGGGACTTCACTGAATTTCTGAGCCCGCTCACCCGGCGCGCCCCCGCGTAGTTTCCCCGGCAAGGCCCATTGCCTCCCATCCGCGGCACCTGTACCCTTCAGCGAAACGCTGTCGGGACCCCTATGATCGATCTTGCCCAAGTTCCGCCCGAGCTGTTCACCGTGGCGCTGGAGAGCAATCTTCGGCGGTTTGCCGCGGACTACAAGCTTTCCGGGCATTTCGTCGAGGCGGTGCGGGTCCGCCTGGGTGCCGATTGCGCCTGGCTGATCCCCGAGCTGGACGCCGTGGACGAGGAGAATTGGCGGCCGATCGTTCGCGGCGGGGCAGGGGCGCGGAATGCCAAGGAGTGCGAGCCGGGGCTGTTCGACCTGGAGCTGGCAAAGGATTTCCTGGCCAAGCGCCGGCCGAAGATCCCGCCGACCACCATTCTCGCCCGGGTGATTCGCTTCGGACGCCAGGTAGGGCTGCTCGCGGCGGTGCGGCGCGAGCGGCCGTTCGAGCCGGCCGACCGGCGGACGCTCGATCGGCTGGCCGGGGTGCTGGCCGCTGAGCTTGGGCGGCGCGAGAGAGAGCGGCTGAACAAGGTGCTCGACCGGATCAAGGAGAAGATCGTCGCCGAGCTGCGCCCGCGCGATCTGGCGTACCAGATTCTCGACGGCCTGGAGCAGCTGGTGGCCTACGATCACTCCTCCGCGTTCCTCACTTGGGACGCGGGAGCCGGAGTCCTCCGGGTGGAGGCCGAAAAGATCTCCTGGACGAAGGCGAAGAGCACCGCGGTCGGCCGCGAGATTCCGGTCTCGCCCGAGGCGATCTTTATCCTCCAGACGGGACTTCACCTGTCGACCGAGGGGCCTGCCGGCTTGCCGGTGCACCCTGCGCATGACGCCGTGCGCCGCCTGCTCGACGACGGGCCTTCCCCGGGGATTCCCCCGATCCGGAGCCTGCTGGTGGCGCCGCTCTTCTTCGACGACCGGTTCTTGGGGCTGCTCGAGGTCGCGGCCTGGAAGCGGCGGGCGTTCGACGCCTGGGACGCCGAGGTGGTCGAGCGCTTCCTGCCGGTGGCCGAGGTCGCGATCCGCAACGCGCAGTGGAACCAGACGCTCGAAAACCAGGCGGCGCAGGCGGAGGTCAAGGCGAGCCTGGTCACCCTCGCGCGGGTGGTCGCCCACGACGTGAACAACGCCGTCGGCGCGATCCTGCCGCTCGCGCAGCAGATGCAGGACGACCTGCGGCTCGGCGATTTCCTGCGCGAGGAGGCGGAAGAGGACCTGGCGGTGATCGTCGATCGCGCTCAGTTCTGTAAGCGGATCTTCGCCAACATGCTGCGCGCCGGCAGCACCGGACGGCTCGGCGAGGGGCCGGTCGATTTGAACCGGTCGGTGCGGGAGACGGTGTCGTTCTTCGAAGCGGCCGCTCTCCGGTCGGGAATCGATCTGTCGCTCGCGCTCGATCCGGAGATGCCGGTGGTCCTGTTCTCGCGCCAGGATTTGGAGCACGTGCTGCTCAACCTGGTCACCAACTCGCTCGAAGCGCTGCGCGCCGCGGGCTCGCGCATCAAGGTCCAGACCGGCCGCACGGAGTCGGGTCTCGCGTTTTTGCGCGTGGCGGACGACGGTCCGGGCATTCCGCGCCACCTGCGCGACAAAGTGCTCGAACCGTTCTTCTCGACCAAAGAGGGGGGCCACGGGCTCGGTCTCGCGCTCTGCCGGTCGCTCACCTGGCAGAACTGCGGCGGCTTCGAAATCGAGAGCGAAGCCGGGTTCGGGACGACCGTGACGGTCGAGATGAGACTGTTCACGCCGTCGGAGGCGGCGCCCGGCCCGGCGTCGGAAGCCGCGCCATCCGAAACCGTGATGGAGCTGGGCTCGGGCCGGCTGGAGATCCCGAATGTCTCTTGAGCGGAAGATCCTGGTCGTCGATGACGACCCGGCGATCCGCCGCGTGATCGCCCGCCTGCTCAAAGGTCATCGGGTGATCCCCGCCGCGAACGCCGCCGAGGGCTTGGCCGCGGCGCGCGCCGAGCGCTTCGATCTCGCCCTGGTCGACGTCCATCTCGGCGAGGCGGAAGGGGACGGCTATGCGCTTTGCCGTTCCCTACGCGCCGAGAATCCGCACACCGAGGTCATCCTGATCACCGGTTCGGTCTCACACGCCGACGAGAAGCTCTACCGCTCGCTGTTGGAAGACGCGTTCTACTTTCTCTGGAAACCGTTCGATCGCCGGGTGCTGCTCGCCCTGGTCGAGCGCTGCCTGCGACTCCAGACCGAGCGGGAAGCCAAAGAGAGCTACGCCCGGCGACTGGATGAGGACTTCGAGCGCGCCAAGCTGTTCCAGCTGAGCCTTATTCCGCGCGATCCGGTGGCCCACGCCGGCTGGAAGATCGCGGGCTTGCTGGAGAGCTGCGACGCGCTCGGCGGCGACCATTTCCACACCCAGACCTGGGGCGAGGACACGGTCGATTTCGCCATCTCGGACGTCGTCGGTCACGGCGTTTCGGCCGCCATGTACGCCGGCATGCTGCGCTCGACCCTGGATGCCGCGCGGCGGCGCTCGACCGACCCGGAGCGCGTCGTGCGTTGGCTCTTCGACGGGGTCGATTTCTTCGACGGCCGGAAATTTGCGACCCTGGTCTACGGCCAGCTCGCGCCGGAAGGAAGGCTGCGTTATTTCAACGCCGCCCACCCGCCGCCGCTGCTGCTCGGCCGCGACGGGATCTCGACGCTCGAACCGACCGGCAGCCTGGTCTGCTCGCCGTTCCGTGCCAAGCCGCCGACGATCGCCGAGGTGACCTTGGAGCTCGGGGATCGCCTGTTCGCCTTCACCGACGGCGCGTTCGAGGCACGCAACGAGACGGACGAGGAGCTCGGCCGCGAGCGTCTCGCCGAAGTGTTCGAACAAACCCGCGATCTGGATCTTGGGCCGGCGCTCGACCGTCTGCTCGACGAGGTGAAGACCTTCGCCGGGCGGCGCCCGCTCGGCGACGACGTGACGCTGCTGTTGATCGAACGGGAGTAGATCTACCGTCGCTTTCGGACGCGACCCAGGCCGTTTCGACCCAGGCCGTTGGCCTGGGCTCAGGGAACACGGCCCTTCAGGCCGTTAAAACAATCCGCGGGGTCCCATCGGCCCGAGTCTCCTCCGGTGTAGGATTCCCCGCACTTTGCCTCGCTTCTCTTGGACCCCGGGCCGCGTCGTCGGCTTCGTCGCCGGCCTCGTCGTGTTCGGCCTGTTCGTTTTTCTCGATTCCCCCCTGCGGCACGATCCGGAATTCGGCGCCCGCCCGGCGTTTGCCGCGGGTGTGGCCGCCTTGATGGCGATCTGGTGGCTGACCGAGGCGCTGCCGATCTACGTCACGGCATGCGTGCCGCTGCTCGCCTATCCGCTGTTCCGGCCGTTCGGCCCCACGGTCCTCGAGAACGTGCGCTCGACGGTGGGCGCCTACCTCGATCCCTACATCTTCCTGTTCGCGGGCGGCATGGCGATCGCGGCGGCGATGCAGCGCTGGGATCTCCATCGCCGGATCGCGCTCAACATCATGGCCGCGATCGGCACCGACCCGAAGCGCCTGCTCGCGGGATTCCTCTGCGCCACGGCGTTCATCTCGCTCTGGATCTCGAACACCGCGACCGCGACGATGATGTTCCCGATCGGCATTGCGGTGCTCGCCCAGATCGAGCTTCAGCGCGGGGGCGAGCGGCTGCGCCACTACGGCATGGCGATCATGCTCGCGATCGCCTACGGCTCGAACGTCGGCGGCATCGGCACCAAGATCGGCACCGCGCCGAACGCCCAGTTCGCCGGCTTCGCCGAGCGGATCGGAATCCAGGTCTCGTTCCTCCAGTTCATGGCGGTCGGCCTGCCGTTCGTGATCCTGTTTCTGCCGATCGTCTGGTGGTTCCTCTGGCGCATCGGCCGGGACGACAAGATCGAGAGCACGATGGGCGCGACCGCCGTAGCCGACGAGATCGCAAAGCTCGGCCGCATCCGCCGCGAGGAACGGATCGTCCTCGGCGTCTTCCTGGTTACCGCCGCCTTATGGATCGGCGGCAAGCTCCTGACCGATTTCCTGAAACCGCTCGTCACGGCGTTTCCGCTCACCTCGGCGCATGTCGAGGGAGCCATCGCGATGCTCGCCGCACTCACCCTTCTCTTCTGGCGCAGCCGCGGCCACGCGGTGCTCAACTTCCAGGCGCTCAAGAAGGTGCCGTGGGAAACCCTGCTGCTCCTCGGCGGAGGCTTCGCCATGGCCTCGGCGATCCAGAAAAGCGGCCTGTCGAATCAGGTGGGCGCCCAGCTCTTGGGCCTCCAGACCTTTCCGCCCTTCGCCCAAATCTTGCTCGCGAGCCTGGTCACCGTGGCACTCTCTGCCGTGGCCTCGAACACCGCGACGATCGCGGTCATGCTCGTGGTCCTCCACCAAGCGGTCGCGGCGCAAAACCTGCCGACGGTCCTGTTCGCCGCCACCCTCGCCGCTTCCTGCGACTTCGCCCTTCCAGCGGGAACGCCACCGAACGCGATCGTCTTCGGCAGTGGCTACGTCACCATCCCCCGCATGGCGAAGACCGGGGTCGTCCTCGACCTCCTCGCCGCGCTGCTCGTGGCGGGATGGTGTTGGCTGGTGGTGGAGCGGGTGCTGTAGAGCAGGAGGAACCCCCCTCCTCGGTCCTCCCCCACAAGGGGGAGGAAGAAAGCGGCTCTCCGCCGAAGCGTCGATTCTTGGGGAAACGCGAGGGAGTGACAGCCCT
>DATMZU010000721.1:0-8427 GCA_035607435.1 Thermoanaerobaculia bacterium | reverse complement strand
GCTGGTCGGCGGCGAGGCGCTGCCGCCGATGCTTGCCGCCACGCTGCGGCGGAAGGTCGGCGCGCTGTGGAACATGTACGGGCCGACCGAAACGGCGGTCTGGTCGACGCTCGATCCGGTGAAAGCCGGGCCGATCACGATCGGCCGGCCGATTCCGGCGACCGGCGTTTATGTGGCGGATTCGCACGGCAACGCGCTCCCTTGGGGCGTGCCTGGCGAGCTCCTGATCGGCGGCGCCGGGGTCGCCCGCGGCTACCATGCACGCCCCGATCTCACCGCCGAGCGCTTCCTGCCCGATCCGTTCTCGGGCCGCTCCGGCGCGCGGCTCTATACCACCGGCGACCTGGGGCGCTTTCTGCCCGACGGTCGTCTCGAGGTCCAAGGCCGGATCGATCACCAGGTGAAGATCCGCGGCCACCGGATCGAGCTGCCGGAGATCGAGCGGGTGCTCGAAGAGCATCCGGGGGTGGCCCAGGCGGCGGCCGCGGTGCTGGGCGAGGGAGAAGACAAGCGGCTCGCGGTCTACGTGGTGGAACGCCCCGGCGCGTTCCCGGGCGGCGCGGATGTCCGCGAGACGCTGATCGCGTTTTTGCGCGGGCGCCTGCCCGAGGCGATGATCCCGTCGTCGGTCTCCCGCCTCGACCGGTTGCCGCTCACCCCGAACGGCAAGGTCGATCGCAAGGCGCTGCCCGCCCCCGATGCGTCTGCCGGTCCGGACGCCCCCTTGACGCCGCCGCGGACGCCGGTCGAAGTGCGGCTCGCCGGCCTCTGGAAGGAGCTTTTGGGCATCGAGAAGGTGGGGGTCGAGTCGCACTTCTTCTCCCTCGGCGGCCATTCGCTGCTCGCGATGCGCCTGGTGTCGCGCATCCGCGAAGTGCTCGGGGTCGAGCTGACGCTACGCCGCGTGTTCGAGGCGCCTCGCCTCGGCCGGCTCGCGGCGTTGATCGAACAAAATGGGGTGGGGGAGACCTTGCCGGGCGATCGGACCGATCGGACCGATGCCCCCGCCCCTCCGGTTCCGCCGCTGGTGCCTTTGCCGAGGGAGGGGGAACCACCCCTTTCCTTCGCGCAGGAGCGCCTCTGGTTCCTCGATCGGCTCGCCCCGAGGAGCCCCGCCTACAACGTTCCCGCGGGCGTTCGCTTGGTGGGCAACCTCTCGCCCGCGGCGCTTTCCCGTGCGCTGAGCGAGGTCATCCGCCGGCACGAGACGCTACGCACGACGTTCGGCATCTCGGCCGGACGGCCGGTGCAGCAGATCGCCCCGCCCGATCCTAAAAGGGCCTTGCCGGCGGTCGATCTGTCGGGCCTGTCGGGCTCGGCGGCCGAGTTTGCGGCGCTCGTGCGCCGCGAAGCGGTGCAGCCGTTCGATCTGGAGCGCGGGCCGCTGCTGCGCGCGACGCTCGTCCGCCTAGGTGCGGCGGATCACGCGCTGCTGCTGACGGTCCATCACATCGTTTCGGACGCTTGGTCGATGGGCGTCCTGGTGGCCGAGCTGACCGCGCTCTATGGCGCCTACGCGCTCGGACAACCCTCGCCGTTGGCTCCCCTGCCGGTCCAATACGCGGATTTCGCGCTCTGGCAGCGCGGCTGGCTCAGCGGCCCGGCGCTCGCCGAGCAGATGGAGTATTGGCGCCGAACCCTCAAGGGCGCGCCGACGCTCGCGCTGCCGGCCGATCGGCCGCGCACCGGACGGGAGAGCGACCGGGGCGGCCGCTTCGGGAGCGCTCTGTCCGCCGATCTCGGCCGGGCGTTGCGCACCTCGGCGCGCCAAAGCCACGCGACGCCGTTCATGCTCCTGCTCGCCGCGTTCGAGGTGCTGCTCGGGCGCCTTTCGGGAGAGCGCGATCTGGTGGTGGGCACGACGATCGCGAACCGGACGAGACAAGAGCTGGAGCCGATGATCGGCTTCTTCGTCAACACCCTGGCCCTGCGCGCCGACCTCTCCGCCGATCCGCCGTTCCGCTCTTGGCTGAACGTCGCCCGGCGCGCCGCGCTCGGCGCCTACGCCCACCAGGATTTGCCGTTCGAGCAACTGGTGGCCGAGATCGCGCCCGAGCGCGACCTCGCCCGCGCGCCGCTTTTTTCGGTGCTGTTCCAGCTCCAACCGGCGTCGGTCCCAGCGGGCGGCGATCCGAGACTAGGCCTCGAAGTGCAGCCGGTCGACATGGAGGGGCAGACCGCGAAGTTCGACCTGGTGGCGAACGTCGCCGATGGCGGGGCGGGAAGCGGTTTCGGGTTCGAATGGAAATTCCGCGCCGACCTGTTCGACCGGGCGACGGTCGAGCGTTGGGCGGGCCATTGGGAAAAGCTGCTCGAAGAGGCGGTGGCGGCGCCGGAGACCCGGATTTCCGAGCTGCCGCTGTTGTCGGAATCCGAGCGCGGAGAGCTGGTCTCCCATTGGGGCAAGGCGGCGGAAGCGTTCGCGCCGTTCGCGCTCTCCACGCGCTTCGCCGAACGGGCGGCGGCCCGGCCGGACGCCATCGCCGTGAGCTTGGGCGGGACGGTGCTGACCTATGGCGAGCTGTCGCGCCGGTCGGAGATTCTCGCTCGACACTTGCTTGCGGCGGCTGTCGCGCCCGGCGATCTGGTGGCCTTGAGCGTCGAGCGGTCGATCGAGATGGTCGTGGGCGTCTTGGGCATCTTGCGGGCGGGCGCCGCGTACGTGCCGCTCGATCCCCACTATCCACGGGAGCGGCTCGCCTACCTGATCGCCGACAGCGGCGTCCGGGTTCTGGTCACCGAGAGGCGGACGGTCGCGGGCCTGCCGGAATCCGCGGCGCGTGTGTTGCTCATGGACGATCTCGCCGAGGCGCCGACGGAGACCGGTCGCCTGCCGGTCGTGCTGCCGGAGCTGCCCGCCTACGTGATCTACACCTCGGGCTCGACGGGCATGCCCAAAGGGGTGATGGTCACCCACGGCAACGTCGCGCGCCTGTTCGCCGCCACCGAGGGGGCGTTCGACTTCGGAGCCCAGGGCGCGTCGGACGTCTGGACGCTGTTTCATTCCTACGCCTTCGACTTCTCGGTCTGGGAGCTATGGGGGCCGCTGCTCTACGGCGGACGCCTGGAGATCGTCCCCTACTGGCTGAGCCGTTCGCCGGCCGAGCTGCTGCGGCTGTTGGCGGAGGAGCGGGTGACGGTGCTCAACCAGACGCCGTCGGCGTTCCGCCAGCTTCAAGCGATCGAAGAGGCCAACCCGAAACCGGCCGATCTCGCGCTGCGCGCCGTGGTGTTCGGCGGCGAGGCGCTGGAGCTCAAGAGCCTGCGGCCCTGGTTTGCACGCCACGGCGAGGCGCGGCCGGTTCTGGTCAACATGTACGGGATCACCGAGACTTGCGTCCACGTGACCTACCGGCCGATCGGCCGGGCGGACACGGCGCGCGGGAGCGTGATCGGCCGGGCGATTCCGGATCTCTCGGCGCAGGTGGTCGATCTGTGGAACGGGATCGAGCCCGCGCCGGTGGGCGTGCCGGGCGAGATTCTGGTGGGCGGCGCAGGGTTGGCTCTCGGCTACTTTGGCCGGCCGGAGCTGACGGCGGATCGTTTCGTGCCCGATCCGACGGCCGGAACGCCCGGCGCGCGCCTCTATCGTTCGGGCGACCTCGGACGGCGTCTGGCCGACGGCGATCTCGAATACCTGGGGCGGATCGACAGCCAAGTGAAGGTGCGCGGCTTCCGCATCGAGCTGGGCGAGATCGAGGCGGCGATCCTGGCGCATCCGGGCGTGCGCGAATGCGTGGTCCTGGCGCGCGGCGGCGCCGCCGCCGATGCCGGCGATCCGCGGCTGGTGGCGTACGCGGTGGGGGATGCCGTCCCCGCGCTCTCCGATCTGCGCGCCTGGCTGGCGACCCGGCTGCCCGACTACATGGTGCCCACGGCGCTGGTGCCGCTTCCCGCGATGCCGCTCACCGCGCACGGCAAGGTCGATCGACGGGCGTTGCCGGCCGAGGAGCGGCTCGGCTCCGAACGATCGCGCCGGGAGCGGCCGCGGGTGGCGCCGCGGACGCCGCTCGAAACCTGGCTCGCGGGCGTCTGGGCGGAGAACCTGGGGCTGGAGCTGGAATCCGTCGGGGTCGAAGACGACTTCTTCGAGCAGGGGGGCAACTCGATCCGCGGCGCGGTGCTGATCAACCGGCTGCAACAGGATCTGGGCGAGATCGTCCAGGTGGTGGTGATCTTCGACCACCCGACGATCGAATCGCTCGCTCGCTACGTCGAGCTGGAGCACGCCGAAGGAATGGAGAAGGTGCTGGCCGCGCTCGCGGCCGGGAGCCTGCCGGCGGCGGAGACGATCCCCACGGGGCTCTGGCGCGAGGGGGAGCTGCTCGCGCTGTCGTTTGCCCAGGAGCGGCTCTGGTTCCTCGACCGTCTGGCGCCGGGCAGCGCCGCCTACAACATTCAGACGGGGGTGCGGCTGCGCGGTTCGCTCGACGTCTCGGCGCTGGCCGGCGCGTTGGGGCAGGTCGTGGCGCGCCATGCGATCCTGCGCGCCCGGTTCGGCACGGCCGGCCAGGGGCCGGTGCAGACGATTCTGCCGGTCGGTCCGCCGCGCGTGCCGTTGCTTGACCTATCGGCCTTGGGGGCGGTGCCCGGCGGCGCGGCGGAGCGTGAAGGGCAACGGCTCACGACGCTCGATGCGCGACGGCCGTTCGATCTGGCGCAAGGCGGGCTGGTGCGGCTCGCTCTGGTGCGGCTGGCGCCGGAAGATCATCTCGGCCTGTTCGCGATGCACCATATCGTCGGCGACGGCTGGTCGATGGGCCTGCTGGTCCAAGAGGTGGGCGCCCTCTACGCCGCGGCGCGCCTGGGGAAAGCCGCCGATCTGCCCGCTCTGGCCGTGCAATACCCCGACTTCGCGCTCTGGCAGCAGGCCCACCTGACGCCGGACGCGGTGGCCGCGGAGCTGGGCTACTGGCGCGAGGTTCTCGCCGGACTGGTGCCGCTGCCTCTGCCGACCGACAGGCCGCGCCCGCCGATGCTCTCGCCCGAAGGGGGTCTCGAAGGATTCGCCTTCGCCGAGGAGACGGTCTCGGGTCTCGATCGCCTGGCGCGCGACCACGGGCTCACGCGTTACATGGCGCTGCTCGGAAGCTTCCAGGCGCTGCTGGCGCGGATCTCGGGCGAGAGCGACGTGGCGGTCGGCTCGACCGTCGCCGGCCGCACCCGGCGGGAGCTGGAGCCGCTGATCGGCTTCTTCGTCAATACCCTCGTGCTTCGCGCCCGGCTGACGTCCGGCGAAAGCTTCGCGGCGTTGCTGGGCCACGCGCGCGAGACGGCGCTCGGCGCGTTCGCGCACCAGGAGGTGCCGTTCGAGCAGGTGGTGGCGGAGCTGCAACCGGAGCGCGATCTGTCGCGCTCGCCGCTGTTTCAGGTGATGTTCCAGCTCCAGAACGCGCGGAGCGGCACGCTCGATCTCGCGGGGCTGGAGCTGTCGAGCGCCGCGGCCGAAGGGACGACCTCGAAATTCGACCTGGTGGTCAACCTGCGCGAATCGCCCGCCGGAATCTCCGGCGTCTGGCGCTACAGCCTCGACCTGTTCGACCGTCCGACGTTGGAGCGCTGGTCGGCCCATTGGCAACGCTTGCTCGCCGCGGCGGTGGCGGAGCCGGACCGAAACCTCGCCGAGCTGCCGCTTTTGTCGGAGAGCGAGCGGGACGAACTGATCGTCGAATGGGGGAAGGCCGAAGGCACGTTCGAAACGTTTGCCCTCTCCGAGCGTTTCGCCGGACAGGCGATGGCGCGGCCGGATTCGATCGCCGTGAGCTTGGGGGGCACGCATCTTACGTACGGCGATCTCGCGCGCCGCTCGGAAGCTCTCGCCCGGCGCCTGCTCGCGGCGGGCGTTGCCCCCGGCGCCCTCGTGGGCCTGTGCGTCGAGCGCTCGATCGAAATGGTCGTCGCCATCCTTGGCATTCTGCGGGCCGGCGCCGCTTACGTGCCGCTCGATCCGCACTACCCGCAAGAGCGTCTCGCCTATCTGCTCGAAGACAGCGGCGTGAAAGTCCTGGTCTCCGAAGGAAAAACCCTTCCGAGCTTGCCGCCGACCGATGCCCACGTCTTCCTTGCCGACGCTTTTGACGAGCGCACCGAGCCGCTTCGATCGACCGATCCTCTTCCGGACGTGCCCCCCGATCTGCCCGCCTACGTGATCTACACCTCGGGCTCGACGGGGAAACCCAAAGGCGTGGTCGTCACCCATGCGAACGTCGCGCGGCTGTTCGCGGCCACCGAATCCTGGTTCGGTTTCGGAGCGTCGGATGTCTGGACGCTGTTTCATTCCTACGCGTTCGACTTCTCGGTTTGGGAGCTGTGGGGACCGCTGCTCCATGGCGGACGCCTGGAGATCGTCCCCTACTGGCTGAGCCGCTCGCCGGGCGAGTTCCTCAACCTGCTGATCGACGAGCGGGTGACCGTGCTCAACCAGACGCCGTCGGCGTTCCGCCAACTCCAGGCGATCGAGGCGGCCGGGGCGGAGAAAGCCGATCTTGCGCTCTCCGCCGTGGTGTTCGGCGGCGAGGCATTGGAGCTGTCGAGCCTGCGGCCCTGGTTTGCCCGTCATGGCGAAGCGCGCCCCTCCCTGATCAACATGTACGGCATCACCGAGACAACGGTTCACGTAACGTTCCGGCCGATCCGTGCGGCGGACACGGCGCGGGGGAGCGTGGTCGGCCGGGCGATCCCGGATCTCTCGGTTCAGGCGGTCGATCTGTGGAACGGGACGGAGCCCGCGCCGGTGGGAGTGCCGGGCGAGATTCTGGTCGGCGGCGCCGGATTGGCGCTCGGCTATCTCGGACGGCCGGAGCTGACCGCGGCGCGTTTCGTGCCCGATCCGGCCGGGACGCCGGGCGCCCGGCGCTACCGTTCGGGCGATCTGGGCCGGCGTTTGCCGGACGGCGATCTCGAATACCTGGGACGGATCGACACCCAGGTGAAGGTGCGCGGTTTCCGCATCGAGCTGGGCGAGATCGAAGCCGCGATCCTGGCGCATCCGGGCGTCCGCGAATGCGTCGTCGTGGCGCGCGGCGGGGAGAGCGGCGATCCGCGGCTCGTGGCCTATACGGCGGGAGACGCGGTGCCGGCGCTCTCGGAGCTGCGCGCCTATTTGGGAATGCGGCTGCCCGACTACATGGTGCCCACGGCGCTGGTGCCGCTCGCCGCGCTGCCGCTCACCGCGCACGGCAAAGTCGATCGCCGGGCGCTGCCGGCTCCCGACCGGGATCTTCGCTCGGAGCGGCTGCCCGTGCCGCCGCGGACGCCGCTCGAATCCTGGCTCGCCGGAGTCTGGGCGGAGATCCTCGGCCTGGACCCGGAGACGGTCGGCGTCGAGGACGACTTCTTCGAGCAGGGGGGCAATTCGATCCGCGGCGCGGTGCTGATCAACCGCCTGCAGCAGGATCTCGGCGAGATCGTCCAAGTGGTGGTGATCTTCGACCACCCGACGATCGCCTCGCTCGGCCGATACGTCGAAACGGAGCACGCCGAAGCCGCGGTCCGGCTGATCGCCACGCTCGCGGCCGGAGACGAGCCGGCGGCCGAGACGATCCCCACGGGCCTCTGGCGCGAAGGGGAGCCGCTCGCCCTGTCGTTCGCGCAGGAGCGGCTCTGGTTCCTCGATCGCCTGGCGCCGGGGAGCGCCGCCTACAACATTCAATCGGGCGTGCGGCTGCGCGGTCCCCTCGCCGCCGCCGCGCTGATCGGCGCTTTGGGCCAGGTCGTGGCGCGCCACGCGATCCTGCGCGCGCGGTTCGGCACGGGGGCGGAGGGGCCGGTGCAGACGATCGAGCCGGTCGCCGCTCCGCGCGTGCCGCGGTTCGATCTCACGGCTCTCGGCGGCTCGGCCGAGCGCGAAGGCCAACGGCTGACGACGCTCGAAGCGCGGCGGCCGTTCGATCTGGCGCAAGGGGGCCTGGTGCGGTTGGCGCTGGTGCGGCTCGCACCGGAGGATCATCTCGGCCTGTTCGCGATGCACCACATCGTCGGCGACGGCTGGTCGATGGGCCTGCTGGTCCGAGAGGTGGGCGCGCTCTACGCCGCGGCGCGCTCGGGAGCTGCCGCCGACCTGCCGACGCTCGCCGTGCAGTACCCCGATTTCGCGCTCTGGCAGCAGGCGCAGCTGACGCCGGACGCCGTCGCTTCGGAGCTCTCCTATTGGCGCGAAGTGCTCGCCGGGCTCGTGCCGCTGCCGCTTCCGACCGATCGGCCGCGCCCGGCGATGCTCTCGCCCGAGGGCGGCTTGGAAGGGTTCGCTTTCGCCGAGGAGACCGTCGCCGGTCTCGACCGGCTGGCGCGCGAGCAGGGACTCACCCGCTACATGGCGCTGCTCGGAAGCTTCCAGGCGCTGCTCGCGCGGCTCTCGGGCGAAAGCGACGTGGCGGTCGGCTCGACCGTCGCCGGCCGCACCCGGCGGGAGCTGGAGCCGCTGATCGG
>DATMZU010000267.1:0-15682 GCA_035607435.1 Thermoanaerobaculia bacterium | reverse complement strand
CTCCTGGAAGCCTTGCGCGGAATGCTCGATGGCGACTTCTCCGTCCGCCTGCCGGGCGATTGGGCCGGGGTGGACGGCAAGATCGCGGATACGTTCAACGAGATCGTCGCCTCGAACCGCAAGATGGCGGCCGAGCTGAAGCGGGTCGGCCAGGTGGTCGGCAAAGAGGGCCGGACCCGGGAGCGCGCGAAGTTCGACCAGTCGCGGGGGGCGTGGGGCGAGATGGAGGTCTCGGTCAACACGCTGATCGACGACCTGCTGCGGCCGACCACCGAAGTCACCGGCGCGATCGCCGCCGTCGCCCAGGGTCACCTCACCCAGACCATGCGCCTGGACGTGGACGGCCGGCCGCTCGAAGGCGAGTTC
Source organism: Thermoanaerobaculia bacterium (assembly GCA_035607435.1). Taxonomy (GTDB): domain Bacteria; phylum Acidobacteriota; class Thermoanaerobaculia; order Multivoradales; family UBA5704; genus DASYKS01. Next base: position 15,316 of record DATMZU010000267.1, on the reverse strand, counting down.
CTCCGCTCGGCGACGATCGTCAACACGATGATCCAGCAGCTCGGCATCTTCACCTCCGAGGTCACCCGCGTGGCGCGCGAGGTGGGCTCCGACGGCAAGCTCGGCGGCCAGGCCCAGGTGCCCGGTGTGAGCGGCGTCTGGAAGGATTTGACCGAGAGCGTCAACTCGATGGCGAGCAACCTGACCGCCCAGGTCCGGAACATCTCCGAGGTGACGATCGCGGTGGCGAGCGGCGACCTGTCGCGCAAGATCACCGTGGACGTCCGCGGCGAGATCCTGCAGCTCGAAGAAGCGATCAACACGATGGTCGATCAGCTGCGCTCGTTCGCCTCCGAGGTAACCCGCGTGGCGCGCGAGGTCGGCACCGAGGGGAAGCTCGGCGGCCAGGCCGTGGTGCCCGGCGTCGCCGGCACCTGGAAAGACCTGACCGACAGCGTGAACGCCATGGCCGGCAACCTGACCGCCCAGGTGCGCAACATCGCCGAGGTGACGACCGCGGTGGCCCGCGGCGACCTGTCGCGGAAGATCACGGTCAACGTCTCCGGCGAGATCCTGGAGCTCAAAGACACCATGAACACCATGGTGGACCAGCTGAACGCGTTCGCCGGCGAGGTGACGCGCGTGGCGCGCGAGGTGGGCACGGAGGGCAAGCTGGGCGGCCAGGCGCAGGTGCCCGGGGTCGGCGGCACCTGGAAAGACTTGACCGACAACGTCAACTTTATGGCCAGTAACCTGACCGCCCAGGTCCGGAACATCGCCGAGGTGGCGACCGCCATCGCCCGCGGCGACCTGTCGAAGAAGATCACGGTCAACGTCTCCGGCGAGATCCTCCAGCTCAAAGAGACGCTGAACACGATGGTGGACCAGCTGAACGGCTTCGCCTCGGAGGTGACCCGCGCCGCCCGCGAGGTCGGCACCGAGGGGCGGCTGGGCGGCCAGGCGGCGGTGCCGGGTGTTGCCGGTACCTGGAAGGACCTGACCGACAACGTCAACCTGCTCGCCGCCAACCTGACCACTCAGGTCCGCAACATCGCCGAGGTGACGACCGCGGTGGCCCGCGGCGACCTGTCGCGCAAGATCACCGTGGACGTCAAGGGCGAGGTGCTGGAGCTCAAAGTCACGATCAACACCATGGTGGACCAGTTGAACGCCTTCGCCGCGGAGGTCACCCGCGTCGCTCGCGAGGTGGGCACCGAAGGCAAGCTCGGCGGCCAGGCGCAGGTGCCCGGTGTCGCGGGCACCTGGAAGGGCCTCACCGACAACGTCAACTCGATGGCCAGCAATCTCACCGGCCAGGTCCGGAACATCGCCGAGGTGGCGACCGCGGTGGCCCGCGGCGACCTGTCGCGGAAGATCACCGTGGACGTCTCGGGCGAGATCCTGGAGCTCAAGAACACCCTGAACACCATGGTGGACCAGCTGAACGCGTTCGCCAGCGAGGTGACGCGCGTCGCGCGCGAGGTGGGCACGGAGGGCAAGCTCGGCGGCCAGGCGCAGGTGCCGGGGGTCGCGGGCACCTGGAAGGGGCTCACCGACAACGTCAACTTCATGGCCGGCAACCTGACCGCCCAGGTGAGAAACATCGCCGAGGTGACGACCGCGGTGGCCCGCGGCGACCTGTCGCGCAAGATCACGGTCAACGTGTCGGGCGAAATCCTGGAGCTGAAGAACACGATCAACACGATGGTGGACCAGCTGAACGGCTTCGCGGGCGAGGTAACGCGCGTGGCGCGCGAGGTAGGTACCGAGGGCAAGCTGGGCGGCCAGGCGCAGGTGCCGGGGGTCGCGGGCACCTGGAAGGACCTGACCGACAGCGTCAACCTGCTCGCCGCGAATCTGACCACCCAGGTGAGAAACATCGCCGAGGTGACGACGGCGGTGGCGCGCGGCGACCTGTCGCGCAAGATCACCGTGGACGTCAAAGGCGAGATTCTGGAGCTGAAACTGACCATCAACACGATGGTGGACCAGCTGAACGCGTTCGCCGCCGAAGTGACGCGCGTGGCGCGCGAGGTGGGCACCGACGGAAAGCTCGGCGGCCAGGCGCAGGTGCCGGGCGTCGCGGGGACGTGGAAGGATCTCACCGACAACGTCAACGTCATGGCGGTCAACCTGACCGAGCAGGTGCGCGGCATCGTCAAGGTGGTCACCGCGGTCGCGAACGGCGACCTGAAACCCAAACTCACCGTGAACGCCAAGGGCGAGGTGGCGGCGCTCGCCGAGACGATCAACGACATGACCGGCACGCTCGCCACCTTCGCCGACCAGGTGACGACGGTCGCGCGCGAAGTGGGCGTCGAAGGGCGGCTCGGCGGCCAGGCGAACGTGCCGGGCGCCGCGGGCACCTGGAAGGATTTGACGGGCAACGTCAATCTGCTCGCCGCGAACCTGACCACCCAGGTGCGCGCGATCGCCGAGGTGGCGACCGCGGTCACCCAGGGCGACCTCACCCGTTCGATCCAGGTCGAGGCGCGCGGCGAGGTGGCCGAGCTCAAAGACAACATCAACACGATGATCGACAACCTGCGGTTGACCACCGACCGCAATACCGAGCAGGACTGGCTCAAAACCAACCTCGCGCGCTTCACCGGCATGCTCCAGGGCCAGCGCGATCTCGCGACCGTCGGCCGGATGCTGCTCTCGGAGCTGACGCCGCTGGTCAACGCGCACCAGGGCGTGATCTACCGGAAGGAAGGCGCCGACTCGTCCGAGCTGAAACTGGTCGCGACCTTCGCCGACGACGGCCGGAACGGCCACGCCCAGTTCATGCGCCTCGGCGAGGGGCTGCTCGGCCAATGCGCCGCCGACAAGCGGCGGATGGTGATCACCGACCTGCCGGTCGAGACCGTGCCGGTCAGCTCCGGGCTGCTTCAGGCGACGCCCAAGAGCGTGATCGTGCTGCCGGTTCTGTTCGAGGACGAGGTGAAAGCGGTCATCGAGTTGGCGTCGCTCTCCGCCTTCACCGCCTCGCACCTGGCTTTCCTGGAGCAGCTCACGGCGAGCATCGGCATCGTGCTCAACTCGATCGAGGCGACGATGCAGACCGAGGGGCTGCTGGTCCAGTCGCAGCAGCTCGCGGCCGAGCTGCAAACCCAGAAGCGCGAGCTGCAGCAGACCAACGAGCAGCTCGCCCAAAAGGCGCAGCAACTGGCCGAGCAGAACGCCGAGGTCGAACGCAAGAACGAAGAGATCGAGCGCGCCCGCCGGGCTCTGGAAGAAAAGGCGACCGAGCTGGCGCTCACGTCCAAGTACAAGTCCGAGTTCCTGGCCAACATGTCGCACGAACTGCGGACGCCGCTCAACAGCATCCTGATCCTCGGCCAACAGCTGGGCGACAACAGCGAGGGGAACCTGACGCCCAAGCAGGTCGAATTCGCCCGCACCATCCACGGCGCCGGCACCGACCTGCTGAACCTGATCACCGACATCCTCGATCTCTCGAAGATCGACTCCGGCACGGTCACCGTGGTGGCCGAGGAGATCAACGTCTCGGGGGTCCTCGACGCCGTCGCCCGGCCGTTCCGTCACGAGGCGGAGAGCCGCCGGCTGACGCTCGAAGTCCAGATCGATCCCGCCCTCGCGCCGACGATGGTCACCGATTCGAAGCGGGTCCAGCAGGTGCTCAAGAACCTGCTCTCGAACGCCTTCAAGTTCACCGAGCAGGGGGGCGTGCGGCTCGCCGTTTCGGCGGCCTCGGCGGGTTGGAGCTTCGAGCATCCGATCCTCCAGCGGGCGGCAGGCGTGGTGGCGTTCGAGGTCTCCGACACCGGCATCGGCATCCCGCCGGAAAAGCAGCGCATCATCTTCGAGGCGTTCCAGCAGGCGGATGCCGGCACCAGCCGCAAGTACGGCGGCACCGGCTTGGGGCTCGCGATCAGCCGCGAGCTGGCGAGCCTCTTGGGCGGCGAGATCCAGCTGCGCAGCACGCCGAACCTGGGCAGCACCTTTACGTTCTACCTGCCGCAGACCTACGTCGGCCCGTCCGCGCCGGCCAAGACCGCCCCCGGCGACAAGCTGACGAGCACCTCCGTCGCCTTGCCGGTGGTGCGCTCGGACCGGCCGGTCGAGCAGATCCCGGACGATCGGGACGAGTTGGAGGAGGGCGACTCGATTCTGCTGATCGTCGAGGACGATCCGCACTATGCCCGCATTCTGCTCGACCAAGCTCACGCCCACGGCTTCAAGGCCCTGGTGGCGATGCGCGGCACCGACGCGTTGGTCCTGGCGCGCGAATTTCGTCCCGCCGCGATTTCGCTCGACGTGTTCCTGCCCGACATGCTCGGCTGGACCGTCCTGAACCAGCTCAAGCAGGACCCGACCCTGCGCCACATCCCGGTCCAGATCGTCACCTTGGACGAAGACCGCCAGCACGGCCTGGCGCGCGGCGCTTTCAGCTTCCTGTCGAAACCGACCACCACCGAGGGGCTGGACGCGGCGGTCGCCCGGATCAAGGACTACGCCCAGCCGCGGCGAAAGCGGCTGCTGGTGGTCGAAGACAACGAGGCCGAGCAGCTCTCGATCGCCGAGCTTCTGGGCCACGACGACGTGGCGATCCAGGCGGCGGGCACGGGCCGCGAGGCGCTCGCGGCGTTGCGCAGCGAGGCGTACGATTGCGCCGTGCTCGACCTGCGCCTGCCCGACATGTCCGGTTTCGAGGTCCTGGAGAACATCCGCGACGACGCGAGGCTCGCCGATCTGCCGGTGGTGGTCTTCACCGGCAAGGAGCTGTCGCCCGAAGAGGACGCCCGGCTGCACACGCTGGCCCGGAGCGTTGTGGTCAAGGGGGTCGAGTCGCCCGAGCGGCTGCTCGATGAGACCGCGCTGTTCCTCCATCGCGTGGTCTCGGATCTACCCGTCGAAAAGCAGCTGATGCTCGATCGCCTGCACCAGTCGGACGACGATCTGATCGGCAAGAAGGTGCTGGTGGTGGACGACGACTTCCGCAATATCTTCGCCTTGAGCAGCGTGCTGGAACGCCGCGGCATGGCGGTGCTGACCGCCGGCACCGGCCATGAGGCGATCTCGACGCTCGAAGCGACGGACGACGTGGCGATCGTGCTGATGGACATCATGATGCCGGAGATGGACGGCTACCAGACCATGCACGCGATCCGGCAAAATCCGCTGCTCCAGCGGCTGCCGATCGTCGCGCTCACCGCCAAGGCGATGAAAGGCGATCGTGAGAAGTGCCTGGATGCCGGCGCTTCCGACTACCTCGCGAAACCGGTCAATACCGAACAGCTGCTTTCCGCGCTACGCTTATGGTTGCATCGCTAGACGTATCGGTGGGCTCGCTGATGAATCCGAGCGACAGGGTCAACATTCTGCTGGTCGACGACCAGCCCGGCAAACTGTTGACCTACGAGGCCATCCTCAACCCGCTGGGCGAGAACCTGATCACCGCCAGCTCCGGGCGGGAGGCGCTCGAGCAGCTGCTCAAGACCGACATCACGGTGGTCCTGATGGACGTCAGCATGCCCGAGCTGGACGGCTTCGAGCTGGCGGAGATCATCCGGCAGCACCCGCGCTACCAGAAGACCGCGATCATCTTCGTTTCCGCGGTCCATCTCTCCGACCTCGACAAGATGAAAGGCTACGCCTCTGGCGCGGTCGACTACGTCTCGGTGCCGATCGTGCCGGAGCTTCTGCGCGCCAAGGTGAGCGTGTTCACCGAGCTGTATCGGAAGACCCGTGAGTCGGAGCGCTTGACCCAAGAGCTGGAGCAGCGGGTCGCGGATCGAACCGCCGAGCTCGAAGCGTCGATGGCGAAACAGGTCGAGCTGGCCGAGCGGCTGCAGGAAGCCGACCATCGGAAGGACGAATTTCTGGCCCTCCTGGCGCACGAGCTCCGGAACCCTCTGGCGCCGATCCAGAACGCCGTCAACATCATGCGCCGGCCGGAGGCCGGGGACGCCGATCAGGCCTGGTGCCGCGAGGTGATCGAGCGCCAGGTCGCCCAGCTGACGCGCCTGGTGGACGACCTGCTCGACGTCTCCCGGATCACCCAGGGCAAGATCAAGCTGCGGCTCGAACCGCTCGACCTGGTGACGATCGCGCATCGGGCGATCGAGACCAGCCAGCCGCTGATCGACTCGCAAAGGCACCGGCTGAGCGTCACCGTCACCCCGTTGCCGATTCAAGTTCTGGGCGATCCGGCCCGTTTGACCCAGGTGATCGCCAACCTGCTCAACAACGCCGCCAACTATCAAGAGGAAGAGGGCGAAATCGAGCTCGAAGTCGGCCGGGAAAACGAGTTGGCGCTGATCCGGGTCAAAGACCGCGGTATCGGCATCTCGGCTGAGATCCTGCCCAAGATCTTCGAGCTGTTCCTGCAGGGCGACCTGCGGCCCTGGGTGGCGTCACGAGGGGGATTGGGGATCGGCCTGTCGCTGGTCAAGACGCTGGTGGAGATGCATGGAGGCAACGTCTTCGTCGCGAGCGACGGCGAAGGGCGCGGCAGCGAATTCATCGTCCGTCTGCCGGTGCTGGCCGACCAGGGGACCGCGCCGGGCATCGCGCCCGAAGAGTCGGACGAGCATCGGGCGAGACCCCGGCGGGTCCTGGTGGTCGATGACAATCGCGATGCGGCGGAAAGCTTGGCGATTCTGTTGCGACGCGACGGACACGATGTCGAAGTGGCCCTGGACGGACAGCGCGCCCTCGGCAGCGTCGCGACAAGGAAGCCGGAGATCGTGCTGCTCGACCTCCTGCTGCCGGGAATCGACGGCTTCGAGATCTGTCGCCGAATGCGCAGGGAGGAAGGGCTCGCCGACAGCCGGATCGTCGCGATGACCGGATTCGGGCAGCAACGGGATCGCGATCGTTCGAAGGAGGCGGGTTTCGACTTCCACCTGGTCAAGCCCTTTTCCATGGAAGAATTGAGACGGCTGTTCGAGAGCCTATGAGGGTGGAATCGGAGCCCATGGCGGCGATCCCGACGGAGCCCATCGGCAGCATTCCGCGACCTCCGGGTTTGGTGGCGGCGCTCGCGACTCTTCCCGGCACCGATCCGGGTCTGGATCCGCTGTACGAAGAAGCCATCCGGGACACGATCGAGCGGTTCGAAGCCACGGGCTCGCCGGTCGTCACCGACGGCGAACAGCGTAAGTTCCACAACTTTTGGACCTATTGCGTGCATGGCCTGCCGAACACCGACGCGGAGGGCTTCAAGATTCCGTTCGCGCTCGGACATACCCGGCAGATGCCGCGGCTTACCGGCGGCCCTTTTCGCTACCGGCGGTACGCGGACAGCTATCTGGAGGCGGCCCGGCGGTATACCGAACGGCCGGTCAAGCAGGCGGTCATCTCGCCTTCGGCCTTGAGTCTCATGTACCCCGCGGAAGAGATTGCCGGGTACCCGCGCGAAGAGTTCATTCGCGACCTGCTCGACGAGCACGAGACGGAGGTCAGAAGGTGCCTTGAGAAGGGCGCCTACAAGGTCCAGGTCGATTTCACCGAAGGACGATTCGCGGTGAAGGTCGATCCCTCGGGCGATCTTCTCCACAGCTTCATCGATCTCAACAACCTCGCGCTGTCGCGCTTCTCCGACGCGGATCGCGAGCGGCTCGGGGTCCATACCTGCCCGGGCGGCGACCTCGGCTCGACGCACAGCGCGGAGGTCGATTACGCCGAGCTGCTGCCCAGCCTGTTCGAGCTCAAGGTCGGGAGCTTCTACATCGCTCTCGCGGGCGAAAAAGACCGCCGCCACGTCCTGCGGATCATCCGCGACCACCAGAAACCCCACCAGCGGATCTTCGTGGGCGTCATCTCGCCGATCGATTCGCGGCTGGAGACCCCGGAGGAGGTTCGCGACCGGGTGCTCGAAGCGGCGGAATACATCCCCGTCGAGCGGCTCGGAACGACGGACGATTGCGGCTTTTCGCCCTTTTGCGACGACACCTCAACCACCCGCGATACGGCCTTCGCCAAGATCGCCGCGCGGGTGCGCGGCACGGCCCTCGCGTCCGAACGACTCGGATTTTCTTGATGCCGCCGAACGACGACGAAGACGGGGCTCTCCGCTCGGTGGCGCTTCAGAACGCCACGGCGATCCTCGTCGCCCGACAGCAGGCGGAGCGCGAGCTCGGCGCCGAACGGGAGCGGCTGCGGATCACCCTCGCGAGCATCGGCGACGCGGTGATCAGCACCGACGCGGCCGGCCGGGTGAAATCTCTCAACCGGGTGGCCGAAATCCTGACCGGGTGGAACGAGGCGGAGGCCGCGGGCAGGCCGCTGCCGGAAATCTTTCACATCGTCCACGAGCACACCCGCGAGCCCGCGGAGAACCCCGCGGAACGCGCTCTGCGGGAGGGCGTGGTGGTGGGGCTCGCGAACCATACGGTCCTGATCGCGCGGGACGGCACCGAGCGGCCGATCGACGACAGCGCCGGTCCAATGTTCGACGAGTCCGGCACCCCGGTCGGCGTGGTGCTGGTCTTCCGCGACGTGACCGAGCGGCGGCGGGACGACGAGGCCCTGGCGCATCTGGCCGCGATCGTCGAGTCGTCCGAGGACGCGATCCTGAGCAAGACGTTGGATGGCGTGATTCGGACCTGGAACGCCGGGGCCGAGCGCCTGTTCGGCTACTCTCCCGAAGAGGCGGTCGGCCGGCCGATCACCTTGATCATCCCGACGGATCGGCTGGACGAAGAGCGGGAGATCCTCGCCCGGCTCTCCCGCGGCGAGCGGATCGAGCACTTCGAGACGATCCGCCAGGCCAAGGACGGTCGCCAGATCGACATTTCGCTCACCGTCTCGCCGATCCGCGACGCCGACGGTCGCATCATCGGAGCCTCGAAGATCGCCCGCGACGTGACCGAGCGGAAGCGGGTGGAGGAGGCCTTGCGTGACGCCGACCGGCGCAAGGACGAGTTCCTCGCCCTGCTGGCGCACGAGCTGCGAAATCCGCTCGCCCCGTTGCGCAACGGACTGGAGATCATGCGGTTGGCGTCCGACGACCCGGCCGCCGTCGCCGAAACCCGCAACATCATGGACCGGCAGCTCACCCACATGGTGCGCCTGATCGACGATCTGCTCGACATCTCGCGGATCAGCCGCAACAAGATGGAACTGCGCCGTCGGCGGGTGCTTCTGGCCGACGTGATCAGCAGCGCGATCGAGACGTCGCTGCCGACGATCGAGGAGGCGGGGCACGAGCTGACGGTTTCCCTGCCGGAGGAGCCGATCCATCTCGACGCCGATCTGACGCGACTGGCGCAGGTGTTCGGCAACCTGCTCAACAACAGCACGAAATACTCCCTGAGCGGCGGGCACATCTGGATCGATGCGGTGCGGGACGGCGATCAGGTCTCGGTGGCGGTCCGCGACGCCGGAATCGGCATTCCCGCCGACGCCCTGCCGGACATCTTCGACCTATTCAGCCAGGTCGATCGGTCGATCGAGCGGGCCACCGGCGGATTGGGCATCGGCTTGGCCTTGGTCAAGGGCCTCGTCGAGATGCACGGCGGGACGGTCGTGGCGACGAGCCCCGGTTTGGGCCGGGGCAGCACGTTTATCGTCAAGCTGCCGGCCTTGAAGGCCAGAACGGAATCGGCGCCCGAAGCGCCGGTCGAGCCTTCCCCGGATTCGGCGGAATCGAAGCGCCGTATTCTGGTGGTTGACGACAATCGGGACTCCGCGCTCTCGATGGCCAAGATGCTCCAACTCTTGGGCAACGAGGTTCGCGCGGCACACGACGGCGTCGAGGCGGTAGAGCTCGCGGAACGATTCCGCCCGCAGGCGATCCTGATGGACATCGGAATGCCCAAGCTCAACGGCTACGAGGCGACGCGCCTCATCCGAGAGCAGCCTTGGGGACGGGATGTGAAGGTCATCGCCCTCACCGGCTGGGGCCAGGAGGTCGACCGCGCGCGATCGAAGGAGGCCGGATGCGACGGCCACCTGGTCAAGCCGGTCAACCTCGACGATTTGGAGGCGCTCCTCGCCCAATTGGAGAGTCCCGGCGGGTAGGTTCGCTTACGGGGAAGCCGCGGGAGCGGTGGACGAGAGAGGAAGCGTCCAGGATCATGGGGATCTCACCGAAAATTGTGGCTCGGCGTCGCTGCGAGGTCGCGTAGCGGCCAGAATTTCTCGGCGCGGACGGAGAGGGTGCCGTCGCGCTTTTGCAGCTTGCCTTCGACCGCGAGGCCGGGGTTGCCGACGATCATTTTACGGTTCTCTTGAAACAGATCGGGGGCGACGATCGCCTGGCACATGCCGGACTCGTCTTCGAGGGTCAGGAACAGCATCCCCTTCGCGGTCCCCGGGCGCTGGCGGACGATCACCGAACCCGCGATGCGCACGCGCTCGCCGTCGCGGTGGCGCGGCAGGTCGGCCGCGGGGACCACGCCGTGGCGGGCCAGCCCTTCGCGGAAGAACGCGACCGGATGGGGGCCAAGCGTGAGCTGGAGTCCGGCGTAGTCGGCGAGGGTCTTTTCCTGCGTCGTCATCTCGGGAAGTGGCGAGGGCGCCTCGTCGGGGAGGGTTTCGAGCAACGGTCCGGCCGGACGGCCGACCCGGGCGGCCTGCCAGAGCGCGGCACGGCGGGGGAGGCGGAGCTTGGCCCCGGAGCGGTTCGGGGAAACGGCGCCGAGACCCTCCAGAGCGCCGAGGCTCGCGAGCATTTCGAGTTCCGGCGCATGGAGCCGGCAGCGCCGGGCGAGATCCTCGACGCTGGTAAACGGCGCCGTCGCCTGCTCCGCTTCGATCGCCCTCGCGGCGTGGTGGCGCAGGCCGCGGACGAATTTGAAGCCGAGGCGGATCGCGCCGACGGGCGCCCCCCTCCTGTCCTCCCCCCGGCTCCTTCCCGCCCCCTCCCCGGGGGGAGGGACGCTTCGGCGATCCAGCTCGGACTTCCGGGCGGAGGCAAGCTCCGCCCCTACGGGTGCAGGTGCGCCCGATTCGGCGTCGGGAACGTTTCTCTCCTCCCAGCGGCAATTCCAGCCGGAGGTCTGCACGTCGAGCGGACGAACGAGCACTCCATGGCGTTCGGCGTCTTTGATCAGGGTTGCGGGGTGGTAAAAGCCCATCGGCCAGGCGTTCAGGAGCGAGAGGTAGAAGGCGGTCGGGTGGTGGGCCTTCAGGTAGGCGCTCGCGTAGGCGATCAGGGCGAAGCTCGCGGCGTGGGATTCGGGGAAGCCGTAGAGCGCGAACGAGGTGATCCCCTGGACGATCTGGTCCTGCGCTTCGCCCGTGATGCCGCGCTCGGTCATGCCGGAGCGCAGGCGCTCCTCGATCGCGCGCATGCGATCGACCGAGCGTTTGAAGCCCATCGCCCGGCGCAGCTCTTCGGCCTCGCCGCCGGTGAAGCCCGCGGCGACCATCGCGATGCGCAGCAGCTGCTCTTGAAAGATCGGCACGCCGAGCGTGCGCTTCAAGATCGGCTCCAAGGAAGGATGGGGGTAGGTGACCTTCTCGCGGCCGATCCGGCGCTCGAAATAGGGGTTCGCGAGGTTCCCCGCGATCGGCCCGGGGCGGATGATCGCGACCTGGATCACCAGGTCGTAGAACTTCTCGGGGCGGTTCCTCGGCAGCGCCGACATCTGCGCCCGGCTCTCGACCTGGAAGACTCCCACCGTGTCCGCCTCGCGGAGCATCCGGTAGACCTTCGGGTCGTCGGCCGGCAGGTGGGCGAGATCGACGTGCTTTTTCTCGTAGGTGCGGATGGTCGGCACCGCCTCTTCGAGCGCCGCGAGCATGCCGAGGCCGAGCAGATCGACTTTGACGATGCCGAGATCGGCGCAGTCGTCCTTGTCCCATTGGATCACCGTGCGGCCGGGCATCGAAGCCGGTTCGAGCGGCACCACCTCGTCGAGCCGCCCGGCGGCGATCACCATGCCGCCCGAATGCTGGCCGAGGTGGCGCGGCAGGTGCTGGATCTTCTCGAACATCTCGGTGAACAGCTGCAACCGCGGCTCGGCCGGATCGAACCCGGCGGCGGTCAGCTCCGCATCGAACGACTTCGTATCGCCGCGCGACCGGTCGTAGCTCCAGCGTCCGAGCTGCTTGGCGAGCTTGTCCACTTGCTCGGGCGAGTAGCCGAGCGCCTTCGCCGTCTCGCGCGCGGCCGAGCGGTCGCGGTAGGTGATGACGTTTGCAGTCATCGCCGCGCCGTGCGGGCCGTAACGGCGGTAGACGTACTGGATCACCTTCTCGCGCTGCGCGCCGGAGGGGAGATCGAGGTCGATGTCCGGCCACTCGCCCCGCTCTTCGGAAAGGAAGCGCTCGAACAGCAGATCCATCCGCACCGGATCGACCGCGGTAATCGACAGGGCATAGCAGACCGCGCTGTTGGCGGCCGAGCCCCGCCCCTGCGCGAGGATGTTTTCGGCCAGGCAGAAGCGGACGATGTCCCAGACGATCAGAAAATAGCCGGCGAGATCGAGCTTCTCGATCATGTCCAACTCTTTCTGGATTTGCGCTTGCGCCTTACCCGAGAACGGCCGGAAGCGCGCGGGCGCGCAATTCCAGGTGATGTGGCGCAGGTACGACGCGGGCGTTTCGCCGGACGGCAGGGGGTATTCGGGGAACCGATAGCCGAGGTCGGCCAGCGTGAAATCGAGCCGCGCGGCCAACTCGACGTTGCCGGCCAGCGCCTCGGGCAGATCGGCAAACGCCTGCCTCATCTCGGCGGCGCTTTTCACGTGGCGTTCGCGGTGAGCGGCGAGCAACTTTCCCGCGGAATCGAGCGTCGTCCGGTGGCGGATCGCGGTGAGCACGTCGAACAGCGGCTTGTCCTTGGGGGCCGCGTAGCGCACGCCGTTGGTCGCGACCAGCGGCAGGCGAAGCCGCTGGGCGAGATCGATCAACGCGCGGTTCGCGTGCTCCTCCTCGCGCAGATGGTGACGGCCGATTTCGACGTGGACCCGGCCGGAAAACAAGGCCACCAGCCGTTCCATCTCGCGCCGCGCGCCGTCCAGTCCTTCGGCGCGGAGCGCCCGGGAGACCGTGCCCTCCTCGCCGCCGGTGAGACACCGCAGCCCCCGCGCGTGATGCTCGACCAACTCCCAAGAGGCACGCGGATCCCCCTTCGGCCGGTCGCGCGCCGCGGCCGAGATGAGCTTGCAGAGGTTCTTGTAGCCGGTCCGGTTTTCGACCATCAACGTCAAACGAGGAAGCTCGGGGACCGCGCCGTCAGCGCCGGGCGGAGCGATGAGCGGCGGGGGCTGCTCTTCCGGTTCCTCCGGATCCCGGCGCCTACGGGCGGCGCGCACCACGAGCGCCGCGGCCGGGGGAGCCGCATTCCGATCCCCGACCGTCACCTCGGCGCCCACCAGAGCCCGAATCCCCGTCTGCTTGGCCGCCCGATAGAAGCGCGGCGCGCCGTACACGCCGTTGCGATCGACCAGAGCCACGGCCGGAAGATCCAGCTCCGCCGCCCGGGTGATCAGATCCTCCGGAGGCGAAGCCCCGTCCAGAAACGAGAACGACGACGCGGCGCGCAGCTCGGCATACGCTGCCAATCCGCCCGATCCGCCGCCGCGAGGCCCGATCCGCCGCACGTTCTCCGGCAGTTTCCGCAGAGCCTCCTTCCGCGCCCCGGGGCCGGCATAGTCACGCGACGGAGGGGCGGAAGCCATGGCGGAATCATAGCGTAAGTTGGGCGTAACAGGAGGGCTTTGTGCTTTCCCTGGGGGCGCCGAGCTCCAGCTCGGCACCGAGGCGGAGACATTCGCTGGAACGGCCAAGATCGTCGCGGCGGCGCCCCTCCAGCTCACCAGTGATTTGGGCCAGTTCGCCAGGTGCCTGGCCTTTGCAGGGCGAGACTAAGCGCCCCATCACGCAGCCACGATACGGTCGCTAGACGTGCGCGCCGGCAGGCCCCGCGCAGCCTCTCCCTGGAAGGGCCGTCCGGCATAGAATGAGGGGCCGGCTCAGTCGTGAGCTGTGCCAGCCCACTGGTGACTTGACCAGAACAGTGGTGATCTGGAGTAGAACAGTGGTGATCTGAGCCAGAACAGTGGTGATCTGGAGCAGAACAGTGGTGATCTGAGCCAGAACAGTGGTGTTCTGGACCAGAACAGTGGTGTTCCGGGCCAGGACAGTGGTGATCTGGAGCAGAACAGTGGTGATCTGCACCAGAACAGTGGTGATCGGAGCCAGAACAGTGGTGATCTGAGCCAGAACAGTGGTGATCTGAGCCAGAACAGTGGTGTTCCGGGCAAGAACAGTGGTGATCTAGGACAGCGGGGTTCTCGCCCTGCTGCGAGCCCATGCTCCTCATGCGGAGGTTTGGGCGTATGGCAGTCGGGTCAGTAGTGGCGGCCACGAAGCGAGCGACCTCGACTTGGTGCTGCGCGATGGCGCGACGTTCTCTCACCCGGTTTCGTAAGACAAGACAGAACCGAACCTACGAGGGCCGCGCGACAGGCAAGGTGCGGCGCCCAGGAGATCACCGATGATCCGCCATGCCGCGATTCGCGTCTGGACTACCACCGCTCTGCTCGTAATGCTCGCCGCTGCGGCCCACGCCGTGACGCCCGCTTCTCTGGTGCGCGACGTTCGCCACTCCTTAGGTCCGAATCTGTCGTCGAGTCCGACCTCCATGGTCTCGTTCGGCGACCGGGCGCTGTTTTGGGCGCGCACGCCGCAGCTGGGGATGGAGCTGTACAAGACCGACGGCACTGCGGCGGGCACTTCGTTGCTGCTGGATCTCTGCCCCGGCCCCTGCGATTCGGTCGGATTTCGCGATCCGATCGTGATCGGCGGGCGGGCGTTCTTCCTGGCGAGCGACGGCGCGCGCGGAGTCGAGCTTTGGCAAAGCAACGGCACGGGGCCCGGTACGCGTTCCTATGTGGACCTCGCTCCCGGGCCGGCGGACGGAGCGTATTTCTTCCTACTCGACGGCGGCGACCGTGTGTTGTTCGGCACGCTCGGGCCGTCGCTTCGCGGTTGGGATCTCTGGTCGAGCAACGGTTCGATCGTGGGCACCGGGCCGTTCGTGCGGCTGTCGGGCGAGGCGGGGGGCGGCGCCTCGATTCCCGCCGGGGCGAGATCGCCGCGGCCCATGCCGGGCGGCCGGAAGCTCTATCTGAGCAATCTCAGGACCGACGGCATCGACGAGCTCTGGGAGACCGACGGCACGGCGGCCGGCACCCGGCGGGTGCTGGCGTTGGATCAGAATGCCGGCGAGGAGATCTGTTCGCACGATCCCGACCTCCCGCGGGTGGAGCCGGGCGTCGCGATCGTCTCGATCAGCACCGACGGTACCGGGTGCGAGCCCTGGCGGGTGGCCGACGGGGTGGCGACCCGGATCGTCGATCTCGCGCCGGGTGTAGGAGGCTCGGAGCCGCACGGTTTCGTCCACCTCGGCGCCTCG